>JASHRM010000126.1 GCA_030037315.1 Candidatus Acidiferrales bacterium
ACTCGCGGTGCCTTCGCTAGTGTTGCATGCTACCAGCCCATTTGGCGCATGCGCTCCTCAATCAGTTCGCTGTAGTGATTCATGCGGTCGGGGCGGCGCTTGAGAGGCGACGGCAGAATCGCGGCAAGCCGGGCCGCCTCGTCTCGATCGATACTTCGAGCCGAGATTCGGTAGTAGTAGCGCGATGCTGACTCCGCGCCGTAAACTCCAGGTCCCCATTCGACCACGTTGAGGTAAAGCTCCAAAATACGCCGCTTGCCGAGGACCAATTCGGCGACGGGTACAAGCGTAAGTTCGGCGCCCTTGCGGAGGATCGAGCGGCCGGTGCCGAAGAAAAGATTCTTGACCAGTTGCTGCGTGATAGTGGACCCTCCGCGCAGGCGGCCACCTTGCATATCGTCTTCCGCGGCGATCTGGATCGCGTGCCAATCGAAGCCGTGATGCTGGTAGAAGCGCGCGTCTTCCGCGGCGATCACGGCGTGCTGAAAATCGGGCGAGATTTGACTCAACGGAACGAATTCGTATCGCTCCTGGTAAGGCTTGTTGCTAATCCAGGCTTGCCAGTGGCGCTCGATGTGGACCGCTGCGGTTGGCGGGTTGATCCAGCGCACAGCCACAAGTGTGAGCGCAGCGAGAAACCAAAGGAGCGCCAGTCCGACGAGGGACCAGAGAACCACGAATCGGAGCGTACCCTTGCGAAGCAACGGCTTGCGTTGAGCGTCGGGATTTTCGGGCACGTCTCAGAATAAACTTTTGCACTGAATCGACATAGGCCGAATAGGCTGGAGGCTTCCTGCCAAATGGTCAAAAGAGAGGCCAGAATCGTGCCGGACACGGCATGCCGCGTCCCTACGGGAAACCGGCAAGCGACGCTACGGTGTGGCCGATGCAACGGCTGCCGCCGAGGGCATTTGGCCGGTAGTCCAGCCGCCGCCAATCGCTTCGATGAGCTGAGCGGCTGCGACAGCTTGCTGTTCTTTCAGCGTCACGATCGTTTGCTGGTTGGTGAGCAGTGTCGTCTGCGCCGTGATCACGTTGAGGTAAGGATCGATACCCAGCCGGTAGCGGTCAGTGGCCACGTCTAAATTGCGCTGCGCGGATTTCACCGCAGTATCCTGCTGCTGAATTTCTTCCGACAAAATCCGCAAGGCTGCCAGCTGATCCTCGACCCCCTGAAAAGCGGCCAAAACCGTCTGGCGGTAGTTAGCCACCGTTTCGTCATACTGCGCGCGGTACTGCTCGACGGTGGCTTTTCGCAGGCCCGCATCGAAGATCGTTTCAGCCAACGAGGGGCCAACGGACCAGAAGCGGCTCGGCCAGGAAAACCAATTTGAGATCGACGAAGATTCGAATCCTCCCGAGGCACTTAAGGTCAACGTAGGGAAATAGGCCGAGCGCGCAATCCCGATTTGAGCATTCGCTTGCGCGACCAGGCGTTCCGACGCTGCGATATCAGGCCTACGTTGGAGCAATTCGGATGGAACACCAAACGGAATGGGCGGAGTGGGCTCTTCGAGCGGCTTTACAGGAATCGAAAACGTGGACGCGGGCTGGCCCGTCAGCATCGCGATGGCATGTTCATATTGCGCGCGAAGAATTCCGACGTTCGTATACTGCGCCTGAGTGGATTCATATTGCGTTTCTGCTTGCGCGACGGCTTCATCATTTTGAATGCCGGTTTGGAAAAGCGTCCGATTCAGGTTGAGTGAATCGCTGTAGGCTTTCACTGTGGTGCCTAGGAGCTGGCTCAGCGAATCTTCCGAGCGCAACTCGAAATAGTCGACGGCGACTTCGACCTGAATGCTCAAGCGCGTGTTCGCGAGATCGGCGGCGCTGGCTTGCGCGGCGTAGGCGTTCGATTTGATCGTATTGCGAACCTTGCCCCAAAGGTCGGGCACCCACGTGGCGTCAAACGGTAGCGAATAATCCGTGTAGGCTCCGGCCGCCGAGGTTCCTGTGCCGCCAGTTCCTGTGCCTGTACCGGTTCCCGTTCCGGTGCTGAAAATTTTCAGATTCGAGGATTGGCGCTCCCATGTGATCGAAGGACTCACGCTAACGGTGGGAAACAATTGCGATCGCGCCTCTTTCACCATTGCGCGCGCAGCCATGAAACTTGCGGCCGCGGACGCAATCGACTGGTTCGCCTTCGTGGCTTGTTCTTCGAGCTGATTCAACTCGGGATCGTTGAAAACTTCCCACCAATTCCCCCGCATCACGGCATCGCTGGGTTGCGCCGCCTTCCAGTTGTCGATGTCCTTCGCATTTTGTGGAGTGACTTCCTTGTAGGCCGCGGGCGTCTGCACGGTCGGCGTGTGATACTTCGGGCCCACGTCGCATCCGGCGCCTGTCAGCGCGGCAAGGATCAGCGCGCCCAGAAACGCGAAGGTTGTGGTTGATTTGCGCGAGGGTTTTGACATTTTTTAGTCCGTGGCCTGCGGGGCTGCTTCGAGTTTTCTCCTGTGAGAGCGCTGCCACCACAGACTGATCTTGTCCATGTAGAGATAGACGACCGGCGTCGTATAAAGCGTCAGCATCTGGCTGAAGATAAGGCCGCCGACGATGGTTACTCCGAGTGGCCGCCGCAATTCGGAGCCGACGCCGGTTCCAAGGGCCAGGGGCATCGCGCCGAGTAGAGCGGCCATGGTCGTCATCAGAATGGGACGGAAACGCAGCAAGCACGCCTGGTAGATCGCCTCTTTCGAGCTTTTGCCTTCGTTTCGTTCGGCGGCGAGAGCGAAGTCGATCATAAGAATCGCGTTCTTTTTCACGATTCCGATCAGCAGCACGATGCCAATTAGAGCGATCACGCTCAAATCGATACGAAACGCCATCAGGGCCAGCACGGCTCCGACGCCGGCCGAAGGAAGAGTGGAAAGGATCGTGATCGGATGAATCAGGCTTTCGTACAAAATTCCGAGAACGATGTAGACAGCCAAGAGCGCCGTTATGATCAGAAGCGGCTCCGTGGAGAGCGATTGCTGATAGGCCTGCAGGGTGCCGGAAAACATGGCGTGAATCGTATCGGGCATGCCCAGGCGTTCTTCCATGGCGTTGATCTCATCCGAAGCCTGGCTGAGAGCGACTCCCGGGGCGAGATTGAACGAAACCGTAACAGAAGGGAATTGACCCTGATGGTTCACGGCAAGCGCGGCGGTGCTTGGCTCGTAGTGTGTGATCGCACTGAGAGGGACCTCGCCGCCAGTCTCGGGATGTACGTAAACATCATTGAGTCCACTAGGGTTTTGCCAATATTGCGGGGCAACTTCCATCACGACGTAATACTGGTTCAGCGAGGTATACATCGTTGAAACCAGCGCCTGGCCGAATGCCTCGTAGAGCGTTTGATCGATCAGCTGGGGAGTAATTCCCATGCGAGCGGCAGTGTCGCGGTCGTAGACAAGGTCCGCCTCCAGGCCGCTATTTTGTTGATCGGTGTCAACGTCGGTCAAATTCTTCATCTTCTTCATCTGCGCGAAAAGCAACGGACCCCACTTCACCAGATCGGTCAAGTTATCGCTCTGGATCGTGTATTGATATTGCGCGTTGCTTTGCCGGCCGCCGATGCGCAGATCTTGCGAGGCATTGAGGATCACGCGAGCGCCAATGATTGCGTTTAGCTTCGGCCGCAGACGATCGATCACCTGGCTCGAACTTAGCTTGCGCTGGTTCAGCGGTTTCAAGCCCATGAACACGTTTCCGGTGTTCGTCGAGCCGCCTCCGGTGAAGGCCATCACGTTTGCGACCGCGGGATCTTGCCGGATAATATCGACCGCCTGCTTCGTGATTTTGTCCATCGCCTGATAAGAAATGTCCTGTTGGCCGCGAATTCCACCGCCGATGATTCCGTT
>JASHRM010000127.1 GCA_030037315.1 Candidatus Acidiferrales bacterium
TTGGTATCGATCAAGAGGAAAGCTACGGGCCACAGGCCAAACTACACGCGAACTCGAGAACGCATGATGGCCTCAGAAAAGCCCGTGCTGCCGGCGAGGTTCGTCGAAGCCGAAATGCTTGTAGGCAAGCGCCGTCGCAACGCGGCCGCGCTGCGTGCGATCCAGGAGCCCGAGCTGCATCAGATACGGCTCGTAGATTTCTTCGATGGCGTCTTCTTCCTCGCTGAGTGAAGCGGCAATCGTATTCAGCCCGACCGGCCCGCCCGAGTATTTCTGTATGATCGTCAGCATCAAGTTGCGATCGATATCGTCAAGACCGTATTCGTCAACGCCCAGCATCGCCAAAGAATCACGAGCCACTCCCACCGTGATGTGGCCTTTCGCGCGAACTTCCGCGTAGTCGCGCACTCTTCGCAGCAAACGATTCGCGACGCGCGGTGTCCCGCGGCTGCGTCGCGCAATTTCCGCCGCGCCATCTTTGTCGATCGTGATTCCCAGAATCTGCGCCGACCGCGTGACGATTTTCTCCAGATCGTCCGGTGTGTAAAACTCCAGCCGGTGCACGATGCCGAATCGCGAACGCAGAGGCGCCATGATCAGCCCCGCGCGCGTGGTCGCGCCGATCAGCGTGAATCGGTTCAGCTGGTATGGATGCACGCGCGCGCCCGGCCCCTGCCCGATAATCAGATCCACACGAAAATCTTCCATTGCGGGATACAAGATTTCTTCCAGCGCAGGCTGCAGCCGGTGAATTTCGTCCAGAAAGAAAAAATCGCGCGGATCGAGTGACGTCAGCACTGCGGTCAGGTCACCCTTTTTCTCAAGCAGTGGCCCCGAGCTGATTTTGATCGCCGATCCCATCTCGTTCGCAAGAATCTGCGCGAGCGTCGTCTTTCCGAGTCCGGGCGGCCCGTAAAGCAGTACGTGATCGAGCGCTTCGCCGCGCGCCCTCGCCGCTTCCACGGCGATTTGCAGATTTTCTTTCACGCGGTCCTGGCCGATGTAATCCCCGAAATTCGACGGCCGGACGCTCGCCTCGATTCGTGCATCCTCATCAAAGGCGCGCCCGGAAACGATTCGATTACGCGGATCGGGTGTTCGTTTGGCTTCCGGCATTTACGAATCTCCGCCCGCCCGCGCGCTTTTTTGCATGGCGGCGCTTCCAAGAATCTGCAGCGACGCTTTCAGCAGCGTTTCAAAGTCAGCGCCCGCGTTCGGCCGCGCTTTCTCGATCGCTCGTTCCACCGATCTCGCATCGTATCCGAGATTCACAAGCGCGGAGGCAACATCCGATTCCAGCTGCGAACGCGGCGCGGGCTTTCCAGCTTCCCGCACGTCCACAACCGCCAGCTTGTCGCGCAGCTCAACCACGATTCGTTCCGCTGTTTTCTTGCCGACGCCCGGAATCAGCACCAGCCGCGCCACATCACCTTTGCGAATCGCCGGGACCAAATCTTCCAAACCCATTCCCGAAAGAATTTTCAGCGCGAGTGAAGGACCCACACCCGATGCTGAGATCAGCAATTCGAAGCACTGTTTTTCGCGCGCGGTCAAGAATCCATAAAGAGACAGCTGATCCTCGCGCACGTGCGTATGAATTAGCAGCGTAGCTTCGCCATGCAGCGCGCCAAGCATGGCAAAAGTAGAAAGCGGAATTTGAATCTGGTATCCGACGCCGCTTACGTCGAGCAGAATCTGGTTCGGACGCTTATCGACTAATTTCCCGCGAAGCAGGCCAATCATGTCGAGCGATTATGCGGTCAGGCAAAAGGAGTGTCAACGCGAGCGGTCCAAAATGGCCGTGCGAAAAATGACACATGCGAAAGTGCGAACTCACGCGCGTATTCCAAAATTCGGATAGCGTGCGCAATTCCGTTTTTTTTTGTTGTGCCGATTTCTGGCACGCCACAAAGATTCAATACGCATCACGCGGGAAAAATGTTCCGCAATTATTTTTCGTGCTGTGTCGCGCAATTTTGCTTTCCTCACAAATCGCCTCTCGTCTAACCGTGTGCAAGGAGTGAGGTCAAACCAAGGAGGGAAACGATGTCACGCCGTAAAGCAACTTCGGTACTCGCGGTTTTGGTTGCGTTGATTTTCGCGACTGCTCTCGCAGCTCGCACCACTTCAGCCAATGCTTCTAAAGAAGCGTCCGCACAAATGGAGTTCACGACTCCCGTGACTTTGGGCGGAACGCATATCGATCCAGGAATCTATTCCGTCACGGCGGACGATTCGAAAGTCACGGTTCGCCAAAAGGGGAAAATGATCGCCGAAGCGTCTATTCAGTGGAAGGACGAGAACGTGAAAGCTAGATACACAAACATCGTCACGGTTGGTGATCAAGTGACTGAAATTCACTTCGGCGGCAAGATGCGCTACGCCGCCATCGCCCGCTAGATTTGCGCCAGCTCAAAACGTGCGATTACAAGCGGACAAGAAGAAGCCTGAGGCTGAACGAAACGCTTCAGGCTTCTTTGTTTCGGAATCGTTCTACCGGATCGAGCGGTCGCGGCGGACGGCTTCATCGATCAGCGACTCAAGTTCGCGGCGAGTCAGCGTGACGCGCTCGGTCGCGCCGTCGGCGTATGAAGTGGGATCGTCGGAAGGCATGGGGACGGGTTGCGCGCCGGCAGCATAACGCGCGCGAACGGCTGTCAGTTTCTCTACATCGCCGCCGGAAAGCAAAACTTGTTTGCCGAGGAGTTCGGTGACCAGCGCAACGCGCGCAAAATGCTCTGTGGTTTCCAAACGCAAAAATGCGGTCAGCAAATCCAGCCCATAAGTCACCACTCCGTGATTGGCCATCAAGATTGCGTCGTGGCTGTGCACCAGCGGTTCGAGCGCGGCGCTCAGTTCCGCGGTGCCGGGCGTGCCGTAACGCGCCACCGGAATCGAGCCCAGGCCGATCACCAGCTCGCACAAAATCGGTTTATCGAGCGCAATTCCCGCAGCGGCGTAACCCGTCGCTGTCGGCGGATGGCCGTGGCAAATCGCATTCACATCCGGACGCGAGCGATAAATCAGCAAATGCATGCCGAATTCCGAGGAAGGCTTGCGAACGCCCGCGATCCGGCGCCCCTCCAAGTCGATGATGACGAGGTCGTCCGGCGTCATCATCCCCTTGCTCATGCAAGTGGGAGTCATCAGGATCCGATCGGGACCGAGGCGAACTGAAATGTTCCCGTCGGTGGCCGCCGCGTAGCCGCGATCGTGAATCCAACGGCCCACAGCGCAAATATCGCTGCGGTGCTCTTCTTCTCTCTTTACAGCCCCATGAGAAATCGACTCGGGTTGCATGCGTGCCTCCGAAGGGGGGCCTGAGCGCGGCGTAGTTTAAGCGTAGAAGCCCCGTAATTTCAAGGCCCGAGCAACGCGGTCGATGGCCACGATATAAGCGGCAATACGATTGTTGACGCTATGCGCTTCCGCATAGCGGACCACTTGGTCAAAGCTGTGTTCCATCACGTCTTGCAGGCGCTCATTGACTTCGCTTTCGCGCCAGAAGAATCCCTGGCGATCCTGCACCCATTCGAAGTAACTGACCGTCACGCCGCCCGCGTTGCCGAGAATATCGGGAATCACAAAGATTCCTTTCTTCTCGATAATCGAGTCGGCGTGCGCCGTGGTGGGCCCGTTCGCACCTTCGCAAAGGATTTTGCAGTCCACGCGATGCGCGTTTTGAGACGTAATTTGATTTTCCGTTGCAGCCGGAACGAGAATGTCGCACGACCGAAACAGAATCTCCTGCGCGGTGGTCCGTTCACCGCCGGCAAACTCCGGCAGCGAACGCCGCTGGTGATAAACCCAGTCGTAAAGTTTCGGGATGTCGAGTCCGTTTTCGTTGTAGATCGCGCCGTTTACGTCCGCGGCGCCGATGATTTTGTAGCCGGCTTGATGCATCAGCAACGAACCTTCCGATCCGACGTTGCCGAATCCCTGAACGATCACGCGGGTGCTGTCTCGCTTCAGTCCGAGTTTGCTGATGGCTTTATCGCAGCAAATCATCAGTCCTCGCCCGGTCGCCTCTTTGCGCCCTTGTGATCCGCCCAGGTCGAGAGGCTTGCCCGTAACAACTGCGGTGGTCGCCTGGCGAACGTGCATGGAATATGTATCCATGATCCAAGCCATGATTTGGTCGTTCGTGCCGATGTCCGGCGCGGGTATGTCGCGCTCGGGCCCAAGCCAATCGGAGAGCGCCGCCGTATAACGCCGCGTGACGCGCTCAAGTTCCGACTTCGAGAGCTTGGCAGGATTGCAGATCACGCCGCCCTTTGCCCCTCCGAAGGGAATGTCTACGACGGCGCATTTCCAGGTCATCCACGCGGCCAGCGCTCGCACTTCGTCGATGGAAACATCGGGCGCGAAACGCACGCCGCCCTTGCCCGGCCCTCGAACCGTGGAATGCAGCACGCGATAGCCGGTGAAAACCGCGATCTGTCCCGAGTCGAGCGCTACCGGAATGTAAACGGTGATCTCGCGCTCCGGATACTTCATGTAGCGGTAAAGGCCCTGCTCTAATCCCAATTTTTCAGCGGCGATTTCGAAACGGGCTTCCGCGGATTCGTAGACATTCAATTCTTCGCTGACGGCAGTCGGCATCTCACTCCCCCAGGGAATATCTTAGCGCGGGTCGCGCCGAATCGGAGTTGCAGTCCGCGAGCGATTGCGCAGCCAAGCGACCATGGCCGCGAGCAATCCCGCGACAAAAATGCAAATGACGAACGGGCGCGCGACCGGAACGAACGTCCAGAGCAGCGCGAATACGACAACCAAGAATGTGACGGCAACTGCGCCGCCGCGCCAAAAGATCGAGTTCATTTCCGCGATGGGATTGCGGCGGACCCCGGTATTCACAGGTTTAGCAGTGCTGTGGCGAATGCTGCCGGTTTTCATCGCGTGTGCTCTCGCAGGTCGCGGCCGGTCATTTCGCCGGGTTCGGGCAAGCCGAGGACGCCAAGCATTGTTGGCGCAATATCGCGCAGCGAGCCGCCCGGTTGCAATCGCGGTTTGCCGTCCTCGGTGACCAGAATGAACGGAACGGGATTCAGTGTGTGATACGTGTGCGGTCCGCCCGTGACGGGATCGATCATGGTCTCCGCGTTGCCGTGATCGGCCGTGATGATCCACGCGCCGCCGCGCGGACGCAGCGCTTGGTAAATTTTGCCCAGGCACGCATCGACAGTTTCCACGGCACGAATCGTCGCTTCCAGGTTGCCGGAGTGACCCACCATATCCGCGTTGGCGAAATTCATGATGATCGCGTCGAAATCGCCTTTCTCGATTGCGTGAATCACCGTGTCGGCGACGCCGTCTGCGGACATTTCCGGTTTCAAATCGTAGGTTGGAACTTTCGGTGACGGAACCAGGGTGCGCTCTTCGCCGGCGAAAGGCTTTTCCACGCCGCCATTGAAGAAGTACGTGACGTGAGCGTATTTCTCGGTTTCCGCGACGCGCAGATTTTTGTACTGCCGCTCGGCAAACACGTTGGCGAGGATGTGCTCGAGTTTTTCGGGACCGATCACGTAACGCAGCCACGGCCATGTTTTTTCATATTGCGTCAAGCCCACGTAGAAAAGATTCTTCGGCCGCGCCGGATCCACAAACTCCTTGAAGCCAGGCTCGATGAGAGCTTTGGTGATTTGCCGCGCGCGATCGGCGCGATAGTTGAAAAAGATCACGGCATCGTCATCGCGAATCAAGCCGCGCGGAGCCGCTGCATCTCCGTGTAAATCGTATTTGGCAATCACGATCGGAACGACGAACTCGTCCGTGACTCCTTTTTCGTAGCTAGCCCGCATTGCCGCAACGGGATCCGAAAATTTGTGTTCGGATTCGCCATGAACCATTGCGTTGTAAGCCTTTTGAATGCGCTCCCAGCGATTGTCGCGGTCCATTGCGTAATAGCGGCCGCTAACGGTGGCAATTTGACCGGCGCCGAGCTCGCGCAGCTTCTGTTCGAGCTCGCGAATGAAGCCGATTCCGCTTTCGGGCGGCGTGTCGCGGCCGTCCATGAAGCAGTGGATGAAGATTTTTTCGACTTTGTTTTCGCGCGCCATGCGCAACAGGGCGAAAAGATGCTCGATATGCGAGTGCACGCCGCCATCGCTGAGCAAGCCCATGAGGTGCAACTGCCGAGGCCGCGCGTGCTGCATCGCTTCCACCAGCAGCGGATTCTGAAAGAGCCCGCCTGTTGAAATCAGCTGGTCGATGCGAGTCATGTCCATCTGAACGATGCGGCCCGCGCCGATATTGAGATGGCCCACTTCGCTATTGCCCATTTGTCCTTCGGGCAGGCCCACAAAAGGACCAGAAGTGTGGATCAGCGTATTCGGGAATTCCTTGAGCAGGCGGTCGTAGTTCGGCTTGCGGGCAAGCGCAATGGCGTTCCCGGCGGTTTCAGGACGATAGCCCCAGCCGTCAAGCACGGTGAGGACGATGGGTCTTGGGCGCGCTGTCATGGTCTCGAAACCGTGTCGATTAGAGCGTATGGCGACCTTTTGTTTTCATGAAGTCAAGTCCATTTCTAATCGCCAGTGTGCCGGTTAGAATTTCGCCAAATTTGCCGAAGCTCCCTCTCAATTTCGAGCACTCCTTTTCACGTTGTTCGATCATAGCGAGATTACGTTAGCAGAAGAAAAAGGCGTTGCAAGGAGGTTGTTGGTGTAAGGATCTGTAGCGGAGAAGAAGGCGGCATGGAGGCCGCGTCCTTCCCAACGCTCTCGGTGTCGGTCGCCAGGATTCAAAAACAGCGGGAGCGAGCGCCCGCACTCCACAAACTGCCGGTGGAAACCGATCAAATCGCAGGTGCGGGCGCGGCAAGCCGCGCCCCCTACGAATGCGAGGCGATAACTTTACGGGAGGCTATCGGCGCGGTTCGCTCGATGGCGGCACGATGCCTTTCAGCCGTAGATAGACGGCCATCGAGCCATAGCATTCGTTGTCGTGGATCACGTTTCCGGCAAGCGCCGCAAGGCGAGTGGTCGGGCCGCGATAACTTTGCACGGAATCGTTCGCGTTCGCGTCGGTGAGCGCGGCATAGGCGGCGTCGCACGTGTCGAACGAATCCTTGAGCGCGGCGACGAGGTCGGCTTTTGTCGTCTTCGAGCTGGCGCTGGGAGTCTTGGGAGTGCCGAGCGCGCGAGAACAGCCGGCTGTTTGCGCATCGGCGACGTGAGCGACCCAACCGCCGAAATCGCGCTGTTCAGCAGTGGGCTTGAATGAGTAGCCGTCATCGGGCATTTTGTCCGCGGCTTTGAGAATGTTGTTCTTCACGCCGTTGTAATACTGGCGAATCGCGTCAACGGTACTGGGCGCTTGGGCGGTTTGGCCCTGCGCGAAAAGTGGGCAAGCGAGAAAAATTCCTGCTGCGAGCATGATGAGGCTGCGTTTCATGGCATTCCCCCTGTGCGAAACTCCTGCCGCCGCGATTATAGACCCGAATCACGAACTAAGTGGAGTTGGGCCAGCGAGCCAGCCTGCGATAGGATTGCCGCGCCCGTTCAACGAAGCCGGGAGTTATCGCGCGCGTCTTTTTCGGGAGGCAGGATGGCCATTTCTGCGGAGGGAAAATTCACGTTCGCCGATGTTTGGCAGGGCGGCGTTTTTGTGTGCCGCAGGGCGATCGTCATCAATTCAGTTCTGGGCCTCGTGTTGATCGTCAGTGCCGGGTTACTGAGGCGGCTCAGTCCAGAGGGATCGTGGCTTCAATGGTTCATGTTCGGTTACGGCATTTTCGCACTTATATATTTCTGGATTTTGATTCTGTACCGAAGCAACAAGACCTCAAGACAAAGCCCGAATTTGCAGGGCGTGGTGAAATACTCCTTCGGCGATAACGGTTACCTGCTAGAAACTGCGCATACTCGGGCCGAGATCAAATGGTCCGCAATGGTGAAATGGAGGGAGAATAAACATATTCTTCTTCTCTATTCTCATCCGAGGGTAGGAAGTTTGGTGCCGAAACGGTTCTTTCAAAACGCGGCGGAGGTTGGCGCAGTGCGCGAGCTGCTGCAGGCGAACGTCAAAAAAGCCTAAGGACGCGAACCGTTAAGAGATTTACGAAACATGTCACCCGTTGAAGCTGCGCTGGAATTCATGGAATGCATCAACCGGCACGACGCGGATAAGCTTGCCGCGCTGATGACGGAAGATCACGCGTTCATCGACTCGCTGGGAAACGCGGTGCGCGGACGCGAGCAGGTGCGTGCGGCGTGGAAAAGCTATTACGCGATGTGTCCCGATTACTGGGTGACGCACGAGGAGGTTTTCGATAATGGAAAAGTTGTGGCTGTTTTTGGCGCTGCGGGCGGAACGATTGCCACGCACGGCCAACTAACGGCGAAAAATAAATGGCGCACGCCGGCTGCGTGGCTGGCGGTTGTCGATGGCGATTTGATTCAGGAATGGCGCGTCTTTGCGGATAACAAGCCGGTGTACGACATCCTGGCGAAATTGCACGCAAGTCAGCGGCATCCATAAACCCCTAAAAACAAGTCCACAGGCTTTTACTTGCCCACCCCCTTGAAATCGCGTGTCAGCGTGAATGCGGGCGGGCATTGTGCCCAGAAAGGAAGCCTGCAGCGCTGAGTGAAAAATGGTTTGCGGGAAAAGCCGGAGCAGCACAATAAGCGGCGGCGGGCTTTATTCTTACTTAGTTGGTATGAGTATCAGTTATTTTAGCCCCGCAATCTACCCGACAAGCCTGCCGAGTAGATTTGCCTCTATCTTGCCTAAAATCAATTGCTTGAAATTTTACACCCGACAAAAGTGCCACGTTTTAGGGAAGGCCTTTTTGGCTTTGCAGGGATCAAAAGATTCACGGCATTTTGTAGACCGGAACCAGGAAGACCGCTTCGTAATTGACGCCGCGCGCGCTGCCACTTGTCTCGATTTCCCAATGATCGCGGTCGACGTTTGTCTGGGATCGCCCATGAGCGGCAATAGAACTTCGGTGAAAGGGTAGCGATGCGTAATTTCCGGCGGCTGTGGCGCGTAACTATCGATGAAGGAGATTCGCAATGCCGGCCAAAGGTTACAAAGGTATCGGAATGGAAGGGCCGATCGCGAAGTGGTACGCGAAAACGACTCACAAGGATATCGATGAATTCAAGAAACTCGCGCGGCGAATGGCGGAGCGGCTTCCTGATGGAGCGCGCGTGCTCGAGGTGGCTCCCGGGCCAGGCTATTTCGCGATTGAGCTGGCGAAGCTCGGACATTACCGGATCACAGGGCTCGACATCAGCAAGACATTCGTCGAAATTGCGCGGAAGAATGCTCGCGAAGAGGGAGTGGAAGTTGAATTCAAGCTGGGGAATGCGTCCGCGATTCCGTTTGCGGATGATTCTTTCGACTTAATTATGTGCCGGGCTGCGTTCAAGAATTTCACCGATCCGGTGGGTGCGCTGCGAGAAATGAGGCGTGTGCTGAAAAAAGGCGGCAAAGCGGTGATCATCGATCTGCGAAAGGACACGCCGAAAGAAGAAATCGGCGCGCACGTAGATCAAATGCACGTGGGGGCGGTGAACGCGGCGTTCATCAAGCTGAGCTTTCGGATGATGCTGCTGAAGCGCGCTTACACGCGTGAGAATTTCGAGCAGTTCATCGTAGCGAGCGGATTCGAGAAGTGGCAGATCGCTGAAGCGCCAGTGGGATTTGAAATTACGCTGAGCAGGTGAACGGCGGAGCGTCCCGAGGGCTACAATCCCGAAGAATCCGCGCCGGGCGCACTTCCTGTGTCAGTGCAGGCGGCATGCCGTGTCCCTACGAAAAATCGCTAGTGCACGGAAAGGGCGGAGCGGCCAGGGTAGCGCGCGGCAGAGCCCAGTTCCTCTTCGATGCGCAAAAGCTGGTTGTACTTCGCGATGCGGTCGGTGCGCGACGCGGAGCCCGTCTTGATCTGGCCGGTGCCCATGGCGACGGCGAAGTCGGCGATGAATGCGTCCTCGGTTTCACCGGAGCGATGCGAGATGACCACTGCGTATTTTGCTTTGCGCGCCATTGCAACGGCTTCGATGGTTTCGGTCACGCTGCCGATTTGATTGAGCTTGATCAGGATCGCGTTGCTGATGCCTTCCGAAATGCCGCGCGCAAAAATCTCGGGGTTCGTGACGAAGATGTCGTCGCCGACGAGCTGAATTTTTTTGCCCAGCTCCCGCGTGACGAGCTTCCAGCCGTCCCAATCGTCTTCGGCAAAGCCATCTTCGAGCGACACGATGGGATACTGGCGGATCCAGTTGGCCCAAAAGTCTACCATCTGCTTTGAGTCGCGTGAGGATTTGTCGGACTTCTTGAAAATGTATTTCTTCGACGCGCGATCGTAAAATTCGCTCGCTGCGGGATCGATCGCGATGGCGACCTGTTCGCCGGGCTTGTAACCAGCGGCGGTGATAGCTTCGAGGACGCGCTCGAGCGCTTCCTCATTGGATTTCAGGTTGGGCGCGAAGCCGCCTTCGTCGCCGACGGCGGTGGAGTAGCCGTTCTTTTTCAGCACGGCTTTGAGATTGTGGAAAACTTCGACGCCCCAGCGCAGACCTTCGTGAAAACTGGGAGCGCCGAGCGGCATCACCATGAATTCCTGCACGTCGACGGAATTATCGGCGTGGGCGCCGCCATTAAGAATGTTCATCATCGGGACGGGAAGCGTGGAAGCAGCCCCGGTCTCCGCGTATTTCGCCAAATATTTGTAGAGGGGCTTGCGTTCGGCAGCTGCGGCAGCGCGTGCGGCAGCCATCGAAACAGCAAGAATGGCGTTGGCGCCAAACTTAGATTTGTTTGGCGTGCCGTCGGCTTCGATCATGCGGCGATCGAGCGCGTGCTGGTCGGAGGCGTCGAGGCCGGTGACGAGCTTGGCGATTTCGCCGTTCACGTGCCCGGCAGCTTTTAGAACGCCTTTGCCAAGGTAGTGCGATTTATCGCCGTCGCGCAGCTCGATGGCTTCGTGCTCTCCGGTCGAAGCGCCGGAGGGAACCGCGGCGCGGCCGGTTGCGCCGCCTTCCAGACGAACGTCAGCTTCGACGGTGGGATTGCCGCGGGAATCGAGAATTTCGCGGCCGCGAACCGCGATTATTTTCGTCGACATTTTTCTTTCTTCACCTGGCTCTGCTTGAACTGCACGGGATTGCTCTCGATGGCTTGCCACCGAAAGCGAACAGAAAGTTTACGGGAAACAGCTCATTTGGCCAAGCGGGCCAACAGAACGGCCAACTCCCATCAAGTCCCATGTTGTAGAAACGGGGTACCCGGATACCGCCATCCTTGTTCATTTGATAACAGGCGCCCCGGGAGGCGACGGAGTAGGCCAACCCAGGGGTATACGATAGCTTTATTGCCCTAGACGGCAAGCAACATGGGATTGCGACATCCCGGCTTTAACGTCGACTCCTCGTTTACCGAGTCGGCCAATCTGGACTTCCTGCGCTCCGTGGCGGTGCTCCTCGTCTTCGTGAGCCACTTTTTTGCTATCGAGGCAGGACTTGGCGCCCAGTGGACTTTTACCTGGCATCTTGGCCGACTGGGCGTGATGATTTTCTTCGTCCACACATCCCTGGTGCTCATGTGGTCTCTCGAGCGTTCGGGTTTGCAGGGGGATCATTTAATCCTGCCGTTTTATGTGAGGCGGGCTTTCCGTATTTATCCGCTCAGCATCGTGATGGTGCTTTTCGCCTATCGATTCGACGCGCAATGGCTGCCTGCAAATCTCTGGCAGAACCTCACGCTCACGCAGTACATTTTTTTTAAGGACACGCCGCATTTTCCTCCGTCGGTGGTCCCGATTTGGTCTCTGCCGCTTGAGATGGAGATGTATCTCGTCTTGCCGTTCCTTTTCATGCTTTTTCGAAATCGGTCGCTGAAGTTTTTCGCTGCCTTCTGGGCCGCTACTGTGATCCTCGCGTTCGCGCAACTGCGATGGAGCGACCGATTCACTCTTCTCGGATACGTGCCATGTTTTCTGGGCGGAGTGGCGGCTTGGCGGCTGATTCGCGAAAGGGATCGTCGCTGCCTTCCGAGCTGGTTGTGGCCTTTCGGGATCGCCCTGGCCTCCATAGTTTGGATGGTTTCTCGAAGCGAACGATGGCTTCCGCTTTTCACCGCTGCGTTTGGAATCTGCTTGGGCTTGGCGATTCCGCTCTTTCGCGAAATCGAATGGAGGGCCGTTCGGACCGCCGCCAAGCTCGTGGCGCGCTATAGTTACGGCATCTACCTGACTCATTTCGCCGTCATGCTGTACGTGTTTGACAGCCGACAATCCAGCATCCACGGTCATCCACTTTTCCGAGTACTGCCGCCTCTTTTTGGGATTCCGCATTACGGGCGCCTGATTGGAACTCTTCTCGCCAGTGTGTTGACCGCGCTCACTTCCGTGATGCTGTACCATGCCGTCGAGAAACCGGGAATTCGTCTGGGACAAAGCCTTGCGCGCCGAATGGCTCGGATGAATCCCGCAGCCGACAGGCAGAGACCCGCCGAAGCAAGCAGCTAGATTGTCCCGCCCGTTACCAGGACTCCTCCATCACCAATTTTCCGCAAAACACTCACGCCCATACCTTATCGGGCTGAGTTCGCCCCGTATCGAAAACTTCACTCAATCCGCTTTGCGTGCTGGTCGACGCCGTTTTGGTGCAGGATCAGCTCTGTTGCTTTGCCCTGGCCGTCAGAAACGAAGGTGATTTGCGCGTCCGCGACCTTGTAAAAGTAATCGCGATCGCCTTCCGCAAAAATCTGAAACTTGGGTTGGCCGGTCAGCTGCGCCATCAGCCGATCGCCCTCACGCGTTATGGTCATCGCGATCCCCGGGGCCAACTCGTAGCGCCCGGAGTAGCCATCGAACAACTTCGGATCGACTGGAACTTCCTTGCGCTCGGAAGGCAAGACGATTCTCTCGCCGTGACCGAGGCGGGCGAGATTAGCAACGATTTCCCCGGTCGCATCGCCATTGCCGTTGGCCAGCACGATAAGGGTGACCTTATCGTCGGGATAATAGGCCATTCCGGTATTGAATCCGTTGACTCCTCCATTGTGCTCGATCACGTTTCGTCCGTTTGCCGTGTGTACTTGCAAGCCGAAGGCGTATTCGTTTTTGAAAGGCGTGGTCATTTTGATGAGAGAGGCACTCGAGAGAAGTTTTCCACCAAAAAGACCCCGCTCCCAGCGCAGCAGATCCTCCGTTGTGGAGTAAAGACCTCCAGCTGCAAACGGAACGGTCATATTGATGAAGTCCGCATTCGCGAGTCCTCCGGGTCCCGGCTGGTAACCGGATGCGCGTTGCGGGATGATCGCTGAATTGGAGTCATAGCCCGAGTCGTTCATGCCGAGTGGGGTGAAGATATTTTCCTGAAGGAATTTGGCGTAGGTCTCACCCGTGATCTTTTCGATCAGATAACCGAGCAAGACGTAGTTCGAATTGCTGTAGCTCCATTTCTCGCCGGGTTCGAAATCGAGAGGCTTGTCGCGGAAACGACTAACGAGCTGCGCCGGTGTGGCCGCGAGGGCTTGAGTCGAAAGGTAGTCCGGGAAGCTCGTGAAGTTCGGTATGCCTGATGTGTGCGTCAACAGATTGAAGATCGTGATTTTGTCCCACGCCGCGGGCGCATCCGGCATGTATTTCTTCACGGGATCGTTCACGCTGAGTTTGCCGCGCTCCTCCAGCAGAAGAATGCAAGCCGCTGTGAATTGCTTGGTGATCGATCCGAGCCGGAATTTGGTCGTTGGAGAGTTGGGGATGTGCCACTCGAGATTGGCGTAGCCGTAGCCTTTGTCGAGGATGATGTCGTTGCCCCGGGCTACAAGAACGGAGCCCATGAATTGCTTGCTGGAAACGTCCGATTGAATCAACTGCTCCATGCGCGCGACATCGAAACCTGGAGACGCTGCGGCGGGGGGCTGTTGGGCAGAAACCGACGTACTCGAGAGTGCGAGGCAGGCCAACAGGAGCAAGAGGCCCACCCAATTGCGTGCACGACTCGGTGATCTCATCACACCCCTCGTCTTAGGATCGGCTACGAGCTGCGATTACTCGGGCTCTTCGATCATGGACTCTGGACGGACGACCACAACGACGCCGCTGTCGGAGACGTGATAACGGCGGCGGTCGGCTTCGAGATCGTGGCCGATGACGGTTCCTTCCGGCAAGTTTACGTGGCGATCAATGATGGCGCGGCGGATGCGGCTGTGGCGGCCTATGTTCACGTGGTTGAAGATGATTGATTCCTCGACTTCGCTATAGCTGTTCACGCGCACATCGTAACCGACCACAGAACGCGAGACGCGCCCGCCGGAAATAATGGAGCCGCCGGAGACGATTGAGTCGAAAGCGACGCCCATGCGCTGAGGATCGGCGAAGACGAATTTGGCCGGAGGATATTGACGCTGCCAACTGTGCAACGGCCAACTCGGATCGTAGAGATTCAGGATCGGAGTGACAGACACGAGATCCATGTTGGCTTCGTGATAGGCGTCGATGGTGCCGACGTCGCGCCAGTACGAAGTTTCTTTTTTGTTTTCATCACGAAAGTTGTAGGCGAAAACGCGGTACTTATCGATGATGCGCGGGATAATATCTTTTCCGAAATCGTGCGATGAAGTCTGATTCTCCGCGTCATCGAGCAGAATCGGAACCAGAAGTTGCGTATTGAAGAGATAGACGCCCATCGAGCCGTTTACTTTTCCGGGATGGATGCGAGAGGACTTGGGGTTAATGGGCTTCTCTTCGAACCCGATAATGCGCCAGTGCTCGTCGGTTTCAAGGACGCCGAATTTTCCGGAAGCTTCCGCCGCATCCATTTCGATGGTCGCCACGGTGACGTCAGCGCCGGAATCGGCATGCTGCTGAAGCATCTTTTGGTAATCCATCTTGTAGATGTGGTCGCCGGAGAGAATGAAAACGTAATTGGATTGCTCGCTGCCAATCGAATAAATGTTTTGGTAAACAGCGTCCGCAGTGCCTTGATACCAGTGCTGCGAAACGCGCATTTGCGGAGGCAAAACTTCGATAAAATCTCCATAGCCCATTAGCGAGGACCAGCCGCGGCGAACGTGGCGATTGAGGCTGAGCGCCTTATACTGGGTGAGGACGAACACGCGGCGCAGATGGCTATTCAAACAGTTCGAGAGGGTGAGGTCGATGATGCGGTAGACGCCGCCGAACGAGACGGCGGGCTTGGCGCGGTCGCGCGTTAGCGGCCAAAGGCGCTCGCCTTGTCCTCCCGCGAGGAGAACGCCGATCGCCTCATTCATCGATGGCATGGGCCGGGAAATCTCCTTACGGACAGCATTCTAGCAGCACGAATATGCGGAAAGGCGGGCATTTTGCGCGCGGCCCTCGCGCCAAAACATGATCTCGCCGAACAAATATACCGATCGGTAAAATGACAAGACAGTGCAACGGCTCGTATGCAATTTAAAACTTGACTTAAAGGGTAGCCTCCAGTAGAAGAAGGGGCAACTACCGGGTTCGCGAGGATGCCGGTAATCCGAAAGTTGAATCTAACCATTCAATTTCAAAAGGGACGGGGGTGAATACGCGTGGCAGAAGTTGTTATTCAAGAGGGCGAGTCTTTGGAAAACGCTCTCCGGCGCTTCAAGCGAAAGGTGCAGTCGGAGGACATCATCAAGGAGATCAAGAAGCACAGCTACTACATGAAGCCCGGGGAAAAGCGTCGAGCCAAGCAAGCTCTCTCGCGTAAACGTCTCCGAAAAAAGCAGCGGCGTGAACAGGACTAACCGACCCAATCACTGGGAAGTTTCCAAGCAGGCTCGTGCCAGCGGATCACAAGGATCGCTCGCTCAGCAGCGTTCGTCCAGCTGCGGGCACGAGGCTGCTGCGCTGCCCCTTCCGCGAACACGGCCCCGGAGCGGCCTATGGAATACCATGATAAGGTCCTGAAGTGCGCAGAATGCGGGGCTGAATTCGTCTTCACCGCCGGCGAGCAGATGTTTTTCGCCGACAAGGGTTTCAAGAACGAACCGAAGCGGTGCAAGGCGTGCAAGTCGAATCGAGCAGTAGGGGGCGAAGCGAGCCCGGGCGTTCAAAAGGTGGAGACCAAAACCGTTTGCTCGCAATGCGGGAAAGAAACCACGGTTCCATTCAAGCCGACCCAAGGCCGTCCCGTATATTGCCGGGAGTGCTTCCAACACAGGCGCGCGGTGGGAACGCCCAGCGCAGCTGTGCAACAGTAGGAACTTCACCGGCGTTGTCGGATACTACAGCCGCGAGCTTGTCCCAGACGACGAGACTTGCCGAAGCGCGCGAGTACTGTGCGTCCCGTTCCTGGGTTGTCCTTTTCCTTCCCTGTCGCGAATTCTACAGGGTTTACCGTATTGGAGTGGTGCCGCAGAATTGTGGATGATTCGTCACTCCATGGAGGGTCTGGTCGCTCCGGGCTCTTTATCTGAAATCGCCAGGTAGGAATTACGAGTTGTTGAAAAATATCTCTGCTGAAACCGCGAAGACGGCCGCTGCATCCGGAGCCGCCCGGAAGGATTGTTTTCTCGATTCATTCGATCCCATTCATGAAGGCCACGTAGTGCAGTTCTATACAGATGACGCGGTACTCATCGATGGATTGGCGCGATTCATTGGCGGAGCTTTGCGAGAGGGCAATGGCGCCATCGTAATCGCGACGCTGGCACATCGGGAAAAGCTGAGAGCCGCGCTGACAAAGCGCGGCATTCCGCTAGCCCAGCGGATTGAAGAAGGCCGGTTCAGAGATCTGGATGCAGCTGACACCCTGTCGATGATTACAGTCGATGGGCGCCCCAACGCGACCCTGTTCACATCGGTAATGAATCAGGCGGTCGATCAGATTCGCGCAAAGAGCGCAAACCCCGCGCAACCGGTTGCGGGCTTCGGCGAGATGGTCGCGCTGCTGTGGGGCGCGGGCAAGATCGAAGCGGCGATTCGGCTCGAGCAGTTGTGGAACGATTTCGCGCTAGAGAACCGTATTGCGCTGCGATGTGCGTATCCCATGATCCATTTCGATAGGGAGCGCGATACGGAGATGTACCTGAAGGCTTGTGCCGAACATTCAGCCGTGATCCCGAGCCAGAGGCACGATCGAATGGGCGCGGCTCCTGAGGGAACTCAAGGTGGGGGCGCCAGGGGTCGCCAGGATTTACACGAGTTTGAGGCAGAGGCGGCTCTGCACCAAAGTGAAGAGCGTTTCCGGCTCTTCGTCGATAACGTGCAGGACTACGCGATTTTCATGCTGGACACGGAAGGACGAGTGGACAGTTGGAACGCCGGAGCGGAGAGGATCAAGGGCTATAAGGCCTCGGAAATAATTGGAAAGCATTTTTCCTGCTTCTATCCTCCGGAAGAGATTGCGGCCGGCAAACCGCAAAGGGATCTGGAAATCGCGGCGCAGCACGGCCGCTACGAGGATGAAGGATGGCGCGTGCGCGGAGACGGCACACGCTTTTACGCGAGCCTGATTTTAACCGCGGTGAAGGACAGCGCGGGCCGGCTTCGCGGGTTCGGCAAGGTGACGCGCGATATTACGGAACGGATTGACGTCGAGCGCAAGCTACGGCAGTCCGAGCACTCGTTGCGCAGACTGTCAGGACACCTGCTCCGGACGCAGGACGAAGAACGGCGCCGATTGGGGCGCGAACTGCACGACAGCGTTGGGCAGTATCTTGCCGCGTTGAAGATGGCCCTTAGCTCTTTGACGGTCGAAGACAACGAGAAAGTCGATGAGTGTTTGCGGCTGGCAGACCAGTCCATCGCGGAGATACGAACGATTTCCTATCTTTTGTATCCGCCCATGCTGGAAGAGTTGGGTCTGCGATCGGCGATACCCTGGTATCTGGAAGGCTTTTCGAAACGCAGCGGCATTCAAATCAAGCTGGATATTACTCCAGACTTTGAAAGGCTTTCCCGCGATTCCGAACTGGCGCTCTTCAGAATTTTGCAGGAAAGTTTGACAAACGTCCATAGACACTCGGGAAGCAAGACGGCGGAAATTCGGCTGAGCCGAACGCAAGAAGCTGTTTTCCTTGAAGTGATCGATCAAGGCAAAGGCATGCCGGTTGAGGCATTGAGCCAAACTCAGAGCGATAGCGGCGCTTTCGGCGTGGGGCTTCGCGGAATGACCGAGCGCATGCGCCAATTAGAGGGCGACTTGGAAATCACATCTTCGAATGCGGGAACCAAAGTGCGGGCCACGCTTCCGGTAAAGCAGCGCACTGCAGACGGGGACTGAAGGTTTATAAATCGGCGAGGGTTTGTGTTGAAGTCATTGGTTCGAGCAGCCCCTCCTGATATTTGTAGTTTATGTGTGGAGAGGCTATGGCTTTATCTCCCAGAATTCTAATTGTTGACGACCATGAGGTAGTGCGCCAGGGCGTGCGCACGATCGTGCAAAAGTCGCGCCCCGAATGGCAAGTCATCGGCGAAGCAGTAAACGGAATCGAGGCCATCGAAGCGGCGAAGCTGCACGATCCGGACATCATTATTCTGGATATAACGATGCCCGTGATGAGCGGTCTCGAAGCCGCTTCGCACATCACCAAGCTGGGCAATCATTCGTCGATTCTGATCTTCACCATGCACGAATCCGAGCGCTTGATGGCCGAGGTGCGCGAGGTGGGCGCCCAGGGCATCGTCCACAAGTCCAAAGCGGGTCGCGATCTGATTCTCGCGATTGACACGCTGCTCGGCGGTGGGACTTTCTTCGGCGGCCCCCTAAAACCGATCATATCCGGCGGCGGAAAATAGCGCTCGCTGTTTGTTAATCCGGGTCGTTCACTCACACTGTTTCTGCTCCCTGCGAATTTTTGCGCCGTTCGCCGCAGAATTGACCCATCCGCAAGCTGAGCCTAAAATTGTTGAAGTTTGGGGACGGAACTCATGAACGAAAAAGAATTGCGCGATTTTCTCCGCCGGACGCTGAGCTGGCACGAAGCTCATGTGGATTGGAAAAAGGCGGTCAACGGGATTCCGGAGAAACTGCGCGGAAGCCGGCCGAAAGGCGCTGAGCACTCACCGTGGGAATTGCTCGAGCACATGCGAATCGCCACATGGGACATTTTGGAATTTTCGCGAGGGAACAATCATAAGTCTCCGGAATGGCCCGCTGGGTACTGGCCGAAGAAGCACGCGCCGGAAAGCGCCGCGGCATGGAATCGCAGCGTCAAAGAGCTTGAACGCGACATTGAGGGCATGGGCGAACTGGTGGCCGATCCCAAGACGGATTTGCTCGCTCCAATTCCGGGCGGTTCAGGACAAAATATTTTGCGCGAAGCGCTGTTGATTGCGGATCACAATGCGTATCACGTTGGCCAACTCGTGCTGGTGCGCAGGTTATTGGGTTGCTGGCCGGAAAACTGAGGGCGAGTTGAGCCGGTTAATCGCGAGCAAGGCATCTTAATATGGAGCGCAACGCGAGCGCTGCCGAGCAAAGTGCAATCCTTCGCATTTAGGGGAGCTCGATGATTCGGGAACAAGCCATAGCGGAATCTGCCGTACCCGCGGACGTGCAGGAAAAGATCTGGGATTCATTTCGCCGGTGGGGATACTTGCAGGCGAATGTCGACCCTCTGGGCGATCTCGAGCCCGCCCCGGTGGCCGAACTGGAAGTTTCAGGGCCTGATGCCGACGCTGCGAGGAGGGTTTATTGCGGCACGGTCGGCGCGGAATTCATGCACATGCCCGATCCGGCGCGCCGCCAGTGGGTCCAGCACCGCATGGAAGCGGAGGCCGCCGAGCCCGACCGGCCGCGCATTCTCGATTTGCTGGTGAAGGCGGAAATTTTCGAGCAAGTGCTCCAGACGCGTTATCTCGGTACGAAGCGCTATTCGTTGGAAGGCGAAGCGGCTCTGCTGCCGCTGCTCGATTCAATTCTAAATGCGGCTTCCGAGCGCGGCGCTGAAAAAGCGATGCTGGCGATGAGCCACCGGGGCCGGTTGAACGTGATGGTCCACATCGTGGGGCGCGCCGCGGCGGAAGTGTTTGCGAGATTCGAAGATGTGGACCCTCGAAGTACTTTGGGCAGCGGCGACGTGAAATATCACATCGGCGCGACCGGGGATTTTCGCGCCGCGAACGGCCGCAGCTTGTCGATGCACCTCGTATCGAATCCGAGCCATCTGGAAGCGGTCGATCCGGTGCTGATGGGCAGGACGCGCGCAAAACAAACCCGCTCCGGCGAAACGGGGCGCCACGGCGTGGTGGCCATCGCGATGCATGGTGACGCGGCGTTTGCGGGCCAGGGAATTTGCGCGGAGACGCTGAACCTTTCGGGCGTGCCTGGATTTAACGTCGGCGGTTCGATTCACATCATCGTGAACAACCTGATCGGATTCACGACGACGCCGAAAGAGACGGGCTCAACGCGGTTTTCGTCGGACCTTGCGAAGCGGCTGCCCGTGCCGATTTTCCACGTGAATGCGGAAGACCCAGACGCGGTCGTGCGCGTGGGACGCATGGCGCTGGATTATCGCTACGAATTCGGGACGCCGGTGGTGATCGATCTGATCGGTTACCGGAAACACGGTCACAGCGAAGTGGACGATCCGACGATTACGCAGCCGCTGCGTTACCGGAAGATCGAGGCGCATCCGCCGATTTGGCAGATTTACTCCGAAAAAAGCGGTATCGACGCGCAGCGATTGGTGAAACAGGCGCATGAAGAATTGGACGCGGCTCAGGCCGAAGCCAAAGAAATCGAAGAGCGCCCGGAAATGCGGCGCCTGCCAAAGTATTGGGGCCAGTACCTTGGCGGGCGTTACGAAGAATCGTACGAAGTTGATACGGCGGTGCCGCAGGAAACGATTGCGGCGCTGGGCCAATCGCTTACGACCTACCCCGGCGGGTTTCACATCCACGCGAAGGTGAAAAAGCTACTGGAACAGCGGCTCGAAATGGCGCAGGGCAAGCGCGCGCTCGATTTTGGAATGGCTGAGGCGCTGGCGTTCGGTTCACTGTTGCTCGAGGGAGTGCCGGTAAGGCTTTCGGGGCAGGATAGCCGCCGGGGAACGTTCAATCAGCGGCACGCCGCGCTGATCGACGTCGAGACGGAGGAAGAATATCTGCCGCTGCAACATCTGAAGGAAAATCAGGGCTGGTGCGAAATTTTCAACTCGCCGCTTTCGGAGGCGGCGGTGCTCGGATTCGAGTATGGTTTCAGCCGCGACTACCCCGAGGCGCTGGTGATGTGGGAAGCGCAGTTCGGCGATTTCGCGAACGGTGCGCAGATCATCATCGACCAATTCATCGCTGCCAGCGAGGACAAGTGGAGGCTGCTATCGGCCGTCGTGATGCTGCTGCCGCACGGCTACGAAGGCCAGGGACCCGAGCATTCGAGCGCGCGAATCGAGCGCTTTCTGGAATTGGCCGCGCGCGACAATATGCAGATTTGCCAGCCTTCGACGGCCGCGCAGTATTTTCACTTGCTGAGGCGGCAGGCGCTGCGAAAGTGGAAAAAGCCGCTCGTCGTATTTACGCCGAAGAGCATGCTGCGCAATCCGGCGGCCTCATCGCCCGTGAGCGAATTAAGCGAGGGACGCTTCCGCGTTGTAATTCCCGATTCGGGTGATGGCACGGCGCAGCGCGTCCTGCTCTGCACGGGGAAAATCGGGCACGAGCTGATGGCCGAGCGCAAGCGGCGCGGACAAAATCAGCCGGCGATCGTATTCATCGAGCAACTTTACCCATTTCCGGAAGCGGAGATCGCGGCGGAAATGGACCGCTATACGAATGCGCGCGAATTCGTTTGGGTGCAGGAAGAGCCGGGCAACATGGGCGCCCGCCAGTTTATGATTCCGCGACTTGAGCGATTGGCACATGGCCGCGCGGTTCTCTCGGTAAACCGCTCGGATAGCGCGAGTCCTTCCACCGGATCGGCAAAGGCGCACGAGATGGAGCAGAAGACGCTGATTGCGCTGGCGCTTGGAGCGCAGTGAGTTTGGCTAGCGGCAGTCGTTGGGTCGGCTAGCGCCAAGGTCAGTTGCCGGGCCGCGCCCCTGCGAAACACTGCACATCCCGCAAGCCGTACTCATACGCGCGAAATGATCAGGCTGTGATCGCTAATTTGCATCGGCCGAAGCTCATTCGAGGAAAAACCGGCGTTGCGAAACATTCGGTCGTATTCGGAGAAGGTGTAAGCGTCGCCGCCGGGAGTCATGCCCAGCATCATCATGCTGAATGCTGCGGCGCGCGGCGGTGAAACGCGATCGTCATTGGGAATGAAATCGAGGGTCACAGCGATCCCGCCGGGCGCAAGAGCGGCGCGAATTTTCCGCAGGAGCGATTCGTTCGTCGGCGGATCGAAGTGGTGAAGGAAGCTGGTAATCAGAATCACGTCGTAACCCGAGCCGAAGTCCACCTCGAACGCGCTGCCGGGCAGTCGATGAAAGCGCGACTCGATTCCAGCGGCTCGCGCATTTTCGGCGGCCACTTCCAGCACTGGCGCCCAGTCCTGCGCGAAAATTTCGGCCTTAGGATTGTGCTTGCCCAATGCAATGCCGAAAATTCCGTGTCCACCGGCGATATCGAGCACTTTCCACTTTTTGCCGGCATCTAGGTTTAGAACGTGCGCAATTTCTTCTGCGATCGGGCGCATCGTCGAGCCCATCGAGCGCGCAAACTCGACCCATATCGGATTTTCGTCCGCGACGGAGCCTTCGCCATCCTTCATGGCGGGCCGGCCGGTGCGAATCGTCTGCGCGAGATGCATAAAGGCATCCACCGTTTCAGGCAAGGTGAGAAACGCGGCGGTCGAGCCCTGGTATTTGGGAGATCTACGGTCGAGAAAGGCTGCGGATTCAGGAGCGAGCGAATACCGATGATCTTTTTTGGTGAGAAAGCCGATGATTGTCAGGTAGTCACAGAGAATGCGGATGCCGCGTTCGGTGGCTTTGCAATGCGTGGCGAGAGTTTCAGCCGTGTCGAAGCCTCGGCCGATCGCCGTGAAAATATCGAGCTCGATGGCGGCGCGAAGCGCGGCCGTTTGCTGATAGCCGTTCAGCGTTTGGTGAACGATTGAAGGATTGAGATTCGGACTGGATTGCGATGCCATTCGCGATTTACCGAATGCAAGTATTACTTCTAGGATATGGGTGAATCACGGCGGGTCATTTTGCCGCGAGGATTGGCCGATAAGCAATAGCGAATACCCGCGTTGCAAGCGGCCAACTGTTCGGAGTGGAAATTTTCGTAGGTCAGGTTACACTCATGGCCCGGGAAATCCCTAGAAGAGCGAGTTTGCCGGCGCGCGCAGGCGTGCGGGCGCAGGTCTGTATTACAAACGCATAGACGGCGGAAAACCTTGACGAAACGAATCCTTGTGGCGGATGACGACCCGACGACTCGGAATTGGATCGCCGGGATTTTGCGCGGTCAGAAATTCAAGGTTGAAACGGCTGCGAACGGCAGCATCGCCTGGAAGAAGATTCAAAAATCGAGATTCGACTTGGTGCTTCTGGACGTTTGGATGCCGCGCATGAACGGGCTCGACCTGCTGGCCGCGATGCGCAACGGCAAGAAGCAGCCGAAAGTAATCGTGGTGACTTCCGACGAGTCGCCATCTACTTTGCTTGCCGCCATCCGCGAGCACGCCCACAAATATCTGCACAAACCCATCGAGCGAGAGGCTCTGGTCGGCGCAGTGAACGAATTGCTTGGAAAGAAGACCCGAGTCGCTTCGATCAAAGTGATTTCCGCCCGGCCGGAATGGGTCGAGCTGCTCGTGCCTTGTTCGCTGGAGGCCGGGGAGCGGCTGGAAGGATTCCTGGCGCAACTCGATACTGGTTTGCCCGAGGACGTTCGCGGCGCGGTGGGCCACGCGTTCCATGAGTTGCTGATGAACGCGATCGAGTGGGGCGGAAAATTGAACCCGAGGCGAAAGGTCCGGATTTCCTTTTTGCGGGCAAAGCGAATGCTGCTTTACCGCATCGCCGATCCTGGGCCCGGATTCAAGTTCGCAGAACTCGATCACGCCGCGATCTCGAACAGTCTGGATGAGCCGACGAAACATGGCGAAGTAAGAGAGAAAAAGGGCTTGCGTCCCGGCGGTTTCGGGCTGGTGATGGTGAAAGCAAACGTCGATGATCTGATTTACAACGAAGCGCAGAACGAAGTCGTGTTCGTCAAATACCTCGATTAATCTGCACGAATTCAACGCTTCTTGGATGGTACGTTCGTGCCATTGCTCCACCCTGATCAAGCTGGCAATTTTGGATCGACGGCGACAGGTCGAAGTCTGCCCGGACCGCAGATCCGCTGGCGCAGGCTTTGACCGGGTGTTGTTGATGATTCCGGGGCTCATTTTTGCGGGTTTTATCGCGGGCTTGGCGCAGTTCTTTTTCTATTGTCATACCGCCCTCATCTCCGCGCGCGATGTAGAAGTGTCGGCCGCTGTGCTCGGCCTCGCAAGCCTGGAAAATGAACGCCCACGAGCCGAGGATTTTGGCCGTCTGTTGCAGCTTGTTGGTCTCTGCCCGGATTTCCGTATTCACCGCATGGAAATCCGAGCGGTCCAGGACTACTACAATGTGCTGCGCGGCCTCAACGCTGTTACGCGGCGTTTTGCCCCGAGCGTTTCCGACTGGACCGAACGCGAGCGCGCGGACTGCTCTCATTTCGCGGCAGTCATACTCGAAAGGCGAATCACCTACAGCCGCGCGATAGCGGCCCAACGAGTGAGCGATTGACGAATCGCGCCCAAAACTCGCGCTTCACCCTTCGCGCTGTTACCATTCCCTGATTGCAATTTTCGCGTGCGGTATCCGAACGTGAAAGCACTCGAACAACACGTACTCAGATCGATCCAGCGTTCAAGAATTGTTAGCGCTGGGGACCGCGTCGGCGTCGCGGTCTCGGGCGGCGCGGATTCCGTGGCGCTCTTGATGCTGATGAGCGCGCTCCGCGAACGCATCGGGATCACGCTGAAAATCGTGCACTTGAATCACGGCTTGCGTGGCGCGGAATCCGATGCCGATGCGAACTTTGTCAAAGAGCTGGCGCGAAAACAGGAGTTGGAGTTCATCGTGGAGCGCGAAGATGTGGCCATGGAAGCCCGCGCCCACAAGTGGAATCTGGAAGACGCGGGGCGCCGCTGCCGGCACGCGTTCTTTGAACGGCTTGTCGCAGCAGGGATCGTGGACAAGATTGCGGTCGCGCACACAGCAGACGATCAGGCAGAAACGATGCTCGCGCATTTGCTTCGCGGCACAGGTGTGACTGGACTTGCCGGAATTTATCCGCGAGCAGGAGCCGTCGTGCGGCCGCTGCTAGCCGAGCGTCGAGCCGTCCTTCGAGAATACTTGCGCTCGATCGGGCAAGAATGGCGAGAGGATGCGACGAATGCTGACACCGGCCGATTGCGCGCGCGCATCCGCCAAAAACTGTTGCCGCTGATCGAAAAGGACTTTACGCCGAAGGCGACGGAACGCCTGGCACGTCTCGCCAGCTTGGCGCAAGAAGACACGGCGTTCTGGAATGCTCTGGTGGAGGATCGCTATCGCACCTTGACGTACACAGGAGAAGAAGCCACCAGAATTCACACACGCGATCTTCTGGCCCCGCTTGCATTGGGTCCGGGCGGCACGCAGGCCGCACCGACGATGGACTCGACCATGCAGGCATTAACCGAACGCATGGTTCGCCGTCTATATGAGGGAGCACACGGGAGCAGAGCTGGATTGGCGTCGGCGCATGTGAAGCAGGTGATTCGGCTCGCCAGAGATTCTTCGAGCGGCAGCCGGTTGGACCTGCCCGGCGGAATTCTGGTGGAGCGCGATTTCGATACGTTGCTTTTTCACTACAAACGAAAATCGAAAGCGCATGAATCGCGTCATTCGCTCGGGGCGTACCGATATTTGGTGGAACTGCCAACTTCAGAACCGGTCGTTTGGGTTGTGCCGGAACTAAAACGACAGTTCCGGCTGAAAGTAATTGACTGGTCCAGCCCGCGGCGCGACACTGAAATGGATAATTTCACACTGGATGCCGATCGATTACGGGGACCGCTGGTTTTCCGCAACTGGCGCCCTGGAGATGCGTATAAACCAAAAGGGCGGACTGGTACCAAGAAACTAAAGGAGATGTTCTTATCGGCTCGGGTGCCCAAAGCCCAACGCACCGTCTGGCCGGTGCTTGAAAGCAAGGGACGGATTGCGTGGGTGCTGGGGATGCTGCCAGCCGAGGAATTTTGCGCTCGCGAGAATACACGAGCTGGTCTGGTGATTGAAGAAGATCGCGTCAGCGGAAGTTGACGGCGATCAACAGGTTGCGGCCCGAAAAAGATCTGCGGTGCTTGCGCTGCAGCAAAGCGAAAGCTGAATACGCAGGCTTCTTGGCGGCATCTAAGGATGTGGGCGGTAATATCGGATTGAAGTGGAGTTCATGCGGAGTTTATCCAAAGGTGAGGTAGGAAAGTGAACTCAACGGTTCGGACAATTTTATTTTGGGTCATGATGATCGCGCTCGCCGCGGTTTTATGGCGGATGGCCTCCAACGGTGGGCCTACGCCGCGCGAGGAAGAACCCACTTATACGCAGTACATGGATAAGGTGAATAGCGGAGACGTGAAGGATGTAACGATCAATCTTTCACCGAATAGCGCGGAGTTGCGCGGCGAGTACAAGAACGGAACGAAGTTTGGCGGCGTGACGATCGCGAACACCGCGATTCCTGATGTCACCAAGACGCTTCAGGAAAAGAACATTGTTTACAACTACAAAGAGGTTAAGGAAGCGAACTGGTTGAGCATTGTGATTACGCTCGCGCCATTCCTGGTGATTTTGGGCATCTGGTTCTTCATGATGCGGCAGATGCAGGCCGGCGGGAATAAGGCTCTGAGCTTCGGCAAGTCGAGGGCGCGCCTGCTTACGGCGCAGCAGAAAAAGGCGACATTTAAAGATGTTGCCGGCATCGATGAAGCCAAGGAAGAGCTTTACGAAATCATCGACTTCTTGAAGGATCCGCAAAAATTCCAGAAGTTGGGTGGCAGGATTCCCAAGGGCGTATTGCTCGTTGGGCCTCCGGGAACCGGAAAGACTTTGCTGGCGCGCGCGATTGCCGGCGAAGCGAACGTCCCATTCTTTTCGATTTCGGGCTCGGACTTCGTCGAGATGTTCGTGGGCGTTGGCGCGAGCCGCGTTCGCGACCTATTCGAGCAAGGCAAGAAAAACGCGCCTTGCATCATCTTCATCGATGAAATCGACGCAGTGGGCCGCCATCGCGGCGCAGGACTGGGCGGCGGTCACGACGAGCGCGAGCAGACGCTAAATGCGTTGCTCGTCGAAATGGACGGCTTCGAATCAAATGAAGGCGTGATTTTGATCGCAGCCACAAACCGGCCCGACGTGCTCGATCCGGCGTTGCTGCGGCCCGGGCGCTTCGATCGCCGCGTGGTGGTTCCGCGGCCCGATGTTCGCGGACGCGAGGAAATTTTGCGGGTTCACACACGCAAAGTGCCTCTTGCCGAGGACGTCGATCTCTCCGTGATTGCGCGCGGCACGCCTGGCTTTTCGGGCGCGGACGTGGCGAATCTGGTGAACGAAGCGGCGCTGTGGGCGGCGCGGCAGAACCGCAAGTTCGTCGCTATGGCGGACTTCGAAATGTCGAAGGACAAAGTCCTCATGGGTGCGGAGCGCAAGTCCATGATTTTGTCCGATGAGGAAAAGAAGAACACCGCGTACCACGAAGCCGGACACGCGCTGGTCGCGGCGATGACGCCGGGCGCCGATCCTCTGCACAAAGTGACGATCATCCCGCGTGGCATGGCGCTGGGCGTCACGATGCAGCTGCCGATCGACGACAAGCACACCTACACGAAGGAATTCCTCGAATCGCAGCTTGCTGTGCTGATGGGAGGCCGCGCAGCTGAAGAAATTTTCCTCAAGCACATTACGACCGGCGCGGGAAACGACATCGAACGCGCCACTGAAATCGCACGACAAATGGTTTGCGAGTGGGGCATGAGCCCGCTCGGGCCGTTGACCTTCGGCAAGAAGGAAGAACAGATCTTCCTTGGCCGTGAGATCGCACAGCATCGCGATTATTCCGAAGATACGGCGATCAAGATCGACGGGGAAGTGCGAAGCATCGTCAACACGGGATACAGCAAGGCGCGAAACATTCTGGAAACGCATCGCGACAAGCTCGAACGGATCGCGCTGGCTCTTCTCGAACGCGAGGTGCTCGACGCCAATGAGCTGAAGCTCTTGATGGAAGGCAAGCCCTTGCCGGATAAGGCTCCGCCGCCTCCCCCGGCAGCGCCGCCGGTTCCTGCGAAGGAGCCGCAACTCGCGGGTCGTCCTGACCTGAGGCCTCTTCCGGGTCTGACCAAGGGAGAGAAGCCGGCTCCCGCCTGAGACGGCTCGCAGGGCTTGCGAATGCAGACCATCGCTCCTGCGCGATGCCCCGCGGAATAATCGGACGGCAAGGCTGAGTTCGTCATCAAAATCACGGGAACGTGCCGGAGGCGATGGCTCTTTTTCACCGCTGTGCAGAGATCTTTGCCTGAAACGCCTTCGTCCTCAGCCTCCGCGAGTAAAACGTCCGGCGTATCCGTTTGCAGAATGTCGAGCGCTTGCTGCGCTGTGGTGACGAGCACCACCTGGTAGCCACCCTGCTCCAAGAGCGCGCGAGTCGCGTCGGCCAAAGCTGGATCGGATTCCACGCCGAGAACTTTTATGCGGCCGGCGTCCTGCGGATTTGCAAGGTCGGCTTTTACGGACGCTTGCTCAAATTGAATGGCTACTTCACAGCGAAAATCCGGCATCAGGATGTTGCGGACGCCCTTCGCTCTGCGCGCCAAATTGATTGCGTTGGGCGCCGTCCAATACGGGAACGTGACGTCCAGAGGTTGTCCAATCCAGTAGCCGCCGCGCGATGTGGATATCACAAGGCCGCCGCGCGAGGCGTCGACTGTTTTGCCGACGTCTTCAAATGCGTCGAGCGTGCCAACGCCGCCGCGAATGTGGACGCGTCCGACAATCTTGGCGCGAAAGCGAGTGCGCCGGTCGGCTCCGGAACTGATTGGATGCTTCGAGCCGTTTCCGTTAGAAATTTTGGCGGTCGTTGACAATTAGCCCTCAGTTATTCCGCGATTTGCAGCAAACGGCCTCACACGCGCGCCCCAAGAGCACACGTCCCCCGGGCTCTTAGGCGGCTTTTCTATACGGCGCACATCGGCATTTCCGTGAAATCCTTTAGGACTTAAACGGGGCGCAACAGCTGCGTTGTAAGCCGAAGCTTCGAAAGAAGTTGCGGGGATGCAGAAGAATCAGTGTCACAGATCTTTACACCAAACACGCCACTTGACACGGAGGCAAGAGGCGTAGAATACGGGCCATGCCGAAACGATCCAAGGAAACTTTTGAAGTCGATTGCCCTTGCTGCGGCTCAAAGCTCACGGTAGATAGCGAGCTTCATGTGGTGCTCGGGCACACTGCGCCCGTGCGGCCGCCCTCGATCGATCTCGACGACACAGCGCGGCTGCTTCGCGCTCACGACGATGCTGTGGAAGCGAAGTTCCGTGCGTCGGTTGAAGCCGAGCGAACGAAGGAAGATGTGCTGGCGCGAAAATTCGCCGAGGGCTTGAAGAAGGCAAAAGACGCGCCAATCGAAAAGCCGATTCGCGACTTCGACCTCGATTGAATCCTCAATGCTGGCGCGCTGCTCCACGTTTAGTAGAAGCAGGGCGCCGAATGCAGGGAGGGGCGCGGCGCGAATCGCCTTGATCGTCTGCGCGATACTCGCAGGCCTTTTTCACACGCAGGGTTCGCAATCCTCGCATCAGAAACCGGCAAAATTTCCGCAGCAGCTCGATCGTGGCGCCGTCTGGCAGCGCGACGCGCAAACGGGCGAACTGCGCTTGCTGCGCGCAAAAGAGGCCGGCGTCGCTTCGGAAAATCCTTCGCTAACAGCGGCCCACGCCATTCAAAGCCGAACGCAGGTGGTTGCGGTCACTTGTACGGTTTCAACGGCGGATGGGGCTGCGGTACCGGGCCTGCACCGCGAAGATTTCACAATTTTCGACGACGGTGTCGAACGCCCGATTTTCTATTTCGACGCTTCAACTCAGCCCGCCAGCGTGGCGCTTGTGATCGACGCGAGTCCGAGCGTGTTGCGCGATTCCGAGGAGATGAAAGACGCCGCGGATGCGCTGATCAACGCGTTGATGCCGCTCGATCAGGCAGCGGTGGTGGATTTTTCGGCGCATACGTATCTCCAGTTGCCGTTTTCCGATGCACGCGAAGAGATTCGCCGCGCCGTTGCGCGCGTGGATGTGACTTCGCTTTTGGGCGATACGGGCGGTTCGAATATTTATGAGGCCGTGTATCTGACGGCGCACGAACTCTTCCGCGGGCGCACCGGGCGCAAGGCAATTCTGCTTCTCACCGACGGGCAGGATAGCGGCCTGGGGCTCACGCTTGATCCGGCGAGCATGTCGCCGCGTCCGGACGAGGCGGAAAACCGGCTGACTTTTGACGACGTCACGCGGCTGCTCGCCGAACAGGATATTCAGGTCTTTGCCGTGTCGACCGAAAACCGGCCAAGGGTGATGACGCCTGAATGGCTGGCAGGACATCAGAACGCGACGCTGATCACACCAAGCAATCGCGGCTTCGAAATTCCGCCGTACACACTGTTCTTGGCCGAGCTCGTGCGGCGCGCTGGCGGACAGCTCTATTTCCTCCACGAACAGGCGACGATGGCGGACACGTTTCGCAAGATCGCGGAAAAGATCCGCGCGGAATACACACTCGGCTTCTATCCGGCATCCGGCCCGGATGCGGATGGCGACAAAGCTGCGGGCCACTCCGGCTGGCACAATTTGCGCGTAACGATCGATCAGCCGAACGTCCACGTTACGCATCGCGCCGCGTACTACGTGCCAGCATCGCAATAAGCCCACATTTCGGCCATCTGCCATAGATTTTCCGCGAAATCGTGATTCAATAGGCGCCCATGCTTCGCCGGGAGAAATTTCGGTTGCGCCTGCCGTCACGAACGATCGTCTTGGGCGAGCGAACGCTAGTGATGGGCGTGCTCAATGTGACGCCGGACAGCTTCTTCGATGGCGGCTTGTTTCGCGATACGAATGCGGCCGCGGCGCGTGCGCTGGAACTTGAGCGCCAGGGCGCGGACATTCTCGATATTGGCGGCGAATCGACGCGTCCGGGGTCGGAAGGAGTTTCCGCCGCCGAGGAAATCTCGCGAGTTTTGCCTGTGCTGGAAAAGTTGCAGGGAAAAATTCGAATCCCCATCTCGATCGATACCAGCAAAGTTGAAGTCGCCGAGGCTGCGGCGGACGCGGGCGCGGAAATCATAAATGACGTGACTGGCTTGCGCGCGAATCTGCACTTGGCCGATGTGTCGCGGAGGCGCAAGCTGCCGCTGATCCTGATGCACATGCGCGGGAACCCGCGCACGATGCAGAAGCTGCCATTCGCGCGAAATGCGATGCGCGATGTAAGCGCGGGATTGCGATATTCGGTTGCGGTCGCGCGGCGCGCGGGCGTGCCGAAATCTCAAATCGTGCTCGATCCGGGACTCGGATTTGGAAAAAGCGCGGCCCAAAATTTTGAGCTGATCGCTCATCTCGAAATTTTGGCGCGGCTGGGATTCCCGCTCCTGATCGGCGCATCGCGAAAATCGTTCGTCGGAAAAGCGCTGGGCGGTGTGCCCAAAGAAGATCGCATTTGGGGCTCTGCAGCGATGGTAAGTGCCAGCATTCTGGCAGGCGCGCACATCGTGCGCGTACATGATGTCGCAGAAATGGTGCAGATCGCGCGCGTTACGGATGCAGTGCTGGATCCGTCGCGCGTGGCCGCGGCGGCAAAGGCCGAATGAGCGCTACGCCTGCTGTCCTCTCTCCGGAAGAGCGCGCGAATTCGCGCAATGCACTGATCGCAAGCTTTATCGGCTGGACGCTTGACGCGTTCGATTTCTTCATCCTCACTTACGTTCTCACTGAGATCGGCGCCGAATTTCACAAATCCGACACGCAAATGGCGTTGACCCTTACCGCGACTCTATTGACGCGGCCCGTAGGCGCGGTGATTTTTGGGCTCATCGCGGACCGATGGGGACGCAAGCTGCCGCTGATGATCGACGTGATCTTTTATTCCCTTATCGAGGTGCTCTCAGGTTTTGCGCCTAGTTATGGCGCTTTTTTGGCATTGCGTCTACTTTATGGCATCGGCATGGGTGGCGAATGGGGAGTCGGCGCCTCGCTCGCGATGGAAGCCGCTCCGGTGAAATGGCGCGGCGTGCTCTCTGGGATATTGCAGGAAGGATACGCGCTGGGAAATTTGCTCGCGGCGATTGCGTTTTGGACGGTGTATCCGCATTGGGGCTGGCGTCCAATGTTCTTCATCGGCGGATTGCCGGCGCTGCTGACGCTTTTCATCCGCGCGAAGGTGAAGGAAAGCGGTGCGTGGCAGGCGCATGCCGCTGCCCGAAGAACCTGGCGTGAATACTTCGGCCTCGTACTTAAGCACTTGAAGCGATTCGCATACTTATTGGTGCTGCTTATCGTCATGAACTTCATGTCGCACGGGACGCAGGATATGTACGCCACGCTCTTGAAGAAACAGCATCACTTTAACCCCCGCGATACGGCGATAGTCAGCGTGATCTCGATGATCGGCGCGATCGTCGGCGGCGTAGTGTTCGGACTGTTGTCCGACCGATTCGGTCGGCGGCGCGCGATGATTGGCGCGAGTGTGCTCGGCTTGGCGATTGTCCCGCTCTGGGCGTTTTCTCCAACAATGGCGCTGATCATGATAGGCGCGTTCCTGATGCAA
>JASHRM010000012.1 GCA_030037315.1 Candidatus Acidiferrales bacterium
AGGCCGTCGCCCAGCTCGATATGCTGGCCGTTTTCCGTGTATTTCACGAATTGCGTGACAGGAAGATGAGACGGATCGTGGGAAACAAGCGCGTCAAGATATTGGTCGACAAATCCGTTCAGGCAGGCGCGGTCGCAAGCAGGCGTGGCAGATGCGGGGTCGGTCTGGCGAGCGACCGAAGTTGACTGAAAAACGAAAAGCATAATTCCGAAAACGAATAAAGCTGCACAGATAAACGCCCCGGTTTTTTTGTACATGGTTGCTGTGACTCCCCCCGAAGTCGATGTCGCCCGCACTGTATATCAGAAGAGACGCGGGGGCCGCAACGGTGGTCCCCAAGCGGACAATTGCCTTCGCAGGGACCTCCAGCGCATTTCCGCTAGAGCTTGTTTAGCCCGTCGAGGGCGGCGACTTTGTAAGCCTCCGCCAGGGTGGGATAGTTGAAAACGGTGTCGCGAAAATATTCGATCGAGCCCCCGTGCGCCAGCACGGCCTGGCCGATGTGAATAATCTCCGTAGCGCGTTGGCCAAGGATGTGGACGCCAAGGAGTTTGCGCGTGTTGCGGTCGAAAAGCATCTTCAGCATTCCGGTTTCATCGCCGAGCATCATGCTCTTCGCCAGTTCGATGTATTTCGAAATGCCAACTTCGTAGGGGACCTTCGCGGCGGTTAGTTTCTCTTCGGTTTGGCCGACCATCGAAATTTCAGGAATGGTGTAGATGCCGTAGGGGAAGAGTTCGGGCATGTGCTCGGATGGCGCGCCAAACATGCGGCTGCTGGCCAAACGTCCCTGCTCCATTGAAGTACTGGCGAGCGCGGGAAAACCGATTACATCCCCTGCGGCATAGATATGCGGCACGGCCGTTTGATAGTTTTCGTTGACGCGGATTTTCCCGCGAGCGTCAGCTGCTAGGCCAGCCGCTTCCAGTTGGAGCTGGTCCCCATTCGCTTGACGGCCGACCGCGTAAAGCAGCATGTCTCCCTGGACTTTTTTGCCGCTTTCCAGTTCGGCGAAGACGCGGTCACGCTGCTCGTCGATCCCGACGCGCGTGACCTTTTCGCCCAGACGGAAGGTGGTGCCCATTTGGCGCAGGTGGTAAGCGAGAGCGTCGACAATCTCGCGGTCCACGAAATCGAGAATGATGGGCCGCTGGTCGATCAGAGTGACTTCCGAACCAACCGCAGCCATAAACGATGCGTATTCGAGGCCTACAACGCCAGCGCCTACGACAATCACTTCGCGGGGCAAGGTGGTGGCAAAAGTAAATTCATCGGTGTCGAGGATGCGCTTGCCGTCGAACGGAATGTCTGAGCTGCGGGCAGGCCGGGTGCCGCAGGCGATAAGGACATTTTCTCCATGTAGCGTGGTTTTGTCGCCGTCACCATTCACTTCGATCGTGTGCGGATCAAGGAAATGCGCCGTGCCCTGGTAAATCCCAATGTTGTTGCGCCGAAGCTGGGCGCGGATGACCTCGGTTTCGCGCGAAATAATGCTGTTGACCCGAAACGATAGATCCTGGATCGAAATTTCGCCGTTGCCGCGATAATTCGACCCGTAAAACGCGCGCACAGCCAGTCCCGTGAGCTGGAAGATCGCCTCGCGGACGCTTTTGCTCGGGATTGTTCCGGTATGGACGCAGACGCCGCCAATCATCAACCGACGGTCGATTACTGCAACGCGCTTGCGCAGTTTCGCGGCGCAGATGGCTCCCTTTTGCCCGGCGGGGCCGCTGCCGATAACAATGAGGTCATACGCTTGCGCGTTCATGGGGAAATCCGAGTCTCTTTTCTGATCGGCTCAACCTGTACCTAACAGAAGATAATTTCGCCAGTGAATGTTACAGGAATATATACGCGTGCGAAATACGCGAACGGTGCCGGTCTCAACGTTGGAGTTAAACCGCAAGGATTAAATCGATCTCGACGCGCACATCGCGAGGCAGACCCGCAGCCTGAACCGTAGATCGCGCAGGAGGATTCTGGACGAAATAACGCCCGTAGACTTCATTCATGGCAGCAAAATCATTCATGTCCTTCAGGTAGACCGTTGCTTTCACGGCTTGGTCAAGCGACGAGCCGGCAGCCTCCACGATCGCTTTTAGATTTTCGAGCACGCGAACAGTTTGCTTGGCGACGTCACCTTCAACGATTTGACCGCTCGACGGATCGAGCGCAATCTGTCCTGCCGTGAAAATGAACCCGTTTGCCTTGACTGCCTGGGAATAAGGACCGATCGCCTTGGGGCCCTTGTCGGTAGAAACGATCTGTTTCATGTGCGCTCCTCACGCTGCCGGTTTTTTCGGATGAGATTTTAGCGAGCCGGAGAGAGATCGGAAAGAACAACTGGACCCTATCGGACGGGCAGGATCTTCAATCGTAAGAGCGCTGTTTGACTAAGAGCGAGCGAAATGGTTGAGAATTAGGGAGTCGGCGACACCACGGCGACGATAGGTGATGATCGCGCGCGCCTCAGAATCGGGTACGCCGCGACGTACGAGTTCGAGCAGAGTGGATTGTCGCATACCCGCATTCTTCAGTTCCGCCAACGATGCTCCGGATAGAACCGGCTTGCCATCGGCCCGGCGCCTTGCGACTTCCAGAATAACTGCGTCCGAAAGATTGGCCAGCTTCATCGCCTGAAACTCGCCAGCATCGATTCCCAGCTCATTCATTTTCGCCAGATCGAGGACCATCGATTCGTCAAAACCGGACTGCATCAGCCCAGATATTGCATCACCAGCATCAAACGGAACTTTGCGGCTGCGGTAGATTTTGAGAGTTTCAATGCATGCGGAATCGGAATATCCGGCTTCGCGGGCTTCGGCGAGCTGAGAAATTTCAGGAGGAGTGGCCCCCAAGGCGTTCACTTGTTGAATGGAATCGTAACTCATGCCCGCGGTGTCGAGCGGCTTCGTATCAACGGGAGACACGCTGTGGCAGCCAGCCGCAAATGAAGCAGTTAGACAGAGAAGCAAGGCCAGAACGGCGCGATTCGCGCGACCGGCGTTGCCATTGATGCGCACAGACCAGCCAGGTAGCTTGTACGCCATACTCCGATTTTACGCGCGCGGAGAGACTGCGAGCTTCAAATTGGCGCAAGAGGCAACTGGCCGGCCGGTCAGACGTTGTAAACGCGTTCGATGTCGAACACACCGGGAATTCTCTTGATGGCGGCGAGGATATGCTCGAGTTGCTTTCGGTCGCGGACATCGAGGGCAACTTCGATGCGCGCGCGAATGTCTTCTCCGCCGCTCTCGAAGCTCCGAATGTTTGCTCCCGTATCGCTTATGATAGCGGAAATTGCAGCGATCATTCCGGGACGATCTTCCGTGATGATTCGCAGCCTTACAGGAAATTCGGCTTGCGTCGAGCCGGACCATTCCACTGCGATTCGCCGGTCAGCCTCGTAGAGCAGGTTTTCGACGTTCGGACAGTTCTTACTGTGGACCGCAATTCCCCGGCCGCGCGTAACATAGCCGACGATGTCGTCTCCCGGGATCGGATTGCAACACTTCGAGCGATAAACCATTAAGTCGTCGTGCCCGCGAACAACGATGGTGGCATCGTCCATGCCGAGAATGCGCTTGACGGTTGAAGCGAGTTTGGGCTGCTTGTCCTCAGGCACTTCGAGCGGCTGGCCCGTGGCCTTCGCGAGGACCTGCCTTGCCGACCATTTGCCGTAGCCCAGGTCAGCGTAGAGATCGTCGATCCGGGCGCAACCGTAATCGGAGGCAACGCGCTGCATATCGGCCTCGGCAATTTTTTTCAAGCTGATGCCTGCCTGGCGCGCCTCCTTTTCGAGAAGGCGGCGCCCCACATCCATAGCTTCCTGGCGTTCATGAAGATTTATCCACTGGCGAATCTTGCTGCGCGCACGCGACGTGCGAACGAAAGAAAGCCAGTCGCGCGACGGGCCATGCCCCTTCTGCGCAGTTATTTCGACGACGTCGCCGTTTGCCAGCGTGTGGCGCAGTGGCACCATTTCGCCGTTCACCTTGGCGCCGGCGCACTGATGTCCCACCTCCGTATGAACGCCATAGGCGAAGTCGACAGGCGTGGCACCGCGCGGGAGAACCACGACGCGGCCCTTAGGAGTGAAGGTGTAAACCTCTTCGGGATAAAGATCCACGCGCAGCGTCGAAAGAAACTCGCTCGGCTCCTGCATTTCCTGCACCCACTCAATCAGGTGCCGCATCCAGACGATGCGCTGATCATCCGCCGAGGACGACGAAGCCACTTCCTGACCGCCTTTGTATTTCCAGTGCGCTGCGACGCCTTGTTCTGCGATGCGATGCATTTCCTGGGTGCGGATCTGAACTTCAAACGGCTGGCCTGAATGGATCACCGCCGTGTGCAACGACTGATACAGATTAGGGCGCGGCATCGCAATGTAGTCCTTAAACCGGCCTGGCACAGGGCGCCAGATTTGATGAATTACGCCGAGCGCCGCATAGCAATTCTTCACGGTGTCTGTGATGACGCGAACGGCGAGCAGATCGTAGATCTGATCGAGATTGCGCTGCTGCTTCTGAACTTTCAGATGCACGGAGTAGAGCCGCTTGACGCGAGCCTGCACTTCGGCAGGTATCCCGTTTTCCACCATCTTCTCGCGAATCACTTCCTGAACTTCCTTGAGAAACTTATCGAAAAATGTCTGCTTTGACGCGACTCTCTTTTGAAGCTCAAGGAACGCGTCCGTTTCCAAATAACGGAAAGCCAAATCCTCAAGCTCGCCGCGAATCAAGCCCATCCCGAGACGATTGGCAACCGGAGCATAGATATCGAGTGTTTCGCGCGCGATGCGCTGCTGGCGATCCGGCGCCAAATACTCAAGAGTGCGCATGTTGTGCAAGCGATCGGCCAATTTAACCATGACCACGCGCACATCGTTGACCATTGCGAGGAGCATTTTGCGGACGTTTTCTGCCTGGCGATCTTCTGGCGCGAGCAAGTCGAGACGGCTGATTTTGGTGACCCCCTCGACGATGCGAGCGACTTCGGGCCCAAATTGTTCCGCAATGCGCTCGATGGGAATTTTGGTATCTTCGACGATGTCGTGCAGCAGGGCGGCGCAGAGGGACGTCACATCCAACTTCATGTCCGCCAGCAAGTGAGCTACTTCGACTGGATGCGACAGGTACGGTTCGCCGGAAAGGCGGGTTTGAGTCTTGTGGTGTTCGGCAGCGAAATCGTAGGCGCGTCGCAGGAGACCGACATCGTCTCCCGGACGACTGCGACGAAGTTTTTCGATTAATTCGGCAAAGCGGAGATCAACAGTGTCGCGTGAAGCGAGACTGATCCCGCGTTTGCCCGCCGGTTCCATGTTTTATTGTAAGCCAGGGTGGTGACGAATGGCGAGCGTTCCAGCAAGCAACGATCCCAATGCCAAATCCAACCATCGACCAGCTAATCTGTATCGCACTATTTCAACCCGAGTTCGCCGTTAAACTGCTGGATGGCTCCGTAACACTCACAGGCATATTTCTCGAGTTTCTTGCGATTCAGAATATGTACAGACCCGCGCGAGTATCGCAGGGTTCGCTTTTTCTGGAGGTTCGCGGCGGCCAAGCTCACGGTGGGCCGATCGGTCCCGAGCATCGTCGCGAGAAAATCGTGGGTAATCGGAATGGTGCCGGCGTCCACGCGGTCTTGGGTAACCAGCAGCCAGCGCGCGAGGCGCTGCTCGATCGAATGAAGGCGGTTGCAGGCAGCCGTCTGCGCCATTTGCATACTGAGGAGCACCGCCGACCGGCTCAACACGTGCGGCAGCGTGGCGCAAGAGCGCATCAGTCCAGGCAAAGCGCTGGCCCGAATTCGAAAGCCATGACCCGAAATTTGCATCACTTCCCGGACCGAACTGGTTCGCAAGCCGAAGGACGGAGCAAGGCCTGCGAAGCCTTCGTGGCCCACTACAGCCACTTCCACGGTTCGTCCGTCAGATGTGGCGACGACCAGCGAAATCATTCCTTTGTTCGGAAAATATGCAAAGTCGGGCCTGCGGTTCGGCTCGTAAAGTGTGAAATGGTGCGGCAGATGGACGAATTCCAAATGCGGCCGAACGGTCTGAAACTCGGTGTCGGAAATCGAAAGCAACAGTTTGTTGAGGATCGGGCGGCCTTCCAGATTCGTGCGCTCGCCCGAACGAACGATGTTAGCGGTGGTCAGCGCCATGCGGTCCTCGGTTCTTATGACTGTGTGCACAAACACGATGGCGGTTCTCGGCGTCTGTGCACTACCCTAACGGCAACCTCAATCTCCAAAACAAAGCATTCTGTGACGGAATCGACAAAGCGTCTGCAGGGAAAACAACGTTCCTTCGCGAAGCCGGTTATTGAGCTTTTTCGACAGGGTAACCCTTGGAAATCCAATCCGTGCGGAAGTCCGTAGGGAGCCAGAGCACTTTGACGTTCCTGAAGTCCATCTCCTGAAGCGCTGAGAAAGCCGGGTGGATATTCGGACAGCGGGTCAATGGGCAGCAGCCACAATAGAGAACTATGTTTGCAGATTTGGGAACGGATTGGGCCCATTTCTTCAGATCAGCGATGCCTTCATCAGTGTGCGCAGCGCCGTGATAGACAGCTCCCGGAACGTGGGCGCCTTGATAGAGCGCGTGAGGCCCGACGCAGACCACTATCGGCTTATCGCTGCCCGACAACTGTTTAACTAAATCCGCGGGCTGAATGGCATGCGATTCAAGTTGCGTGGTGTCATCCTGCGGCGCAGCTGCGGACTTGTCCGCCGCATAGATTCGAAAAGCGTAAGACCATAACCCAACGCCCACAGCCACTGCCGCGATAGAGAGGCCCGCGAAGACGAAGAAGGCGATCAATCGTGGTGGTGTTTTCATTGCTGGAATAATCGTCGCACAAACGAGTGGGCTTAGCGTGGAAAAAAAACGGCGGCCGAGGAAGGGCCGCCGCTCACGGATTTGTCAAGTGAATCTTCCTAGGACGTTGGAGTGATGTTTGCTTTCTTCTGCTTGATCGCTTTGACCTGGTCGACCAACTCGTCGGCCTTTTGCAGATCTTCGTTGCGGGCTTGAGTGGTGGTCTCCAAGTCAGCCTTTTGCCGATACATCAAGTTCAGATAGGCCATCGCGTCATCATAGTCAGGACGCAAACTGATCGCCTTGTTGAGATTCTCGATCCCATCGTCAATGATCGAACCATATTTATCCGCGAATTGCTTCGCAACTGCGGGAGGCAGTGGGTCGCTTTCCTTAATCGGCTTCTTTGAAGACCGATTATAAGCGTCGCGCATTTCCTTGTTGGCATGATAGGAGAGCGACCAATCGATCACGCCGACCCAGTAATAAGGTTCAGGATCGGTAGGCTTAATCTGAATGTGCTTTTCGTGGTAAGTCTTGGACTCGTTGAACTTGCTCTCATCGAACGGAGTCCCGCCCATGTTGTAAAGAATTGAGCCGATTCCGTCTATTGCCGCAAGGTTGTTTGGATCCGTATCCAGAATATTCTTGAATTCCTGGATGGCCTGTTCGCCATTGCGGATGTTATCCGGCGAGGGCGCGCCAGGAATGTATTGGCTGGCATAGGCAGTGGCGAGATACAACTGGGCGTTCGTGAGAGTTGGATCGAGCTCCTTGGCCTGCTTGAAGTCTTCGATTGCCTCATCGAACTGAGCGTTCTTGTACGCGTTTACGCCCTTGTTGAGTTTGTCGCGAGCCCGGAGCTTGTTGCAACCGACTCCAGCGACAAAGGCGACCGAAACAACGGCCACCAGGAATATAACGTGGGGCTTGCGCTGCATCCCTATCTCCTTCGAGCAAAGATCAAACTTGTGCCGACGCTTTCCTGCGAACCCCTGCCTGGATTCATGCTGAAAACCTATTGCCCAGCCTCGATTTTGGCCGTGATCAGGCCGACGTGATCGATTCCGGAGCCACGCATTATGTCGATTGCGCGCGCCACTTGGGCGAACTCCACGTTCTCATCGCCCTTTACGAAGGCAATTTTATCGGCGCGCTGCTTGAAGATATCCGACAAGCGCGGACCCAACTGGCTCCAATCCGTCTGGTCCTGATTGATCATAAGTTTTCCGCCACTTAACACCTGAACCACGATCGTGCGGTCATCGGGCGGCTGCGGCTTCGCGTCCGGCGGCGGTGGTTGCGGAACCAGAGTGGGCAAACCCGTTGGGACTCTTGGCGTGATGACCATGAAAATGATGATCAGCACAAGCAGCACGTCGATCAACGGGACGATGTTCGGATCGGAAACGGGGCCGCTTTTCGGCCCTCCAACTGCCATTGCCATAGAAAACTCCTTCGACCAATAAAACTGAATCCGCCCGCCGATTTAGTCCGAACCCGGCGGCGGTGGCGGAGCGTTCTTATTGACTGCCGGCTTTTCGGTCAGAAGGCCAAGGTTTTCGACGCCCGCCGAGCGCACTTCATCGACTGCCTTGACAACATCACCGTACTTCGCGCGCGCATCGGAGCGAACGTAGACGGTCTTGTCGAGACGATTCGACAGCTGATCCTTCACATTGTCTGTGATCTCATTGAGTCCTATTTCCTTGCTGCCAAGGAAGTAGTGGCTGTCGCGCGTGACGGCGATGATGATCGCGTCGTCTTTATCCGCATTCGGCATCTTGTCCGCGTTTTCAGCCTTGGCCATGTTCACGGGCGCGCCCTTTTGCAACATCGGCGTGATCACCATGAAAATGATCAACAAGACCAGCATAATATCCGCCATGGGGATGACGTTGGGAGCAGCCATCACCGGCGGCGCTTTGGGTTTGTATGCCATTTGCTACTTCTTTCCGCCTCGCCGAGTAATGAAGTAGTTGATCAACTCCATCGAGGAGTTGTCCATCTCGACGTCAAAGGCTTCAACTCTGTTCGTAAAATAATTGAAAGTCCACACCGCGGGCACGGCGACGAGCAAACCGAGAGCCGTGGTCACAAGGGCTTCCGCGATACCGCCGGCCACGGCCGAAAGACCGGTGACCTTCTGGTTGGAAATGCCCTTGAACGCATTGATGATGCCCATGACGGTGCCGAACAAGCCGACGAAGGGAGCCGTTGAGCCGATGGTCGCGAGGCCGGAAAGGCCGCGCTTCATTTCGGCGTGAACGATGGCGACAGAACGCTCGAGACCGCGCTTGGCCGCCTCAATCACTTCTTCGTCACTTACTTGCGCCGAAGCTGCTTGAAATTCGGAGAGCCCGGTGGCAACCACCTTGGCGATGTGGCTCTTCTTGTTGCGCTCGGCGATCGAGATCGCTTCATCGAGCTTATTGTCTTTCAGAGCGCCCGCCACTTGCTGAACGAATACGCGAGACTGCTTTCGCGCCGCGCTGTACATCAACGCCCGGTCGATCATGATTCCGACAGACCACGCGGACATGACAAACAAAATAAAGACGACCGTCTTAGCCGGGTAGCCCATGTTGTGCCACATGGTGATCAGATCCCAGCCGACTTCCGGCTCCTGGAACATCGCCAACAATAAAGTCGCAAGCATCATACAGTTCATTCCTCCCATCCCTGGCAAATCAGTCTCGGCAGCTTTGTTTCTGCCGGTTAGAATCTGTCCCATCCCTCCGGACCCGCGAGCGGGGCCGGCCCTGCTTAACCGCCCAGCGTGAAAACAACGTCAATGGTCGTATCAACTTCCACCGGCTCACCATTGAGCAAGGTTGGTTGGTATTTCCATTCATGTACCGCGTCCATTGCAGCCCTCATCAGCAAAGCCGGCCCCGAAACGTACTCAAGCTGCTCAATGGAACCATCCTTGGAAATAATGGCGTGCAGACGGACCGTGCCTGAAACGTGAGCCGTCTTCGCAATCTGCGGGTAGACAGGCTGTACTTGTCGGATGAGTTTTGCGCCCTGTACGTTGCCACCAACTCGAATGCGCGAGGGCGTGGCAGCTTTCGGAGGCGGAGGCGGAGCAGGGCCGCCGATGATTCCTCCGAGCACTCCGCCGGCACCGCCCGGAACGCCGATGCCGCCTTCGACTCCGGCGCCTGAAACGTCTGGGGCCTCATCCTTGACGATCTCTACTTTCTTGGGAATTACAGTCGGCGCGACCATTCGCTGCGGCGTAATAATCCGAGGCCTGACGATTTGCTTAACAGGAGCAGCCGGCGGCGGAGGGGGAGGCGGCGGGGCGGGTGCCACAAGAAAAGTGTTGAGCATTCCCTTGGGCAAGGCTTCCGTATAAATCAGCGGAATCAAAATAAGGACGCCTACGATCACGCCTTGGATGATTGCCGACATTGCAACGGTCCATGGCTTGTTCGTCTTGTTGCCATGCGCACTTGAAACAACCAGTTGATCGAACATCGAGGCCTACCTCCTTGCGGCTGCCGTTGCGCGTTTAGCGGCTGCGGATCCGACGCTGACGGCTGTGGCCTTCCCACCGTAATGCTTGTTCCAAAGGACCACGATTGGTGCGGCAATGCCAAAACTGGAGTACGTTCCTATCACAACTCCCACCACCATGGCAAAAGAGAACCCGCGGAGGACCTCACCACCCAGGAGAAACAAAACAAGGACGGTTAGGAAGGTTAATCCGCTGGTCAAGATCGTTCGAGAAAGCGTTTGATTAATGGACTTATTCACAATTTCAGGAAAGCTTTCACGCCTCATTAAACGCAGGTTTTCGCGCACGCGATCAAAGATAACAATCGTATCGTTCATGGAATAGCCGACCAGAGTCAGCAACGCGGCGATCACCGTCAGAGAAATTTCGTAATGAAACAGCGAAAACAATCCGAGCGTAATCAGCACGTCGTGGAATACGGCAATAACCGCCGCGGCCCCATAGACCCATTCAAAACGGAGCGCAATATACACCAGCATACCCAAGAGCGCATAGAGAGTTGCGAAGACGGCCTGGCGCCGCAATTGAGATCCCACCTTCGGTCCCACGATCTCGGCGTCGCGGATCGTGAAATCATTCAGCGAATAGTCGCTTTGCAAAGCGCCTACCACGGAGGGCGTGACGCCCGGAACGTTCGAAAGTTCACTGAAGTTCGTGATAATGCCGCCATGATCGGAGTCCCGAGCACTCACCAGGCTCGAAGCCAATTGCGCATAGCGGTCGCCTGCGGACGTACCCAGCGTCAATGGATCCTTGCGAGTAAGATCTGCGGCGAGATCGGAGGCGGCGACCGAGTTGAAGTCCGGTTTCGCCGTTGTGCCGCCGAAAGTCTTCTGAAGGACTTCCAGAATTTTTTGTTTGCCAGCATCGAGCGATTCATCGCCGCTTGATTGCTCTAGGCCAATCACGACATCGTTCTTTGACGCGACGTTTTGAGTATCGCTGATGCCCTGGATGGTGCTATTCGGCAATCCCGCCTGTTCCAAACCCTTGCGGATTTTGTCGATCGGCGGCGGACCTGAAAAACGAACGTAAATCAGCGTGCCACCACGGAAGTCGATTCCGTAAAGCGTGCGGTGTTGCACGAACACCGTGCGGAAAATCGAGATCCATCCGATGGCCAGCAGGAGGAGTGAAAGCGTGACGAAGTACTTCGTTTTCCCCATCCAGTTAATGTTGACGTTGTGGAAAAACTCCATGCCGAGTCCTATCCGTCTATTTTTGACACCAGACCGCGCTGTTTTGTTCCCAGCTTTCGCACCCGCGAGCCTGGAATTTAGATGCTCAACTGCTCCTGCCGGCCCATGCGCGACAGGTGGTAGTCAAAGATCGCTCGCGACACGTAGATCGAAGTGAAAACGTTTGCGATCAAACCAATCACCAACGTGATGGCAAAGCCGCGCACTGGCCCTGTGCCAAAGATGAAAAGAAATATGGCCGAGACGACGGTCGTGACGTGCGTGTCGATGATGGTCAAAAATGCGCGGTCAAATCCAGTGTCAACGGCCGGCGCTGGCACTTTACCGTTGCGCAGTTCTTCGCGTATGCGCTCAAACACCAGCACGTTCGAATCGACGCCCATACCGATCGTAAGGATCACGCCGGCAATGCCGGGGAGAGTGAGAACGGCCCCCACATACGCCATAAAGGCGACGAGAATCACAAGGTTCAAAATCAAAGCCACAACAGCATTGACACCGCTCAGCCGGTAATAGATCACCAGGAAAATCATCACCACAATCAGGCTTCCGACAGAAGCGCGCACCCCTTCGCGAATCGAATCAGCCCCGAGCGACGGGCCCACAGTGCGTTCTTCAATGTATTTCACGGAGGCTGGAAGGGCGCCTGCGCGTAAGACGAGTGCCAAATTCTGTGCTGACTCCTGGCTAAAGCCGCCGGTGATGCGCCCGGAATCCTCGATCCGAGACTGAATCGTGGCCACCTCATAAATCTGCTTGTCGAGAACGACAGCCATGCGACCGCCGATCGCCGCTTGTTGTTCCGTGAAAGGACCAAAGCGGGCGGCCGCCGCTGTGGAGAGCGTGAAGTTCACTTGATAACCACCGGCCATGTCCGTGCCCGGGCTGGCCGTCGCGCTGCGCAGGTCTTGGCCCGTGACGATGGGGATGCGGTCAACGATGTAATACACGGTGCCATTATTGGAGCCTTGTGTAAGCGACTCGTTTCTTCCCGGCAAAATGATGCTGCCCGCCGGAAGAACGCCGCCGTTTTGGGCGAGAGCCTCGGCTTCTGAGCTGAAAGGTCCCTGAGCAACGCGAACCAACTGCAGCTGTCCGCCCGCTTGGATCACTTGCTTGGCAGCCGCCGGGTCGCCCACGCCAGGGAGTTGCACGAGGATCTCGTCGTCGTTGCGCCCGGTGAACGCCACGGTTGGCTCGGTGAGGCCCAGCGCATTAATGCGGCGAGTGATGGTTTCAAGCGTCTGGTTCATTGTGGAGGTACGCAGATCGGCCACCACGGAAGGTTTCATCGCCAGCAGATAGCCACTGTTCTCGCCCGCAGCCGGAGTCATGGTCCAATCCGGAAACTGGTTGGTGACAAGATCGCGAAACGAAGAAACATCGGTCACATCACGAACAAGAATATGGGTGTCGTCGACGCGTCGGATCTCAGTGAAACTGATGTTTTTGTCGTGCAGTTGCTTGGTGAGATCGTCGATAGCTTCATCGCAGCGCTGGCCGATCGCTTGCTCGACTTGGACCTGCAAAACGAGGTGGCTGCCGCCTTTAAGATCGAGGCCAAGATTAATGCGCTTGCTGACGTTGTCTTTTAGCTGGGCGACGGAGGTTGGAAAATCGGGAAGTCCAAAAACGCCATAAATACACACGACCAAAACTACCAAGACGAAAATAAACTTCCACCTCAATTGAGCAGTCATGAGGCCTTGCTAACTCTCCTTATTTTCGGCCTGCAACCCGGCGATAGCGTTGCGAGCTACCTTGATCTTCACTTGTTCTGCGATGCGCAGCTGAATGGAGTCGTTTTCCAATCCCACGATGGTGCCGTAGATGCCGCCGTTCGTGATGACCTTATCCCCGTTTTTCAGATTCTTCAGCATGTCGGTGACCTTTTTCTGGCGAGTTTGGGCCGGCCGGATCATGAGGAAGTAGAAGATGGCCATGAAGAAAACGAGCAGCCAGATCGGATTTCCCAGTAAAGAGGAGGCTCCCTTGGAAGACGTTTGCACAAAAAGGACCAAAGCCGCCGGGGTGACACCAAATGTCAAGTTGACAACCTCTTTCGCCGCAAAACGGTAGGCGCTGCCGAGGATGGCAGGCCGCAAAACATTCGCCGAAGACGCCTATCCGCCCATCCGCATCCCATCGCCGCTTGGGTTTTCCTGCGAAAGGCGTGTCTGGAGCTCAGAGCGGAAACTTTCTAGGCTTCCAAAACGGATAGCCTCCCGAATTTTCCGCATCATGTCAAGGTAAAAGTAGAGATTGTGGTGGGTGTTCAGGATGGTCGCGAGAAATTCTCCGCTCGCGTAAAGATGACGAAGGTAAGCGCGAGAATATCTTGCGCAAACGGCGCAGCCGCAATTCTCATCGAGTGGGCGCGGATCGCCGGCATATTGCGCGTTGCGAATCAGCACTCGCCCCGTCGACGTGTAGAGGCATCCATGCCGGGCGCTGCGAGTTGGCAGTACGCAATCCATCATGTCGACACCGAGCGCGACGTAGTCGAGAATCTGTTCAGGCTTGCCGACGCCCATTAAATAGCGAGGGCGGCTTGCGGGAAGCAGCGGCGTGACGGCGGCAGTGATCTCGCATGTGATGCTGTGGGGTTCACCTACGGCGAGCCCACCGATTGCGTAGCCGGGAAAGTCGAAATCGGTTAGTGCTGCTGCGTTTTCTTTGCGCAGCGCGGCGCTCGTCGCACCTTGCACGATTCCAAAGAGCGCTTGCCGGTTCGTGTCCCCATTCTGCGCGAAGTAGTCCCGTGACCGGCGCGCCCAATCGAGTGTGCGTGCGGCGGCATCTCGCGCAACGCTTTCGGACGCGGGCGCCTCGATGCATTCGTCGAATGCCATAATGATGTCCGCGCCCAGCGCGATTTGAATCTCCATCGATTTTTCCGGAGAAAGAAAATGCTCCGAGCCATCGAGATGAGAACGGAACGTGACGCCTTCGTCGGACACTTTACGAAGGCTGCTGAGACTGAAGACCTGGAAACCTCCGGAGTCCGTAAGAATGGGACGCGGCCAGGACATGAATTCGTGGATCCCGCCCATTTTTCGAATGAGCTCGTGGCCGGGGCGCAAATAGAGATGGTAGGTATTGGCGAGAAGAATTTGGACGCCGAGATTTTCGAGATCCCGCTGCGTCTGTCCTTTAACCGTCGCAGCAGTCCCAACCGGCATGAACGCCGGCGTTTCAATTAAGCCGTGCGGAGTTGTGATCCGTCCTAGGCGCGCCCCTGAGGGATCAGCGGCGAGAATTTCAAATCGAAAACCCATTCGCGAAGTGTATCAGGTGAAGGCTGCTACCAATCCAGTCGTGGCCAGCGCCGCCACGAGCCATAGCGCGAAAATCCATGCAAAGGCCGCAGCAAAGGAAACTTTCTTGGGGGCGGCAGCGTGAAACCCGATGGCCAGTAAAATCATCTCCCAGAAAAGAAATATGTCCACAAACCGAAGAAACGCCGTCAGAGCTTTCGAGGCATCGTTCGAGAGGAAGGCTCCTGCATTCGAAGCAACCAGATGCTGAAGATCGACAGTCGAGGGATCCTTTACAAACAAAATCACGATTCCAAGCAAGGAGGCGATGATCGTGGGCACCAGTGCGTGTGAAACAATGCCCATTGATGTTACAAAGTTGAATTTTCCGCCCACCAGCAGGTTAAAGATGACCCACAGTATTCCTGCGAAAAACAAAACCGCGAGGAAAGGGAAAATGATCATCTCCGCGTAAACGACTTTTGAGGCTATCCTCGTGGCCACTTCGATCCGCGATTCCTGGTCGGCTGCGGGCAACTCCTGAAATTGGGAGTTATTACTCAACTGCTTCTGAACCAGTCCCCGCCACCCGGCACGATGACCATATATCCCGACCAGGCAGAGTTCCACGACACAAAGGAGAATTGTCGGCACGAGCCAAGTCGGCTTCCGTACGATAGACTCGAACGTCTCCTTCGGGCTGAAAATAACTCCGACGATCCGGCCAAACGGGTTTACGCGCTCAGGCGGTTCCGAAGCCGAGACAGCAGTGGTAGCCATGGCATCTCCTCAATGCAGCAAACGTGGTTTGTTACCGTGTTTTACGCCCGGAGCCGTGAAAAGTTACACGCAACAACGAAATTTACCGGCTCAAGACCCTTGTGATTGTAGGGGAAACCAGCTCGTAGCGGATGTTGCGCCAGCGGATACGCTTGGTCAAGAGCGAGGAAATGAAGTTCCAGGAGAATAGAAAAGGGACAACCGGAGCAAGCATGAACCACACCCAACTCCACTGATTGATTTGGGCTTTCCAGTCCGGAAGCATTTCACCAACGGCAACCGTCCGCAGAGCCCCTTTGATCGCAGCGAGCAGCACGATCACGGAGGTCATCAGGACCAGCTGAATGGAAGGGTCACCCTGGGCAGTCACCCTAAATATCACCCAGATTGCGTAGAGGAGCGTGAGTGAATAGCTCAGATGGGCGGCCGCCCCCATCATCCAGCGACGCGGTGCGTAGACGCGCGAGATCAAAATCTGGCGGTTGGTGAATTCGATTAAGCTTCTCCCGGTCCAGGGATGAGGCGTAGCGGCCAGGCATTCTGGGCAAAAGATGATCGGTTTGCCGGCGCGTATGAGCGCCGTTGTGAGGGCGAAATCGTCGCTCACGGCGCCCGCCCACGCGTCTTGAACGCGCGCATCCTCGAATGCGTGGCGGCGGATCGCAGTGCCTCCGCCCCAGCAGAAATTCTCGCGGGAACGGTTGCCCAGCAGAGTGGCGATGGAGGCGTTCCAGGCCGAGGCCATCGCGCTTGCGAAACCGCCCGAACCGAACGGCCGGCTGGGGATGAACCAGCGATAGCCCGTGGTTGCGCCGATGCGGTGATCTTGAAGCGGAGCGACGATCTTCGTAAGCCAGCCTTTCGAGAAGCGCACATCTGAATCCACAAAGACCATGATCTCGAATTTTTCGGGCAGGTCTTCGACCGCGCGAGAGAGGTTGTGGACTTTTTCGCCGCAGTCCTGGGCGGGTCCCGCGATCACGAGGTGAACGGGCCGCTGACTAGCGGCCTTGACGCGTTCGATGATTTTGATGGCAGCGTCTGAGTTTGAAGCCAGGCTGAAAAAAATTTCGTAGTTCGCGTAGTCGAACCGGGTCAGGGCCGTCAGGTTTTCTTCTAATCCCGGTTCGTTACCCTTACACGGGCAAATCACTGCGGCCGCTGGGGTATAGAAACCCGCATGCGAAGAGAGGCGCCGGCGGACCAGCGTCAACCACTGGAAGCCATCCCAGAGCGAATAAAGCCCCAAGGCAATCTGTAGAATCACCAGGAGATAAAAAAGATCAAGCATTATGCTGAGGATATCAGGAAAGCTTTTCCCGAAACGGTCCAGGTTGCATTGACTTGCTATATTAGCAAATGTAAAATCTCGCCCAATTCTGCAGTGACGCCCCTGTAGACCCGTCGCGCTGGAGGTACGCATGTCCGCAACTGCACAACCCCTGAACGAAGCCAAATTGCACGAGTTCGTGATGAAAGCCGTAGGCGAGATGGGGGCCGCAATGAATGCGGTCCTAATCCTTATGGGCGATAAACTTGGACTCTATAAGGCGATGGCCGGCGCCGGGCCGATGACTTCGCCGGAACTCGCGGCGAAAACGAAAACGACGGAGCGATATGTGCGGGAGTGGCTTTCCGCGCAGGCAGCGGGCGGATTTGTCACGTACGACGCCGCGTCGCAAAAATTTACGCTGCCGCCCGAGCAAGCAATGGCATTGGCGAACGAGCAGAGTCCCGTTTTCTTGCCCGGATTTTTCCAGATGCTCCAGTCATGTTTCATAGACGAGCCGAAAATCTCCGAAGCATTCCGGAGCGGCAGCGGCGTCGGCTGGCATGAGCATCATCACGAATTGTTTGTGGGCACTGAGCGTTTTTTCCGGCCAAATTATCGTGCCCATTTGATCGAGGAATGGATCCCCGCTTTGGGTGACACGGAGGCGAAATTGAAATCGGGCGCGAAAGTCGCCGACGTCGGCTGCGGCCTTGGCACGTCCACAATGCTGATGGCTGAGGCCTACCCAAAATCGACGTTCGTCGGATTCGACTATCATCCGGGTTCGATCGAAATGGCGAACCAGGCCGCGGCCAAGGCGGGGGTTTCCGACCGCGTGAAATTCGACGTGGCTAAAGCGAAAGATTACCCGGGCAAGAATTATGATTTCGTTGCTTTCTTCGATTGTTTGCACGACATGGGTGATCCAGAAGGCGCCGCCAAGCACGTGCGGAGCACGCTCGAATCGAATGGGACGTGGATGATCGTCGAGCCATACGCGAACGATAAACTCGAAGATAACCTGAACCCGATCGGCCGCTTGTTCTATGGAGCTTCGACGATGCTATGCACGCCTGCTTCGCTATCGCAGGAAGTCGCTCTGGCGCTCGGCGCACAAGCCGGAGAAGGGCGACTCTCCAAGCTGCTGAAATCGGCGGGATTCAGCCGGGTGCGGAGGGCGGCCGAGACTCCGTTCAATATCGTCCTGGAAGCGCGTCCTTAGCTTGGTAGGCGTGCGAGGGACGGGCGGCTTTTAGTTTGCTCTCTGCCTCGAAAACGCTTTGCGCAGCACGCGATCCGCAGCCGCGTTTAGTTCGAGTTGAAATTTCCCTGCTTCGCGACGTGCCTGTTCCATCAGCGAAGGATCGAGAAGCAATGCGACCCGGTCGACAAATGGGCCGGATGCGGAAGCACCCATTTTCCTTTTGCCCTTTCGCGATGACTCAGTCGCATTGAGCTTTTCATACAGTTCCAGATCGCGCCAGAATTCATCGGCGTCGTTGTGGGTCCATTCAAGTGAGCGCCCCAAGGCCACAAAGAACTCCTCGCGAAACAAATCGAGAAAGGGAATAGCCAGCTCGAGGTTGGGCCTTCTTGCGGCGGATCGTTGTGGGCGGGTCGAATTCCTTGCGCGCTTGTGCTTTTTGGCTGGACGTTTCGCGCCTCGCACCGTCACGTTAACCCGAAGTCGAACAGGAAGCGCGGCTTCGATCCTCATCACGGTCGCCAAAATCGATTCTCGGCGAATTCGCTCGAGTTGCTCGCGATAAAGCCCGGGGCGGTCGGCGCGGCCCGGACGGCGATATTGAGCGGCGTACACGTCCAGAAAACGTGCAACCATTTCGTTGTGATCGAGCGCGGCGAGCAGCAAGGTGGCCGCCTCGCGCGCGCGTATCACAAGTTCTCGTGGACGGTAGGGCATCGATTCAAGCGGTACGATAAAGGTTCGCCACGATCACTAGCTAACGCAAATCGGCTGGAAGCCGCAAGAAGAAAGCTTCTGTGTGAGCGAAAAAGAAAAGGCCCGGAAGACTTCTCCGGGCCTTCAAGTTCTAAAGCTGCAATTGCTTAGTGAACCGGACCAGCCACAGGCCTATCCTCGCGGGGGCCGCCCGTAACCGGCCTAACTGGCTTATCGAATTTGCCAAGAGCGATTTCGAGAGCCTGCTCGACCGTTCGTACGAAGTGAATTTGCATTCCTTCCAGCATTTCCGGCTGCAGATCCTCCTGCACGTTCGGTTCGTTCTCCGAGGGCAGAATCACTTCGCGGATGCCAGCACGCTTTGCTCCAAGGACCTTTTCCTTCACGCCGCCGATCGGCAGAACCACTCCCGACAGGGAGATTTCGCCTGTCATTGCGACGCGAGGACGGACCGGCCGGCCGGTCAGGAGACTGACCAGAGCGGTCACCATCGCGATGCCCGCGGACGGACCGTCCTTTGGGATAGCGCCCGACGGCACGTGAATGTGCAAATCGAGTTTCCGGAAGAAGTCTGCGTCGATTCCATACCGATCGGAATTCGAACGCACCCAGCTGAGAGCTGCGCGCATGGATTCCTGCATCACCTCGCCGAGATGGCCGGTCATGGTAAATCCCTTGCCGCCGCGAGCCTTGCTGGCTTCGATAAAAACAATATCGCCGCCAACTGGAGTCCAGACCAGGCCCACCGACACGCCAGGCTGCTTGACGCGTTCCTCGACCTCTTTTTCGAGGCGGAACTTTGGTATACCAAGCGCCTCGCGAATCACATCTGGCGTCACACTCATCTTGTCCGTCTTCCCCTCGGCGATTCGACGCGCTTGCTTTCGAACAAGCGTTGCGATCTCACGCTCGAGGCTGCGCACACCTGCTTCGCGAGTGTAGTGGCGAATCAAGTCGTGGAGCGCTTCGTCCGTAAACTCGATCTTTTCACCAAGCGGCACGCCATGCTCCTTCGTCTGGCGCGGAATCAAGAACCGGTTCGCGATATGAACTTTCTCTTCCTCCGTGTAGCCCTGGAGTTCGAGAATTTCCATCCTATCGCGGAGAGGTTCAGGGATCGGATCGAGCCAATTCGCCGTCATGATAAAGATGACCTTCGAAAGATCGAACGGCACATCGAGATAGTGATCGCGGAACGTGGAGTTTTGTTCCGGATCGAGCACTTCCATCAACGCCGCGGATGGATCGCCGCGGAAGTCGCGTCCGAGCTTATCCACCTCGTCGAGCATCATGACGGGGTCCATCGCTTCGGCGCGCTTGATTCCCTGAATGATCTGTCCGGGCAGAGCTCCGATGTATGTGCGCCGGTGTCCGCGAATTTCCGCTTCATCGTGCATGCCACCGAGCGAGATACGGACAAATTTACGTCCCATCGCACGGGCAATCGACTTGCCGAGAGAAGTCTTGCCGACACCTGGAGGCCCCACAAAGCAAAGGATGGGGCCCTTCATGCCCGGCTGCAATTTCTTGACCGCAAAGTAATCCAGAATGCGCTGCTTGATTTTCTCGAGATCGTAATGATCTTCATCGAGAATCTCCTGCGCCTTCTTGATATCGATCAGTTCTTCGCCGGTTCCCGACGTCTTATTCCATGGCAGGGACGTCATCCATTCGAGATAAGTTCGCGAGACCATGTACTCGGCCGAAGCGGGGGTCATTTTTGCGAGCCGCTTGAGCTCGCGCTCACATTCTTTCTTCGCATCGGCAGACATGCCGGATTCTTCCACTTTCTTGCGAAGCTCTTCGACCTCGGATTGGGTGTCGTCGCCCTCGCCCAATTCCTTTTGAATTGCTTTCATCTGTTCGCGCAGCAAGAACTCACGCTGGCTCTGATTGACCTGCTCCTGTACCTGGTCGTGAATCTTATTGCGCAGCTCGAGAACCTCTTTTTCCTTGGATAGCTCATTGCTTAGCGTCTCAAGGCGTTTGCGAACGCTGAAGGTTTCGAGCAGTTCCTGACGGACCATCGTATTGAGCGACGGAAGCGTAGAAGCGACAAAATCCGCAAGGTGCGCTGGCGAATCGATGTTGGCAATTTCGGTCTGCAAGTCATCGGAAAGCTGCGGAGAACGTGCGACCACTTCCTTAAACAACTCTTGCACGTTACGCTCAAGAGCGGTCAGTTCCGCGTCGGGTTCGTCCTCAAGGTCCGGCTGACCTTCGACCCGAGCGCGCAGAAACGGTTTGAGTCCAACGACTTCAAGCACGCGAATTCGATTCAAGCCCTCAAGAAACGCCACCACATTGCCATTCGGCATGCGCACCATCTTGTGAACTTTGGCAAGGGTTCCCACGCTGTGCAGATCGGTGCCGGAGGGTGATTCGACGCGAGGGTCCAGCTGCGCCACCACCCCGAGTAGCTTTTCCTGGCCCTCTAGAGATTCAAGCAATGCCAGCGAACTTTCCCGCCCCACCGGCAGGGGCATAACCGCTCCGGGGAAAAGGACGGTGTCGCGAACGGGAAGGACGCCTAATTCTTCTGGAATGACTCTAGTTAGTTTGGCCACTTTAGCCTCCCTGGCGCTTATGAATACAAAAACCGAATCGGCTTCACGCCCGATTAGATGCAGATGCAGAGAGAAAGTTACAGCCGTACGATATCCATTATAATGAGATGTGAGCGTAGCACACTAACATGCTAAGGTCAAGTTGCTGCGGGAGTTAGATGCCTCGATGGCTTCCGTCCCGACCTTTCGTAACTGACTCTAAAGCAAGGCTTTCGCTGCCAGTTCGCGTGCCATTAGCTGGGCCTCCTCTTGCGTTGTCACCTTGCCATTCAATTGGGCATCCTCCACTGCGTCCAAGATCTCCCGGAACAATGGGCCAGGCTTCAGTCCCATAGCGGTTAGATCATCTCCTTTGAGGAGCCGAGCGGGCCGGACTTGCTCTTCTGGCGTCTCCGCCACAAAGCGCCTCACAAAGTCGTAGTTCTCCAGATGACGATGACTCGAGAGGCAATCGAGGCGGTGCAGCTCGAGATGCTCGGCGAATTGATCGAGTCGCACGAAGCGCTTAAGAGTGGACTGCTTCATGTGTGGCACGTCTTTGAAGCGCATGTGATTTGTAACCAGAGCCGCGATTTGAACCGTGTCGTCGTTCGAGAAGCGGAAGCGGTGGCAAATTTCTTCCGCCATTCGGGCACCGACCTCCGCATGTTGGTCGAAGCGAATCCGGTCGCCTGGCCCAGCTGGCGGAGCGAACGTCGGGGGCTTGCCAACATCGTGCAGAAGCACACCCCAAGCAAGAGTTGGCGAAGCGCCGAATGGAAGTCCTTCGAGCATGAGCCGAGTGTGAATCCAGACATCGCCTTCCGGATGAAACTGGGGTGGCTGCGCCACTCCTTTCATACGCTCAATTTCAGGAAGAAGTTGCTGCAACAGATTTGTTTCATCAAGCAATTCGAAACCGCGGCGCGCCGCGCCTTCAATCAAAAGCTTGGTGAGCTCGTCTCGCAGCCGCTCCGCAGAAACCTGCCGAATCTCAGGCGCCAATTTGCGGATCGCATCGAACGTGACGGGTTCGATCGCGTAACCGAAGCGCGCCGCAAATCGAACAGCGCGTAGCATGCGCAGCTTGTCTTCGCGAAAGCGACTGTCAGGATTGCCGATCGCCCGGATAACGCCGACGCGAAGGTCCTCTCGCCCGCCTACGAAATCTACGACCTCGTTAGTCTTAGGATCCAGCAAGAGCGCATTGATCGTGAAGTCGCGGCGTTGAACATCCTCTTGCGGCGATTTCGTAAATTCGACGCGGTCCGGATGCCGGCCGTCGGCATGCCCGATATCGGCGCGAAATGTGGCGACCTCAACCTGGAGCGGGTCGGCAGCCGGCTGATCTTCGAGCACAACTATTACGCCGAATTGCGCCCCGACCGCCAAGCTGCGCGGGAAAAGGTTTTGCACCGCATCGGGTGTAGCGTCGGTGGCAACGTCGTAATCGGCAGGTTCGCGGCCGAGCACCAGATCGCGCACGCATCCGCCAACGAAGTAGGCCTGGTAACCCGCTTCGCAAAGCCGTTGGCAAATCTTTTCAGCGAATTCTTGCGCGCTCATCTATCAATCATCCGTCGGGGAACGGTCTGCGAAAAGTTTTGCGAATTCGGCATCGCACATCGCATCGAAATTGCTATTCGGTGATCCGTAGAACGAAGCAGGTGATGTCATCGTGCTGACGCGTATAACCGACAAATTGATTCACCGCAGCCATTACGGTGTGAAGCGTGGCCGAGGCGCTTTCGGTACGAGCGGACTCGAGGCACGAAAGGAGACGCGCGTTACCGAATTCCTCCCCGCCATCATTCTCGGCTTCAAGCAAACCATCAGTAAAGATGAACAGCAGATCCCCTGGCATCAGCTGGACGTGAGCAGACTCGTGAGTTAGCGCGCTGTCGGACAGCGGCGGCAGCCCAAACGGCGGTCCGCCGACCGACAGGCGAACCATCTCCCCCGATGAGCGAAGCAGGATCGG
>JASHRM010000128.1 GCA_030037315.1 Candidatus Acidiferrales bacterium
ACTCGAAAATCGGCGAACCGATGACCATCGCCGATATCCGCGGAATGGTGAACACCTTCGCTGAAGCGGCTGAAAACGCCAAGCTCGTCGGTTTCGATGGAATCGAGCTCCACGGCGCGCACGGGTACCTGATCGATCAGTTTTTCTGGGCTGGGACGAACACGCGCAGCGATGAATACGGCGGGGACTTGTCGCAGCGCACTCGATTCGCTGTCGAAATTATCCAGGAATGCCGTCGCCGGGTCGGTCCCGATTTTCCGATTCTATTGCGGTTCTCGCAGTGGAAGTTGCAGGATTATTCGGCGAGACTCGCCACGACTCGGCAGGAACTGGCCCGGTTTCTTGAGCCGCTCGCGCTTGCCGGCCTCGACGGTTTCCATTGCTCCACAAGGAAATTCTGGGAACCCGAATTTCCGGGCAGCGATCTCAATTTGGCGGGCTGGACCAAGAAAATCACAGGCAAGCCCACCGTCACGGTCGGCTCGGTCTCGCTCGACGTTGATTTCGTCGTCTCTTTTGGAAGGCAGCCTGCCGAAAAATCGGATGGAACCGGAGATCGCGGCAACACCATGGACCGGCTGGCAGACATGTTGGGACGCAGCGATTTTGATCTCGTAGCCGTGGGACGCGCCATGCTCGCCGATGCCTCTTGGGCGGCAAAAGTCCGAGATGGCCGCTCGGCACAATTAACCGGTTTCACTCCGGAGGCCCTTAAAACGCTTGCGTGAGTTAAGGAGTCTGCGATGGCGTATTTTGCGGTGTTATACGAAGTAGTCGATGACTATGTGGCGCGCCGCGCTCCTTTTCGCGAAGAGCATCTGAAGCGCATGCGCGAAGCTGAGGACCACGGTGAGGTGATTATGGGTGGCGCTTTCACCGACCCGCCAGATAAAGCGCTCCTCATCTTTCGCGCCGATGATCGGAGCAAAGTGGAAGCGTTCGTTCGCCAGGATCCTTACATCGTCAATGGACTCGTCAAGAAATTCGAAATCCGCGCGTGGAACGTCGTCATCGGAAATACGTAGCTTAGGTGTCGCGTGAGAGTTTTCGTGAAGTGCGGCTCGTCCTGAGTGACATCGAAGGGCGGTTTCCTCTCCTGAGCACAGCCGAAGGCCTCCCTGAGCATTCTCGGCTCCCGCGATCAAAGTTGTCATCTCGAGCGGAGTCACGGGGGGTTGGTTTCCGCCCGCTCTTGGGGATGGGCGTGACGTAGTTCGAGGGATCTGCTGTTGTTGCTTACGACAGTCGCGGTCATCGGCAACCGAGATCAGTTCGCTTCATTTTGGCCATTTCGTTTGCTCGCAGCCGGCGCGGCGTTCTACCCCTTGTGCTTGAAATACTCCACCTGCCGTAGCCGCTTTTCCGCTTGAGCCTTGGTCTTGTAAGGTCCGCCCAGATTTTTCCCCTTCTCCGAAACTACCTTGTAGCCTTCTGTCGTTTTCCTGATCATGGTTCGCCTCCTTGCCCATTCTGATCCGCTGCAATCTCCAGTCAATACATGGCCCGGTGTACTTGACCTTACAGGGAACATCCATCTGCGAAAAGTCCACACCAACAACTCATTGCGCGTGGGCTATGCCTTTTGCTAGCGTGCTCGCAGAACTGAACATCGGCGCACCCGCCAACAAAGCACTGGATGCGATTCATCGACCGCGAAGAGGTTGCCAGACGGCTAACCTACGAAATCTGCATCCCGATCATCCGGGACGCGATGATCGCACTCTCAAAAGGTCAAACAAAGCAGCTTCTGCGTTCGATCATTCCGCTGTCCGATGGGCGCTTGTTCGGCGTCATGCCAGGCGCGATGGGCGCTAATGCGCCTTTTGGCGCGAAGTTGATCAGCGTGTTCCAGGACAATCCCGGTCGCGGAATACAATCTCACCAGGGACTGGTCATTCTCTTCGATCCCGAAACGGGGGTGCCCGTTTGCTCCGTACACGGCGGCGAAATCACGGCCATTCGCACAGCGGCGGCAAGCGCGGTCGCGACTGGTGCACTGGCGCGCAAAGACGCACGTCGCCTGGCTTTGCTCGGCTATGGTGAACAGGCACAAACTCACGCGCGGGCGATCCAAAAGATTCGCAACCTCGAATCCATCACCGTCTGGGGACGCTCGCCTGAACGGGCTCGCGCCTTCGCCGAACGGATGCAAGCAGAACTTGCTGTGCCGGTCATCGCAGCAGAACTCGTCCGGGAAGCAGTCGCCGAGGCCGACATCATCTGTACCGTGACCTCGGCAAACGAACCGATCTTGAAGGGGGAGTGGGTGCGCCCGGGCACGCATCTGAATCTGGTCGGCTCAGGCTATGCAGGCCCGGCAGAAGTTGATAATGACCTGGTAATTCGCTCGCGCTTTATCGCTGACAGTCGCGAAAGCGTTCTGCAGCAAGGCGCGGAGTTTCTCCGGGCCAAACAGGCTGGCTTAATCGGCGACGAACATCTTGTCGCCGAGATTGGTCAGGTGCTGGCGGGCGACATCGAGGGCCGTCGCTCGGCGGACGAGATCACCGTCTATAAATCTCTCGGCCATGTCGTCCAGGACTTGGCAACGGCCTGGGCACTGTATACCCAAAATGAGTGAGCGCTCCTCCCACATAAACGCGGGAGAGCAAATACTTATTGACGTGCTTTTCAAACCATTGAAAAAGTCCACACCAACAACTCGTTGCGCGTAACTTTTCGTTTTGCTAGCGTGCTCGCGTTGTTGCGCTGCCTGTGCTGAATTTCGGCGCAGATTTTGAATCGAAGCCGGTGGGAGTCGGCGGTTTCTGATCGTCACTCTTGCGATTAAAAACGGCCGTAACCGGCTGAAAATAAAGGACGGGAGCCCGTTCTAATCGACATGTTTTTGAGGCCCGTTCTTATGGTGAAACGGAGGGCAAGGTACACGAAATGAACGGCGCAAAACAGATGGCAGCCCGGTTTCTACGATGCATCGTCGCCGCAATATTCGCGATCACCCTTCCCTTGGTCGCTCGCGGCCAAGCCAACGAGCAATCCCGCCAAATGAACCAGCCCGTTCCTGCTTTTCACATCATCGGCGATATCTACTACGTAGGGGCTTCCGATATCACCTCATATCTGATCGTCACATCTGCGGGTGACATTCTGCTCGACGGTGGTTTCGCCGAAACGGCGCCTCAAATCGAAGCCAACATCAAAACGCTTGGCTTCAAACTCTCCGATGTGAAGTTTATTCTGAATAGCCACGCGCACCTTGACCACGCGGGAGGCATCGCCGAATTAAAACGCCTCTCCGGCGCAAAATTCGTCGCTATGGAGCAGGACGTCCCTGCGCTGAAGGGCGAGAATTCCGCTCGCACCGCTGGCCCCGCGTTTCCTCCCGCTATCCCGGATCGTGTGATTCACGACGGCGATACGGTGCAGCTTGGCGGAGTGACCATGACGGCGCACCTCACGCCCGGACACACGCCCGGATGCACCACGTGGTCGACTGTCACGCGCGAAAAAGGAAAGCCCTACAATGTCGTATTCGTCGGCAGCGCCAGCGTTCTGCCCATGTACAAGTTGATCGATCGCCCCGGCGCTCCCGCGACGTATCCGGGCATCGAGCGAGACTATGAGAAAACATTTCGCGTCCTAAAATCCCTGCCATGTGATGTTTTTCTGGCTGCTCACGGCTCGATGTATTCGCTGGCGGCCAAGCGCGAGGTAATGGCGCGAAATCCGATCCAAAATCCGTTTATCGATCCCTGGGGATACCAGGCTTACATCATCGGCGCGGAAAAAGTATTCCAGACCGAGCTGGACAAAGAACGCGCAACAGCAGCGAAGTGATTTCCCGGCTTGTCCGATGAAGATTCGGAAATCAAAAATCGCGGCTTTGTTGACCCATGGACTCAGAGCCAGTAGGATGCCACTAATTCGTAGTCAGCCAAGCTGGAAACGTAAACCGTGCAGGAGGGTGCGATGCAGTGCTCATCGTGCGGAGCAACCGTAGCGGAAGGAACTGCGTTTTGCGGGTCTTGCGGCCGCCCCATCGTCGGTTACAGCGTCGGCGGATCAGCAGCAATGGCAGCCGCGGGCAGCGGTGCTATTGCGGCGCCGGGCGCGGGTGCCGTTGCGACGCCCGCCGCTGCCGATCCTCGAACGGTGACGTATGCCGGATTCTGGCTTCGCTTTGTGGCATTGATCATCGACGGTATCGTCATCGGGATTCCATTGGTAGTCATCTATTTCGGGATTCTCGGATCAGCAATGGTTGGCATTACACATACCGACAATCCAGGCGAAATGCTCGCCGCCATCCTCCCAAGGATCTTCATGCTTGGAGCCATAGCAGTCGTGGCGCACTGGCTTTACTGGGCGCTGATGGAAAGCTCTTCCTGGCAGGCCACACTCGGGAAAAAAGCGCTTGGAATTTACGTCACGGATATGGAAGGCCGACGCATCAGTTTCGGTCGAGCCTCGGGGCGATTCTTTTCCAAAATCATCTCGGGCATGATTCTGTATGTCGGTTTCATCATGGCCGGATTCACCGAGAAAAAACAGGCGCTGCACGATATGATTGCAAGTTGCCTCGTTCTGCGCAGTTCGTAGCCACTTCGCATCCAGGCAGCCGCGACAACAAAAAGGTTCTCACCAAGGAAAACGAATTGCAGTGTCCCCATTGCGGAGCGGAAGTTCCGGAAAATTCTGAGTCGTGTAGCGCGTGCGGCCAAGCGCTTGCTGATCGTTCCGGCAAGCAAGAAAGTTCACAACCCGGAATCATTCGCCGCAGAGCCGTCTACGCAGGATTCTGGTTTCGCGCTGTCGCCTTTGTGTTCGACTCGCTGATCCTTGGTGCGGCGCTTGCATTCACGATCCTGAAGCCGATTTTGGACAACAATCACGTGGGAACATCGTGGCAAGACGCGCTGAAATTTTATTCGAGCGGCAGCCGCCAAGCGACGGCGCTCGCGTTTCTGCTGCAACTGATCGTATGGCTCTACTTCGCGTCGTTTGAAAGCTCTTCGTGGCAAGCCACTCCCGGCAAGAAGCTGCTGGGACTTGTAGTGACCGATCTCGAGGGTAAGCGAATCAGCTTTGTGCGCGCCACGGGACGTTGCTTCGGCAAAATCATTTCGCAATTCACTTTGTTCATCGGATATTTGATGGCAGGAGTAACTGCGAAGAAACAGGCATTGCACGACATGATTGCAGGCTGCCTGGTGCTGCGAAAAATCTGATTCCGGTTACGCTGTCGACTTGACTTGCGCGATTCTTGCCGGCGATTTCTTCAATTCCTCGCGGATCTGCTGCGTGAATTCGGTGCCGCTCACGGTGCGACTGTTCGACTCTGCGATATCGGCGGTGCGATAGCCGTTTTCGAGAACGCGATCAACAGCTGATTCGATCCAGTCCGATTCTTCTTGCAGATCGAAAGACTCGCGCAGCATCAACGTGGACGAGAAAATTGCGCCGAGCGGGCAGGCTACATCTTTTCCTGCGAGCGTGGGCGCGGAACCGTGAATCGGTTCGTAAAGCGCAGGCTGATCTTTTGCTCCGCAGCTGAGCGAGGGAATCAATCCGATCGAGCCTGCGAGCGCGGCGGCCTCATCGCTCAAAATATCGCCGAACATGTTTCCGGTGAGGATTACGTCGAACTGCGTAGGCCGCAGCAGAATCTGCATCGACGCGTTATCGACGTACTGATGATCGAGAGCAATTTCGGGATATTCGCGCGCCAGTGAGCCAACGGTGTCACGCCACAGAGTCGAGCTGGCAAGCACGTTGGCTTTGTCGATGCTGGTCAAATGCTTCTTGCGAGCCGCGGCGCGTCCAAATGCGTAGCGGGCCACGCGCTCGATTTCAAAAACGGAATATTCGGCAAGGTCGCTCGCTTTTTCTTTCGTTATTTTGTGCTCGCCAAAGTAAATGTCGCCTGCAAGCTCGCGAACAATTTCGAAATCGGTGTTGCCGAGGCGATCGAGACGCAGAGGAGAAATACCGCGAAGGGCCGGCCGCAGGCGAATCGGCCGGAGATTGATATAAAGGCCGAGTTGCTTTCGCAGGCCGAGAAGGCCCGCTTCCGGGCGCGTGCCAAAGGGCAGCGATTCCCACCTAGGGCCGCCGATTGCGCCGAGAAGGATCGCGTCCGAGGCGCGGCATCCGGCGAGCGTTTCCGGCGGCAGCGGATTGTCAAACCTGTCGATGGCATTGCCGCCAAAAGCGAATTCCAGAAATTCAAATTCGTGCCTGAAGGCTGACGCGCAATCTTTCAGTACGGCGATGGCCGCAGCCGTTACTTCCGGGCCGATGCCGTCGCCCGGCAATACCGCAATCGTTTTTCGCAATGAAGCTTCCTCTGAATTAGCGAGCGTTTGCTGTGGTGCCCGCTTCGGACCCTGCGGATGCCGGCGACTGACCACGACGAACCTGATGAATGATCGTGATCAGGTCGCGATCGGAAATTTCCTTGTCCTCATCGGCACGCTGGATTGCGAGGCGGTAGCAATCTGCGAGCTCAACATCAGTAATCGTGAAACCCAGATCGGCAAAGCGCGCGCGAAATGCGTTGCGGCCCGAATGTTTTCCGAGCACCAGACGGCGCGCCGGAACGCCCACCTTTTCCGGAACGATAATTTCATACGTCAGCGGATTTTTGAGAATCCCATCCTGATGGATGCCGGCTTCGTGCGCAAAAGCATTCGCGCCGACCACGGCTTTATTGGGGGGCACGGAAATGTTCGTAATGGCCGACAGCATGCGACTTGTCGGGTACAGCTTTTCAAGCTGCAGGCCGGTCGCCACCGGGTAGCGGTTCTGGCGGACATGAATCGCAACCGCCAATTCTTCGAGCGACGCGTTTCCGGCACGTTCGCCAATTCCATTGATCGTGCACTCGATCTGGCGGACTCCGGCGTCGATAGCCGCCAAGGAGTTCGCTAGAGCCAGGCCGAGATCGTCATGGCAATGCGCACTCAGAATTACATCCGGATACGCACTCAGATGCGCACGAATATTGCGAAACATTTCCGCGTAATCGTCAGGAGTCGAATAGCCCACGGTGTCCGGAAGATTCACAATCGTTGCGCCGGCTTCAACGACTGCGAGAACAACCTGGCAAAGATAGCCGATATCGGTGCGGCTCGCATCCTCTGCTGAAAATTCCACCTCGCCGCAGTGCTGACGGCCGAAGCGAACCATTTTTATCATTTGTTCGAGCGCCTGCTCGCGAGTGGTTCGCAGTTTGTATTTCAAGTGAAGGTCGGAGGTCGCCAGGAAAACATGGAGGCGTGGCTTTGCGGCTGGTTCAAGTCCCCGAAGCGCGGCGTCTACATCTTCCTGGCGGGCGCGGGCGAGGGCCGCTACCTTGCAATGCTTGATTTCAGCCGCTACAGCGCGAGTGGCGTCCAAATCGCCGGGAGAGGCGATCGGGAATCCAGCCTCCAGAATATCGACACCCAATTCTTCAATCTGGCGAGCGAGTTTCAGCTTTTCCTCGCGATTCATGGAAAAGCCCGGCGATTGCTCGCCGTCGCGCAGCGTCGTATCGAAGATCTGAAGCCTATCCATAGCGGCTCCTTCCATGATGCCAGTGAACCGCGATTGAAACAAGGAGTCCAATTTATAATGATTGCAATCGCGATAAATCGATCTTATATACATTCCATCCCTAGATCAGAAGGAGGAAGGGTGGATCTGGCGTCCTTGCAGGTATTTCAAGCAGTGGTACGAGAGCGTAGCTTTTCCCGGGCTGCGGAAAAGCTCTATCGCACGCAACCAGCCGTAAGCATTTCGATCCGAAAGCTGGAAGACTGGGTGGGGCAACCGCTTTTTATCCGCGGGGCGGGAGCGCAGACCCTTACGGATGCGGGAGTGCTTTTAGCTGAATACGCTGATCGGATGCTGAACTTGCGGGAGGAAATCAGCCAGGGCATGCAGGAGTTGCGTGGACTTGATCGCGGGCAGCTGGCAATCGGAGTGAATGAAAGCTCGATTCACGCGCTGCTGCCGACGCTCGACCGGTACCGGCGGTTGCATCCGAAGATTCACATCTCGGTTCACCGTGTATTTTCCCGGGATGTGCCTCGAGAGGTTTTGAATCATCATCTGGATATTGGCGTGATTTCATATTTGCCTGAGGAGCGCGAACTGGCCGCTGTGGAATTTCGGCGGGATTCACTTGTCCTGGTGGTGTGGCCAGGCCACCGATTGGCAAAGAAGAAGGAAGTCGACATTCGCGAGTTGGGCGAGGAAACTTTTGTGGCTCACATCGTCGAATCGCCATACAGACAGCGAGTTGTGCAGATGTTTGCCCGCTACCATGTGCGGCTGCGAATGGACATTGAGATGCCGACGATTGAAAGCATCAAGATGCTCGTCGAGATGAAAAAGGGCGTGGCGATCGTGCCCAAAATGTGCGTGGAGCGCGAGACTGCACGAGGGAGTTTGTACGAATTGCGGATCAAGCAGATGCGTGTCGTGCGGAAATTGTATTTGGTTTACCGGCAGGACCGAGCGTTAAGTGCTGCGGCGCAGGAACTGGTGGAAGTCATTAAAAGCAGACGCTGATGACTTGCTCCTTCAACGCGAGTTGGCAGTTTAAAAAGCAGATCCCTCACACTCGCAAAAGGCGCTCGGTTCGGGATGACAACGCGCACTGAACCACGAAACATTGCCGAGAAACACGCCTGGCAAACCTTTTCCTGCCTCGTAGACTAAGCTGCTGGCCGGGCCCACGGAGCCTTCGGTTCAAGCGGAGAATGGCGGCATCGCGCGAAGAATCTGCGCCGCGCAGGGCATGGTTCGACTTCGCTCACTGCAGATGCCGTGCACCGCGACGAACCCGCTCACCACAGGCGCCTGTCACACATGTTCTGGGCCAGGATGCAATTGCGAAATCGGCGGGGGGTGGGGCGACGGCATGCCAGGTGTTATGCCGCCGCCCCGTACTGCAACTAAAAGTTGGTGGTCAGACGCAAAGCGAAGCTGCGCGAAGGGCCGATCGCGTTGCCGGAGAAGAGACCACCAAAGTCGATTACGTCGATCACGTTTGTGAGGTTTTCCCCATCGGCTTGAAACCGCACATTCAGGCGCTCGGATTTATAGACGTCCGCACCCAACGAGGCGCTGACCTGAAACGAAGGAAGAATTCGGCCGCGATTAAAGTTGAGACGGTCAATGACCGCCTGGCCATATATCGCGGCTTCTCCCTGAATGCATTCCTCGAGAGTCAAACTGGGGTCGCACTGAAAATCGAATGGCAAACCCGTGTCGTATTGAATGCCGCCCGCGATCCATAGCCGCGGAATAACCTGATAGCGGACGCGACCGCGCACGAAATTGCGCTGATCCTGCGAATCGGGAAGGTGGCCTGACGTGGGGATGATTGCGTCATCGCCCAAAAAGAGGCCGCCGGTCACAGGAAACCATGCGTTGCCAAGCTGGTAGGAATAGCTTAGAAATCCTGTGAAGCCGTGCGTGGAAGGCAATTCGAGTTTTGCTTCAGCCCCATAGATGATGGCCTTCTTGAAAGCGATAGGATAGCTAATCGTGGTGTTGTCGATCTGGTCGTCGTCGGCGTAGTTGTTGACCAGCCGGCGGTAATAATTGGCATCCAGCTTCAGCTGCTTCCAAAAAACCTTCGTTACGCCCACCTCGTAGTAGTTTCCGACAGAAGGACGCACCGGCAATTGGAGCGAGATCGTATCGAGTCCAGCGGCGGCTGTGGAACTGGAAAGAAGCATATTTTCGAACGAGGGCGTTTGAAAGACGCGGTCGTAGGAGAAATGCACGACGACATCAGCGGATGGAAAATAGCGGGAAATCGCAAAACGCGGGCTGAGAGCTTGATTATTCACGATCAACTGATAGTGATCCCAGCGAAGCCCCGCATTGATCGTCCAATTCCCCAGACGAATCAGATCCTGGACGTAAGCGGCTTGCTCAAGATCCGGACGATTCGCCTGGAAGCTGAAAGTGAGCGGGGTGCTGGGATCAAATTGACTATCGTCGGTGATGATGTAGTGAAAATTTTCGTTTAGAAAGAGATTGTCCGATTCCACACCCGCCTTGATTTCATGACGCCCGTGACTGACGGTAACGCTGCCCTTGAAGTACCCTTCCCGAAACCAGTTGTGCTGAAGAAGGTAGATGGGGGTCGCTTCATCGTTCGAGTAGAAATCGTTGGAATTGTCACGGACCATTCCGCGAACATCGGCGACAACGTTTGATGAAAACGTATGCTGATAGGAAGCAATGCCCATCGTTTCGAAATTGTCGGCAGTGAGCAGCTGCCCTGCCGCTTCCTGGACCTGTTCGTTCGGGAGTTCGTAGCGAGAGAGTTCGTGTCGCACGCTGAGGCTGAGACGATCTTTTGGCGTAAAATCGCGCTGATAACTTACCGAGAAATCTCCCACGGTGCCGCGGTTGGTGTAGTTCTGGATCACGACGGGATTCAGATAATGGGCGGTCATGTCGCCGCTGGCGCTCGCGCCAAATGTGTTGTTGCCCCAGACGTATTGGCCTTCGGCAAAGGCGCCGGCCGTATCGAAGCTACCTCCTGAGAGGATGACCTGGCCGTGAAAGCCGGGCTGAGAATCCTGCTCGGTGTTCACTTCTATGACGCCGCCCATTTTGCGTCCGTATTCGGCGGGAATGCCACCGGTATAGATACTTATATCCTGCACATCATCGGCTTCGATTTCGGGACCGAAACTGGGCGAACGATTATCCGTAAGGGGAATACCGTCGACCACGAATTGCGTTTGATATTCAGAACCGCGCGGATGCAAGACGGCATTGCCTTCATATAGCCAGCCCGGCTGCGAATTCACCAGATCCTGAATGGAGCGGCCTGGAATGGAACCCACACGATTCTCTATGAAATTCGAGCCGATCTGGCTGACAGAGCCGGCCTGATCCGGATCGATGAGGGTATTGCCCGTAGTGACGTTTACCGACTGATTGACAGACGAAATCTTGAGCTGGATTGCATAGTCGACTGCGATGGAGGAGTGAACATCGACCGTTTGCGAGGCTTCGGCAAAACCAGGCTGGTCGATCGTGATTTGATAGATGCCAAAGGGCAGACGCTGAACGTCCAAAACGCCCTGATCGGTCGTCGACAAGAGGTGATTGTACTGGTTGGCTTCACTGGTGATGCGCACATCGGCCTTTACAGCCGCCCCGGAGGGATCGGTGACCCTCAGGCGCAATTCGCCCTGATTGGCTTGCGCGAAGACTGCCGGGGCAACGAGCAGGAGCAAAGCAACTAGTCTGGTCACCTGAGGCTCTCTCCGTTTGATGCGAGACGCGAATTGAGTGCTACTTGTGCGGCTTACCCTTGAATATTCCTGTGTAGCTGGCGTTGTTCAGTCTTTTTTTTGAGCGAAAAATTACGATCCGCTGCCGACGATTTCGAGGTTGCACAAAAAAGGTGCAGTCGATGTAAAATTCGGTCGACAGATCGAGAAAAGCATGGCGAGCCAATCAGCAAATCCCGGAACGGAAGCGGCGTTTTTGGGCGCAATCGATGCGGCATTGCCGCTCGGACCTGAAGCCATTGAAGAAGAAGTCGTGCTGTTATTCGACGAATATCGCGTGAGGCTGCTGCGCTACGTGCTGTCCCTTGGAATTTGCGCGCAGGATGGCGAAGACGTCATTCAGGAGGTTTTTCTTTCACTCTTTAGGCACCTTTGCCTGGGCAGGTCGCGCGAGAATTTGCGCGGCTGGATTTTTTGCGTAGCTCACAACCTTGCGTTAAAACAGCGGAACAAAAACAAGCGCCAGCAGCAAAGGGCGGTGTACGAGGAATTGGCCCTTGAGAAGCAGCTCGATCCCGCAGCAGATCCCGAAGAGCAACTGGCGATAAACGAGAGACAAATGCGACTGCTGCAGGTGGTGAATGCGCTGACGGAGGCAGACCGCTGGTGCCTTTACTTGCGAGCCGAAGGGTTGAGATACCGTGAGATCGCCCACACGCTGGGGCTCTCACTGGGATCGGTTGCCAACTCGCTTGGGCGTTCGATACAAAAATTAGCGCGTGCGGACGAACGGTAGACCGCGATGCGAGACGATCACAAACACATCACACAGGCAGAGCTCTTATTGGCGCTCGATGACGAATTATCGCCGCGGCGAAGCGCGGAAGTTCAGAACCATCTGGATGCGTGCGACATGTGCCGCGCGGCGATGGGCGAACTTAAAAATGCGGCGGGGGATTTTGACAAGGCGTATCGCGATAACGCGAACGCTCCGCTTCACTCCGCGGCAAGTTCCCGTGCTGCACTGCAAGCGAAAATGGCTGAGATGCGCACGAATCGAAGCCGATTCGCGGCGTGGCGGGCATTCATTTCGGGATCGAGTTTGCCGACATGGACGTATGCGTTGGGGCTGGTTGTCTTGGCTGTGCTTGGATACGGGTTGCTGCGCGCGCCGACGCCGACCGGAATGCCTGGCGTCTCGGACGTCAGACAGGATCCGATCATTCCCGATGCGCACTTAACGCCGGGCGTAGTTCGCTCCGTTAGCGCGATTGACGTCTGCCGGCCTGGAGCGGGGGAGGAAACACGCCCGCCCGCCTCGGTGCAGAAAGCGGTCTTTCACGAGTACGGAATGGATGGAGCGCAGGCGCAAGGATATGAAGTCGACCACTTGATTACGCCTGCGCTGGGCGGCAGCGACGATATCCGGAACCTATGGCCGGAGTCTTATTCATCGACGTGGAATGCACATGTGAAGGACGAACTGGAAGACCGGCTGCGGAATATGGTTTGTGGGGGCCAGTTGGACCTGACGACCGCACAGCGCGATATCGCAAGGAATTGGGTTTCTGCTTATAAGAAGTACTTCCATACGGACAGACCGCTCTCTCACAATTCTGACTTCGTTGAAGACGACAAACCGCCGAAGGGATAAGCGCAGACTAGCGGAAGCGAGCCATTTGGCGGCGCTGTTCGGCTAGCGTTTCGAGGAATCGTTCGTTGTCGGAGCGAGTTTCGGGAGCAATCTTCAGGCGCTCTGCGAAGCGATCCGCGATCTGGCGCGCCATCGCTCTGCGCACTTCAGGCTCAAGGCTGCTTCGGCGGTTTAGAAACGCTTCAATGAGCTGCAACTCATCCACGGTGATCTGCGAGGCCATCAGAATTGGAACAGGCTGCGTGTTTGTTTGCGCAGCCGCATTCCAGGACGCAGCGATTCCTTGGAGCGGCTTTTCGTGGATAACGACCGTGCCGGCTGCATAGTCGCCCAGCCGCTTATTTTCTTTGCTGATCAGCATGGTGATTAGGCCGACCGCGTAGAGCGTGGGCAAATAATCCACAGCGCGAAGCAGGTTGCGAAGAATGGCGTCGTAGGCGGAGATCGGACGGCCTGAATCTTTGATCACGCGGAGATGGGTCCAGCGTTTGCCGGGCGTCTGGCCGTTCCACAGCGCTTCGAAAAGCGCAAAATAGCCGAACTGAATGCTGAAGCCGAGCAAGAAGAAAATCGCGAGCGTGTAGATCGGGGTATTTTGCGATACGAAACGAGTCGTGATCGCGAGCGAAATTGCGATCACAACGAGAATTAAAATTGCAGCTGCGATCAGCAGAGAATCGAGCGCAATCGCAAGAAAACGGCTGCCAACGCCTGCCAGCGGGAACTCGAGCGCGGTTTGCTCGGGCGTCTCGATGGTAAGCTTGTCGAGCGAGGACACTTTTGATCTCCGCGAGCTGGCTTCAGAAACGGCGGCGCTACTGGGCGCGGATAGATGAGTTGATTACGCGCTCAGGCCGTAATGGTGTCCGCAATCTGAGCCACTCTGACCTTCAGGAATTGGCTTTATTATATCGTCAGACGGCTTCCGACCTGGCGACGATTCGCGAAGACGCTTCCAGCAGAGATTTGGCTCATTATCTCAATCAACTGCTGGGACGCGCGCACAACTTGATTTACATGGGACGCAAGTCGCGTCCCGCCGGAATTATCAAGTTCTACCGCGAAACCTTTCCGCAGATATTCCACGACACGCTGTCTTATACGCTGACCGCCGCGGCGATTTTCTGGGCCATTGCCGCTGTTGGCGCGGTGATGGCGATCGTGAATCCGTCATTTCAACGATACCTGCTGGGGAACGAGATGATGGAAACGATCGCGAAGAAGCAGATGTGGACGCACTCGCTGGTCACAGTGAAGCCGCTCGCTTCGAGCGCGATCATGACGAACAATCTTTCGGTTTCGTTTACCACTTTCGCGCTGGGAATTACCGCTGGTGTGGGTACGGTGTGGATGCTGGCGCTCAACGGGCTTCTTTTCGGCGTTGTATCCGCGGCTTGCTGGGAAGCGGGGATGTCGCAACAACTTTTCAGTTTTGTAGCGCCGCACGGAGTGGTCGAATTGCCGGCGATTTTCATTGCGGGTGGGGCAGGATTGCTGCTCGCAAAAGGATTGTTGTTTCCGGGATTACTACCGCGTCGTGCGTCGCTGGTTCTAGAGGGTGGGCGGGCCGTACGACTGGCTCTAGGAATTATCCCCATGTTGATACTGGCAGGCACGGTGGAGGGATTCGTCTCGCCTTCTGACGTTCCAGTTGCGTGGAAGTACGCGGTGGCTGCGGGAATGTTCTGCTTGCTGCTACTTTACGTGAAGCGCAAGCCGGAAAAGAGAGAACCCGTGGTCGTGCCGGTTGAAATTACGGAAAAACCGCAGACGGCAAGCGAATCCGCTTAGAGCAGGCTGCGTTCCTTCACTTCCAGATAGCGATTCACAAGAGCTGTGGACATCTTTGCGGGATCGACTTCCAAGGTAAGCGCACCTTGCTGGCGCAACCGGCGAAGCAAGACGTAACGGCGCTGCACGATTTCGAGCGCGGCCGTGTAGTGATACATCTCGTTCCTGGTTGCCGGTTCTTTTGCGATTAGCGCATGCAATTCCGGCTGCCCGATGATTCCGAGCAGCACGAGATGACGAGTCGCCATTCTCGCCGCGCATTCGATCACCTCGGGGGTTGCAGCCGTTTCCGCAAGATCGGTCAGCCAAACGATCAGACTGCGGCGACTTTGCAGCGAAAGAAGATGTTCAGCGGCGAAGAGATGGTCGGCTTCGAAAGACTCCGCGCGGACTTGCGCCATGCTCTCCATTAGCACTCTAAGATGAGGAACGCCGCGGCCCGGCGCGACCCGCTGCTGCGGTCTGCGTCCGTAGGCAAGGAAGGCGACGCGATCGCCGGAAAAAAAAGCTACCTGCGCCAGGCAAAGAGCGGCGTTGATGGTGTAGTCGAGTTTTGTGAGACGGTCGACACGAGCGCGGAGGAGCCTGCCTGCGTCCACAACCAGCCATAAAGTCTGGCTGCGTTCGATCTGGTGAACCTTGGTGATCAATTTTCCGCGGCGGGCCGTTACGCTCCAGCAGATATCGCGAAACTCATCGCCATCGCGATACTCGCGCAGGCTTTCAAATTCGCGGCCGTGGCCGCGTTGGCGCTTGAGTCTCTTTTCGAGTTCAATCTGGCGGCTGCGAATCAGGTAAATGCGCATCTTCTGCGCTTCTTCGATATTGGGATAGACGCGGACTGATTGCGCAAGACGCGCGCGCGACCAACGTTCGGCAAGGAGCAGCGGACGACGATAGCGCAGCCATACATCACCGAAGCGGGCATCGCCACGAGATTGCGGCTCGATTGGATAGGAAATGCGGGCCACGCTACAAGCGGGAGCAGCGATCATGCCGCCGGGGAAATCGCCGGTAAATGTCTGCGGGGCTTGGTCGCGAATTTCGCCGCTGATTGGGACGGACGAAAGATTCTGCACTTCGAGGGTGATGGTACTGGGATTGGACAGGCCGAGCGGTTCGGTCCATACGCGGCGAATTTCGAGCTGGTTGGGCTTGGGCAGACGGCTCAAATCCCACGCCCACAAAGCGATTACAATGCAGTCCCACAACGCGAGCGCGTAGAGAAAACGGGCATCGCGCCAAGCGGGAGCAATCCAAGCGAGACCAATAAAGAACAAAAGATAAAATCGTCTGGCGAATGCGACCGGGAACCGGCCGGTGCGTTCCGCGCGCGCTGTAACAGTGGGTGGAACAAGGCGATTCACGGCGTTTATTTCGGAACGGCGATGCCTGCCAGGACTTCGGCGATGATTTGATCGGGCGTGATGCCTTCGAGGTCGGCTTCGGGCTTGAGAATAACTCGATGACGGAGAATCGGCGGAGCGGAGGACTTTACGTCGTCAGGAATCAGAAAATCGCGGCCCTCGGTGGCGGCTATAACTTTTGACGCAAGCATCATGGCAACCGCAGCCCGGGGACTTGCGCCGAGGCTGATTGCAGCCGAGTCGCGCGTGGCGCGAACGATGGCGACGATGTAATCGAAAAGCTTAGGTTCAACGCGCACCCGCGCGGCTTCTTCTTTGGCGGCCTGAAGAGCCACTTTCGGAATCGACTGAATACCGGCTCGATCCAGATCGCGAGCTTCAAATCCATCCTGATAACGCGAGAGGATTTGCGATTCCTGCGCGGCTTCCGGATAGCCGATGCGAATCTTCATCAGAAAACGGTCGAGTTGCGCTTCGGGCAGAGGGTACGTGCCTTCGAACTCCACGGGATTTTGAGTGGCGAAAACCGAAAAGGATCGCGAGAGCGGATAGCTGGTACCGTCGATGGTGACCTGCAACTCCTCCATCGCTTCGAGCAGGGCCGATTGCGTGCGAGGCGGCATACGGTTGATTTCATCAACCAGCATCAAATCGGTGAAGACGGGGCCGCGATGAAGACGGAAAGTTGCATCCGAGGGCTGAAAAATATTGCCCCCCAGAATATCGGCGGGAATCAGGTCAGGCGTGCACTGCACGCGCTGGAATTGCAATTGGAAGATGTGAGCGAGGCATTTGACGGCAAGAGTTTTCGCAAGGCCGGGCACGCCCTCGATGAGTGCATGGCCTCCCGCTAGAACGACGACGAGAAGCTGATCGAGAGCATCGACCTGGCCGACGATGATTTTGGCAAATTCCTTCCGAACGTGCGCGGCCAAGTCTGCTGCAGTCATCTCCATGCAGGCGTCTCCTGTTCACCGCCGCCGACAGGTTCCAGGGCGGCCGAATATTCATGAAGCTGGCGGATCAAATCGAGTCCTTCTTTCTCGTCGAGATTGATGCTGCGCATCGCGCGTTCCGAACGAGCGAGTGTATCGAGAAGCGAATCTCCGGACCAGCCGAATCGTGCAGCGGCAGCATGAGAAAGTTGCGCAAGCTTCACATTGGCCGGCAGCGCAATCTTGTGCGAAAGGGCGAAGCGGAAGCGTTTATAGGCGACGCCAACAGCAGCGGGCGACGCGTGCGCGGATTGATACAAATCTCCCAGAGTTTCGACGAATTCGAGCGGCGACAGCCGCGATTCATTCGCGGGCACTCGCATCGGCCCCCAGCGGCGTGAGAACGTAAAGATTATCGCCGTGAATACGATTGCGATTTGCACTCCAGCCCAAGGCAAAGGCGTGGCAGCGAGATAGGAAAACAGGGATCCGCGAGCGCCGTGAAAATATTCGTCCCACAGGACCCGCGAAGACGAAACAGGGCCAATGGAATTTAGAAAAAGTGCCAGGTTTTGCTTGTCGCGAATGGCGCCATTTGTCAGAGGAGTGGGGGAAGCCCACCAAATCACTTCGCCCAGCCCCACTTTGTAGGACACCACGACCGGTTTGTCGGAGTCGCCATAGCTCCAAAGCTGGGAAGGATTGGTCGAGGTCCAAATGTCGGGGGAAAGCATAGTGATCTCGGGGGCGTCGCGCGTCAAGGGCGAAGGGACGAGCGGCGAATACGTTTTCGTTTTCGGGTCGAATTCGACATCTTCAGTAGCTTTACCGTCTGGAACAATTTCCGCGGCAGTGGCGCCGATAGCCAGCACGCGGCCTCCGGAGGAGACGAATCGACGCAAAGCCGCGTGGTCACTTTCAGATCCCTGATCGAATGGTTCGGCCAATACCAGGACGGTTCCGGGCTCGGTGAATGGAAGAAGATCGGGGGCATCCTGCCAACGCTCCACGCGATAGCCGAGCTCGTCGAGAAGCGAAAAAGCGGCTTTCGCACCGGCCCAATCGGTCGCGTAACTCGATGGGTAGCCGAGCGATTGCTGGGCCGCTGGCGGGCTGACCGCGTATGTGAGGCCCAGAAGCAGCAACATTACGATCCCGGCGCCGATCAGGAGGCGGAGATCGCGGGAGTCGAGGAGCGCAGGCATCCAAGTGTTCCTAATTGATTTTTCGCATCGTCCCAGTCGGCCGCAGTCGCAGCACGATAGCCGTACCAGACGAGCTCAAAGCGTCGCGTCAATTGAGACAGCGGGGCATATTCAGCGCTTTCACGCCGGACCAGCCGCAGAGATTCGCGAGGAGTGCGCGAGCGATCCTCCGGCAGAGAATTGGTTTCTTCAAGGCGCGCAATCGCGGCCCAATAGGCAGCATGAATGGCGACTCGATAATCTCCCCGACTGGCAGCCTCCTGAGCCGCACGCAGCCAATCGCGCCAATCTTTTCCGGGAGCCGATGTACCGCGCAGATCCATCTCCGATCGCACTCCTCGAATCGAGTAACGCACCGCCCAGAGCGCCAAGAGGATCGTCGCCAAAACAAGTACGATCCAGGCAACCAAGTTCCCGAGCGATCGTCCGCCGTGAATGCGGCCGAAAAGCTTGCTTAACTGGCGGTATATCCAATCGTAAAAGCGTTGCCGGAGAAGCTCCAACCATGTGGGCCCGCGCATGGTTGCGAAATCTTTGGAGGTCAAGATCGCGTTGAGCTTCGTTCGCGGGCTTTCCGCGCTGCGAGATGGCGCCTTAGCAAAAGATTGAGCGGCCTGTCGATAGGCTGAGAGCTTTTCGCGCGTGGCGGCGAGGATTCCGGCACGCTTGGCGGGATCGCTCTCGGCCCGAGATAGGCTTTCAATCAGCCAAGCGGTGGAGACTCGATAGGTTTGGCCTTCCGCGCTGACGTTCCAGTTATCGGGCAGTGATTTGCGAAGATCGCTGAGTGCGGACGGATCGGCTCTTGATTCTCTGACAGCTGATGAACATCGATCAAGTTCCGCCACATATTGAGTGACAGTGAGGATGGGCTGTGGTGACGTCTCGCTAGGACCGCAGAACGTGACAAACGGCGCGCAAATGACAATGGCGAGCGCCAAAGGGTATCGAAGTAGCCCGGTCATGAAACAGGCGAAGCGATTCGCATCAGCTGGCAGCCTCCGGCGCCGAAACGGGCGGCGCGGATGGCGGATTATCGAGCGTGGACATCATGTATTGCAGGTCGAAGCCCTCCTTGCGGATGCGCGCGTCGTAATACAAAAGCACAATCGCGATCATAAAGATTGGCCCGGTGAGCGAGCTGCCAACGGCGCCGGATATCGACGATGCGAATGCCAGCCAGGACTGCCAGTGTCCGCGCGCCATCGCGAGAAACATGGCGATCATGAAAGGCATCTGGAAGACCATTACTCCGACATAGGCAATGACGACTGCGACCAAAAGCGTGAGGAAGATGTGCCCGCGACGGCCGCGCGTCAGCAGCACACTGCGCCGAATGGTGGCCAGCACTCCCGAATTTTCGAGCATGAGCACCGGAATCGAAACCGCGTACCGGAGGGAAAGATAGACTGCCACGGCAAAGCCACCGACATAAATGGCAAGAACAGCAAATGCAAAAATGAGGATAACGACCGGATTCGTAGAATTAAGAGCGCCCCCCGAAAGAGCCGTCGCGATGCCTCCGACGGCTGCGATGACAAAGATGGCGAGCATAATGAGACCGAAGACACGAAGCGCGACATTTGCAATGACCCCCATCAAGCGCCAAAACTTGCCGCGAATTCTGCCGTACGCTGCCCGCAGCGTGATCGCGCGTCCGAGATATACGTCTGCAACGGCGCAGGACGCCGCGGCAGTCGCCAAGGAATAGACGACCGCGAAAAGAATCAGCAGCATCATCGAAGCGACAAAGATCCCGAAAAAGTAGGCTACGTTAGGAAACGATGGCGGCCGATTCGGATTAGCGAAAGCGGAGCTCATGAACGGCCCTTCAAAACTGAGCAGGAGCACGTTTGCGGGCACAGAAAAGGCCGCGGGTATCGCCATGATGCTGACAAAAAGAAGGAAATGATTGCGATAAAGGCGGAAGGTGCGATCGAGAATCTCTCCCAAGGTCATCGGCCGAAGGTCGACGGTTTCCATGATTTACTCCATTACCGATGCTCGAGAGGATCTCTGCGAGGTATCTAAACACATGGCAATCGAGGGTGCAATCCAAGGAGCACGCGGATTGAGAGCAAAGTTACTAGATAATAGCAAGCGCGCAGAAAGGCAGTGATTTCCTGCGTGGAAAGACGGGCGACAATCGGGCGGCTGACTTCGAATCACAAAAGGCCGCATCTCAGCTAGGGCCCAGAAGCGGGCGTTATTCCCAGCCCATAGATGCTTTGTAAGCCTGCAGAACGATCACAGCGGTAATTTCTTTGATTTTGCGATCCTTGATTTTAAACAGCTCGGCAATTGCGGTGCTGTTTGGCCACTGCGAGTATCGCCCCATGGACATTTTGCCGTGACCGGCCACTTCGATTGTCTGCTGAGTGCCGGGATGATTGAAGCGAACAATCGCAAGGACGAGTCCCAGCTGACGGTCAACAACCGGAAATCTGCGTGGGCTGACTGACTGGATGTAGGTGAAGATTTTCGTGCTGAGCTGCGCGCCGCAGCTTAACGCGCCGAGCGGCGAGGATGGAGATCCGGGGCACGTTTGAATCCCGTTTTCGATCCGAATGCAATCCGGCGCGAACGGCACGATATCGCCATTGCCTTGCTCGATGCCGTCGAAATACTTTCCGACCAGCGAGACCATTTCCTCGCGCGACGGCCGGTCCGCTTCGGGAACGTCTTCCAAAAAAACGGGGCGAGGCTCGGTGAGATTGTCGGTGTTAATGATGGAAGTCGTTTGCCTGCGTGCGACGAGCGTTTCGATTTCGGTGATCTGCCGATGAATCACTTTGAGGCGAACCATCAAAATTACCGGCGCGCCATTTTCCTGCACGACAACATAAGCACCGGCCTCGCCCGCTTCCGGCTCATCGAAGTAAAGCTTGTAGGTGCCGAGCCCTGCTGCCGTGGCCCAAAGCGCCTCGTGCATCGAAAGAGTGGAGCCGTCTTCGGTGTAACGGACGCTCTTAGCGAGCGGCAGGCGAGACGGATCGTGCGCGACCATAGCGGCGAGGTATTGGTCGAGGAGTCCGTTCAGACAGGCGCGGTCGCAGGCGTCATTGGCTGCAGGCAATGCTTGGGCGAAGGATCCGAGCAAAAGGAGGAGCCCCAGCGCCAAGCTGCTGCGTTTCAAGAACTTCGATGCCATTCGATTCATTGTGCCACGGTGACTGATTTCCAGCATCACCACTGCGGCTGATCGGATCGCGAGTCTTCCCAGCTGCTCCAGCCCGACCCCATGCCGTACGGGCATTGAGTAAGCACGGCTTCGATCTCGTGCAACTGGGCGTGGCGAACTTTGAACACTTCGGCGATTTCCCACGTCCAGGGAGTGACAGGACCAGCAGTCACCTTTTGACCAGTGGGCGTTTCGAAATTGCGAGTGTCGCCAGCCTGATGATCGAAGAATCCCAGCGCGAATACGATTCCGCGCTCGCGGTCGACAACGGGATAGCGGCGATCACGAATTAGCGAGACAAAATGGAGCAAACCCGAGCGAAATTGATCCTTGCACGACCAACCGGCGGAATACATGGTGGGATGCTGCGTTGGATCGTACTTTGGAGAGGGTGCCGGCCGCGGGGCGCCTGACGCAGTGGTCCCGCCCATGGCATTCATGTTATTCGTCGTTTGCGCGCCATTTTCCAAGCGGTTGCAGTCGTCGGCAAAAAAGGAATAGTCACCCTTGCCATCGTCCTTCTGCATGCCAGAAAAGTACTTGTTCGCCGTTCTGATCAACTCAAGGCGAGACACGCGCTCGTCGAGAGGTATTTCTTCGGTGAATGCTTTTCGCGGAGCGCCCATTTTTTCCAGGTTCTGGACCCCGGTGCCGGCCATCTGGCCGCGAGCGACAATCGTTTCGACCTCGGAG
>JASHRM010000129.1 GCA_030037315.1 Candidatus Acidiferrales bacterium
GCAAAAAGCGATCGTGGCGGGATTGCCGGTCGTCGCCTCGGTGTCTGCGCCTTCTAGCTTGGCGGTTCAGCTTGCGCGCGAGCTCGGGCTTACATTCATCGGATTCTTGCGGGACCGGCGCTTCGTGGTTTACGCAGGGGAAGACCGTGTGACTCGTTCAGCATCGTGAGCAACGCGATCCTGGCCTTTGCACGCGGCGGCGGCTAGGATGCCAACTGGCCTGAACGCTCCGCGCTTTCGGGCTCGGACATCATTTTGTGAAACTCGTCTAGCAGATCGCGGTCCCACCAACCGCGCGTACATTCCTGATACATGATCTCGAACGCAACATCCGGAGTTGACGCGCTGCGATAAGGCCGATCGGATGTGAGCGCGTCGAAGACGTCGGCAAGCTGCAGAATCGACGCGGTGATCGGAATTTCCCTGCCGCGGAGTCCATCGGGATACCCGGAACCGTCATGCCGCTCGTGATGGTGGCGAATGACCGGCAGCACCAGGCGAAATGTTTTTAGAGGCGCGCAAATCTTCTCACCGGCTGCGGGATGTTTGCGCATGATATCCATTTCGTTCGCTGTTAAAGGACCGGGCTTCAACAGAATTGCATCCGGCACCATTACCTTGCCTATGTCGTGAACGATTCCTGCCCGGCGCAACGCGGTGACTTCTTCTTCAGGCAGCGCGAGCCTTTCACCCATGCGCGAAGAAAGCGCCGCCAGCCGCTCGCAGTGCCCGAGGGTGTAGGGGTCGCGAGCCTCGATGCCATGCGCCAGCGTGAAAAGAACGCTTTCGGCGTTTTCGAGCTCGTCGGTGTAGCGCTTCAGCCGCAAAAGAGAGCGGGTGCGCGCCAGCAGTTCGTTGAAGTCGATCGGCTTGCTGAGAAAATCATCGGCGCCCGCGTTGATTCCCTCGATGCGATCTTCGGTCGCGGTAAGGCCCGTGATCAGGACCACGGGAGTGAGTCTCGTTTCCGGCGTGGCTTTGATCCTGCGGCAAACCTGAAACCCGCTCATGCCCGGCATCAGAATGTCGAGCAAAATCAAGTCAGGCTTGAACGAGGCGCATTGCGCCAGCGCCGAAAGCCCGTCACTGGCGTCGCTTACTTCGAATCCTTCGCGGCGCAGCAGCGCGCTCAACGCGGTGCGCGCGCCGGCCTCATCGTCAACGATCAAAATCCTTTCAAACACAGTCTTTTGTCCCCGCGAGTGCCCCGAGTTTGTAGTTGCGACAAAATCTCTCTGCGCTGCTTGTGAAGCTCATCCAGCATTGGCGGCGCAAGTGATCGAATGTATCCTGTCTCGTACTCTCGAACAACCTGGAATCGCGATCTGGCCGATCGTTCGCCGGCCTGTCTTGCTTGATCGCGCGAGGCCACATGAACAGAACATTGCCGCCCGAATCGCTGCAGGAAATCAATGCGCGGCTCGAGCAGGCTCACAAGATTCACCAGAAGCGCTACCCGGGGCTTTCTGCCGGGCGCGCCCCTGTGCACGTCGTTTACGGTGGTGCGCACCTTTTTCGCTCCGGAATCGCCCGCCGCCTCGGTGATCTCGCTTTGAAATCCATGCAGGATTACGCGCCGGATTTTGCGTCGTTCGCGAAAGCAGTCGGGTTGCCGGGCTCGAGCAAGTTGCCGGAATCGCGCGAAGCCGTTGCCGCGATTCAAAAATCGATCGAAGACGACCCGAAAACCGCACAGCGCGAAAATCGCTCAGCGTGGTTCGCGCAGGCCATTTATCAGCGTGTTTCCAGCAAGTTGCGGCGCGAGCCCGTCGAAGATTTTCGCATCGACTTTGAGGATGGATACGGCAACCGTCCGGATGCCGAAGAAGACGGCCACGCCATTGCGACCGCAAACGAAGTCGGCGCCGGCCTGAATGCCGGCGAGTTGCCGCCCTTTTTTGGCATTCGCATCAAGCCGCTGACCGAAGAGCTGCGCGAACGCAGCCTGCGCACGCTCGACATCTTTCTTACCGCCGTTGCCGCAAAAACGCGCGGCGAGCTTCCCAAGAATTTCCGCATCACGCTTCCCAAAGTTTCGCTGCCGGATGAAGTTGCGGCGCTGGCCGACGTGTGTGCTCGTCTCGAGCCATTGCTCGATTTCGAGCCGGGCGCGTTACGAATCGAATTGATGATTGAAACTCCGCAGGCGATTCTCAACGAACGCGGTGACGTGAACCTTTTGCCGCTGGTAAGCGCAGCGCGCGGCCGGTGCGTGGCCGTCCATTTCGGTCCATACGATTACACCGCATCTCTGCAAATCGCCGCAGCGTACCAGCCGATCGTCCATCCGGCTTCGGATTTCGCGCGCAGCGTGGCGCAGGTGGCGCTGGCGGGCACCGACATTCGACTGGGCGACGGCCCAACGAACATCATGCCCATTCCGCCCTATCGCGAGGGCAAGGACGGCGACCAACTGAGCGCACGCCAAATCGAAGAGAATCGCGCGGCGGTTCATCGCGGGTGGAAATTGCATTTCGAAAATATCCGGCGGTCGCTCGCGAATGGCTATTACGTAGGATGGGACCTGCATCCGGCGCAGCTGCCCGCGCGGTACGCCGCCGTTTACTCATTTTTCCTCGAGAATCTCGATTCGTCGGCTCAGCGCCTGCGAAATTTCATCGAGAAAGCCGCACAGGCCACTCGCGTCGGCCAAATTTTTGACGATGCGGCGATGGCGCAAGGCCTGCTGAATTATTTTGTGCAGGCGATCAATTGCGGCGCGCTCGCACCGGAGGAAGTGCAACCTCTTACAGGACTCTCGCCCGCGGAACTCCGCATTGGCTCATTCGCAAAAATCCTGGCAGGCCGTGACGCGTAGCATCACAGGCCGTTATTTTTTCTTCATCACAAACATGAGCGGCAGAACGATGATGCAGATGATCGACATCAGGCGGAAATTATCCACGAAGGAAAGCATCATCGCCTGCCGCTGCAACTGCTGGTAGAGAATCGCGTGAGCCTCGTAGACAGCGCGACCCGCATCCGCACCACGAGCCATCATCGAATGCGATATGTGATTCATGGCGGACTGATACCATGGATTTCCGGCATGCAAGTTCACCGACAAGCGATCCTGATGAAATTGCGCGCGCCGATCGAGCATCGTGGTCACAAAAGATATTCCGGTACTGGCTCCCACATTCCGGGCAAGGTTGATCAACCCCGACGCGTTGTTCATTTTTCCGCGCGGCACAAAATAGAACGCCATCACGTTGATCGGCACGAAAAGAAAAGCCGTGCCGGCGCGAGATACGATCCAATCATTGACTGGGGTGCGCGAGGAGGCGTTCAGATCCAAGTGCGAAAGCTGATACAGACCCACCGCCATTATCAACAGCCCACAAATCACGATCCAGCGCGGCTGGAATTTGCCCAGCAAGATTCCCACGAAGGGGAGTACCCCGAGCAAAACCAAGCCACCCGGCAAGAGGACGATGCCGCTCTCCATTGCCGTGTAACCCATCAAGGTCTGCAGAAGGATCGGCAGCAACAAAGTGGTGCCGTAGAGGACCACCCCGAGCGTATACATCATGAACGTCGAAATGGCGAAGTTGCGGTCCTTGAAAAGAGTCAGATCGACCACGGGATTTTTCGTGCGCAGTTCCCGAATTACCAGGGCGATCAGCGCCGTGACGGAAATCACGGTCATCCACGTAATGAATGTCGAACCAAACCAGTCGTCGCGCTCGCCCTTATCCAGCACGATTTGCAGAAATCCAAGACCGACGCCCAAAAATCCCAATCCCAAAAAGTCGATATTCTTGGCCGACCGGCTGGACTTTCCCGATTCGGCAATCAGCAACGAGATCAAAATCACGGAGAGAATTCCCACCGGCACGTTCAGAAAGAAAATCCATCGCCACGAATAGTTGTCGGTAATCCAGCCGCCAAGCGTCGGACCAAGGGTTGGCGCCACAACTACCCCCATGCCGTAGATCGCCATCGCCATGCCCTGCTTTTCCCGCGGAAAGGTATCCACGAGAATCGCCTGGGACATGGGCTGCATTCCACCTCCACCGGCTCCTTGAATCACGCGCGCAATTACGAGCGCAGGCAGCGACGGTGCCAGCCCGCAAAGCAGCGAACTGAGCGTGAAAACGACTACGCAGACGAGAAAAAACCGTTTGCGGCCGAAAACGGCGGCCAGCCATCCAGTAAGCGGCAGAACGATAGCGTTCGAAACCAAGTAAGAAGTGAGAACCCACGTGCTTTCGTCGACGCTGGCCGAAAGGCTGCCGGCGATGTGCGGCAGCGAGACATTCGCCACGCTCGTATCGAGCACTTCCATGAACGTGGCCATAATTACGGTAATAGCGATCAACCACGGATTGACCTGCGGGATCGGATGCGCGTATTCAGCTGTGGAAGCCATGCGCGCCTATCCGTGAGACTCCATCGAGCGCCCGAGAGAAATTTGTGCGAGCTTTGAAATCGACGTGCAGATACAGCGGAAGTCGGTCAGCATTCCCCGGCGTCAGGATAACACCGGGCCTTCCGGGGTCTCAACAGGCTCAGGAATATTGTGACTGAACCGCTCCGAAAGAGACTTCTCGGTGCGGCGCCAAACGAAGAGCAGCACAGTTCCGATTAAGATCAGCGCCGCGCACAAACCGATCCACAGCCCCGGGGCTCCCCAGCCGCGCCACAAAGACAGATAGGCGCCCAGCGGCAAGCCTACAAGCCAATAGAAAGCTGCGAAGCAAATCATCGGGGTTCGCGTGTCGCCCGCGCCGCGCAGCGCTCCAGTGGCGACGGCCTGCAGGCCATCGAAAAGCTGAAAGAATGCTGCAACGAAGAGCAGCGTGCCAGCGGTCCGGATTATGGCAGGGTCGGGCGTGTAGATGCGGATGATGTAGTGCGGCACGGTCCAGAATGCGATGGCGGTGCAAGTCATGAACGCCGCGCCAAAGCTCAGTGCAGTCCAACCGGCGCGGCTTGCCGCGCGCGGGTCGCCGCGTCCGATGGCCTGTCCGACGCGAACAGCAGCTGCGGAACCAATTCCCAGCGGAACCATGTAGGTAAAACTGACTGTGTTGAGGGCGACCTGGTGGCTCGCAAGCGGAACAGCGCCGAGCCTACCGATCCATGCGGTCGCCACGGCGAAGACACACACCTCAAGGCCGAGTTGCATCGCCGCAGGAAATCCGAGCGTGATCAGCCGCCATACCCGCGGCAGATGAGGCAACCGCGACGCCTTCAACAGACCCGTCTGGTAACGCACGTCGTAATAGATCGCGTAAATCAATAGGACGGCAGCCATGTAAACCCGCGCCACGCATGTGGACCATCCCGAACCCACAGTGCCCATTGCTCGAAATCCAAGATGCCCATAGATCAACGCCCAGTTTCCGGCGAGATTTACGAGGTTCGCGGAAACCAGCGAAAACATCACGGGCCTTGCGAGATTGACGCCTTGCAGATACCGGCGAAAAACGAAATAGAGCAACAAGGGCAGCGTGCTCCAGTTAATCGAGTTCAGGTACGGAATCGCCTGATCGAGGACGGCCTTCTCGATCCCAATGGACCGCAGCACCGGATCGAACAGATGAACAACAAGCATCAGGACAGGCGCCAACCCGAGACTGAGATATATGCCGTTCACGAGCGAGCGGTGCGCATCTTCCAAATCGCCGGCGCCGAACGAATGCGACACCAGCGTATCGAGGCCGAGCATGAATCCCGTCCCGAAAATCGCCACGACGTAATAGACAATGCTGCCGAGGCTTACGGCGGCGATCGCCACGGAGCTGTCCAATTGCCGGCCGACCATCATCGTGTCTACGATGCCCATCGTCATCCAGCCAAGTTCTGCCAAGGCGAGCGGAATCGCGAGATGCAGCATCGGCCGCAGTTCTTGGGCAAGGTAGTGTGAAAAGAGGCGCTTCAGCATGGGCGATTCAAAACCTGAAGAAATAATACCGTCCGCGCGGCGATCGAAAAGCGAAATCGGATGCCCTAGGCGGTCGGGCGGGGAAACAGTGGAGTCACGGCGGGCGTGGGGCGCTTCTAGTTGCTGCGCTGCGTGCCGGTAAATTGCACGAAAGACTGCGATGGAGCAGAGGGGCCCGCTTCGCGCGTCTGCGGAGCGCGCCAGGAATCGACGACGGAGATTTGATGCACGCAAGAGACGGTGCACCGCGGCGCGCAGCCCTTTTTGGTTAAGAATTCGCGCCGGCGCTGCTCAAGCGTGTACTCCGCCAATGGAATTCCCGGATAGCCGCGCTGCTGGGAACAGTAATGCACCAATCCATCCTCGCAAACGTACAAGTAGCGAGACCCTGCGCGGCATCGCCAATCATTTTCGCGGCCCGCGGCGATATTGTGCTGGAAGCTATTCACCCGCGAGAAAGAGCGTTTGCCCAGCGACATAATTTCTTCAAAGATTTCGCGCTGGCGTTCACCAAGCGGCTGAAGCTGGCCGTTGCCGTCGTGCAATATGCCTACTGTGGAAGTAAAGCCGAGCTCAAGAGCGCGATGCGCCACGGTAAGCGCGTCTTCGGGATTGCGCACGTCGCTGCCGAGGACGGAATTGATGTTCACGTGAAATTCAGCGTGATCGGCCAGAAGTTTCAATTTCTGGTCAAGCACCTTCAGGCTTTTTTTCGAAACGTCATCGGGCTGCACGTTGTCGATGCTGATTTGCAGGTATTCAAGGCCGGCGCGATTCAGCCGTTCGATGCGGTCCGCGACAAGCAAGTAGCCATTGGTAATGAGGCCGGCAATTATTCCGTTCCTGCGAATTCGCGCGATGATCTGATCGAGCTCGGGATGCAAAAGCGGCTCACCGCCGCTGATCGTAATCACAGAAGTGCCCATCGCGCCAAGCCGGTCGATGCGCTTGAACATTTCTTCGAGCGGCACCGGCTTCGAAAAATCGTCGAATTCGTTACAGTACGTGCAAGCAAGATTACAGCGCCGCATCGGAATGATGTGCACGAGCAGCGGATGGCGCGTGGACAAAAGGCCTTTGGCAATCATGCGTGCCTCACGCAGTTTGCGGTGCGCCGCCTTGGCTTTCCCCCGAATTTTCGCGCGAAATGTCACGGAATCTCGAGACTACTCCGATACAGCCTGTTACCGCTTCTGCGCTGCCGTTAGAGCTATTATGCCATAGCGACGGAATCACACGGGCCGGCGAGCGATTGAGACAAGCGATATTTTCTGTATCCAGCACTCCTGCTAGAATTGATTTTCCAACTCCTATAAGCTACGTTTTGACCGTGCGAAAATCACTGCGGATTTACTCTGGGGGTGAGGTAGATGCCTGATGCGGTTGCAGAAAAAGTGATCGCGACTCTTGCGTCGGTAAAGCGCATTCCGGCCGAAAACATCAAGCTGGATACGAATTTGCAGGAAATGGGCATCGATTCCCTGGACGTATTCACCCTTCTCTTTGAGCTCGAAAATGCCTTCAAAATTTCGATACCCGATGACGACGTCCGGTCGCTGAAGACAGTGAACGACGTAGTTGAAGGCATTAAGAAGCTCCTTGCGGCTGCGCCTCCGGATGCGTCCGTGGGCTCAACCAGCCCGGCGAGCTAATGGGCTCTCGGCGCGTCGCCATCACGGGCCTCGGAATCGTCTCGCCGCTCGGCCTGGATCTGGCAAAGAACTGGGAAAACCTGCGCGCGGGCAGGTCCGCGATCGGCGCATTGCAGTGCGTGGACGGATCGCGGGTCGGCCTGAAAATCCAGAACGCGGCACAGGTCCGCGACTTTGATCCGCTCAAGCATTTTGAAGGCGGCAAGGATGCGCAGCTTGACCGCTTCGCGCAATTCTCCGTGGTTTCGGCGCGCGCGGCGATGAAGGACTCGGGACTCGAACTCACTTCCTCCCTACGCGAGAACGCGGCGATCGTATGCGGCTCTGCAGTGGGCGGCCAAGCCGCGATCGAGGCGGGATTCGAAGACCTGTGGGTAAACGGCCGCGGCCGCGTGCATCCTCTGACGATTCCCAAAACAATGGCGAACGCGGGCGCCAGCCACATTTCCATGGACCTCGGATTGAGCGGCCCGGTTTACACGATTTCGACGGCGTGCTCTTCGGCGAATCACGCGATCGGGCAGGCGTTCCGTCTGGTGAGGGATGGCCAAGCTGAGATGGCCGTTACCGGCGGCGCGGAAGCGTTTTTTACCGTGGGCATGCTGAAGGCCTGGGAAGCGATGCGCGTGATTTCGCCGGATACTTGCCGGCCGTTCAGCAAAGACCGGCGGGGGATGATCCTGGGCGAGGGCGGCGCGATGATGATCCTCGAGCCGCTAGACGCTGCCAAGGCACGCGGCGCGCGAATCTACGCCGAGGTTTGCGGCCTGGGCATGACTTCTGACGCGCACCATTTGACGCAGCCGGCGGTGGAAGGCCCGGCGCGCGCGATGCGCTCCGCGCTGCGCGAAGCTCAGATGGCACCCGAGGAGGTTGGCTACATCAACGCGCACGGTACGGGAACGCTCGGGAACGACCCTGTGGAATCCCGGGCGATCCGCGAGGTTTTCGGCGCACACGCCGATAAAGTAGGGGTCAGCTCGACGAAATCGATGCACGGGCACGCGCTGGGCGCGGCCGGCGCACTCGAAGCCATTGCCACGATTCTGGCGCTCTACAAGGGAATTTTGCCGCCGACGGTCAACTACCTGGGCCGCGATCCTGAATGCGACCTTGACTACATTCCCAACCAATCGCGGGAGGCACGCGTAGGAGCCGCGATTTCCAATTCATTTGCGTTTGGCGGCTTGAATGCCGTTGTAGCCTTCCGCTCCCCCGAAGCTTAAGCAGGTCCCCCCACCCTCATAAAGCGCGGGACACCCGCCGATCATCCTGGTGGCCTGCGGTTCGGTGAGGCGGAGCGGCGTTTAGCGCAGGTGGTAAATATGCGGGGCGATCATGGACCAGCCCTTGGGCACGATTTCCCAGCGGCGCGTCAATTCATCGGCGCAGGATAGGGTGATCATGATGCCCAGCCAGAAAAATCCGGCGATGATGATAATGCGGGTCAATCCGGTCGAATATTTCACATGCATAAAGAATAGAACGACGAGCAGCATCTTCACGACGGCGATCGCCAGTGCGACCACGGTATTCCATCGGCCCAGATCGATGTAGGCAACGCCCGTCGTCAGGGCGGTGCCGAACATGAGCGCGATAAAAACCGCCAGGTACACGCCGACAGGCACAACGTGTCCGATATGGCCCTGCTGTTCGCCGTGTTCAGACATTCAATGTCAGCTCCCCGGGTAGCGTCCGCCAATCAAATACAGAAGCGGGAATAAGAAAATCCAGACGATATCGACAAAGTGCCAGTAAAGCCCGCTGATCTCAAGCGGCTGGTAATATTGCGACGAGAACCGGTTTCGCGCGGTCATAATGACGAGCACCGTCAAGATGCCCAATCCGACCACCATGTGCAGCGCGTGCAATCCGGTCATGAAAAAGTAAAAGCACATAAACATCTTCACTCCGGGCGTGTGTGCCGCGCTCGGGATCCAGCTGACGCCAGGAATGAGACCCTCTTTCCAATCGGCATACCACTCAAAACGAAGCTTGAGGAAAAGGAACGTGGCGCCAAGAAGCATGGTGACCAGCAGATACCCGATGATCGTGCGCTTGGATTTTCCGGTTTGCGCCGAGCGGATCGCCATGGCCATCGTTAAGCTGCTGCAAATCAGCACTGCCGTATTTGTTGCGCCGAACTTCACAAACAGGTCGTGGCTTCCTTCGATAAAAGACTGCAAGTGCAGAGCGCGGTAAATGATGTACGAGGTGAACATCCCGCCGAAAAACAGGATTTCCGTCACCAGGAATACCCACATTCCCAGAGTGCCCGCCTCGCGCTGCTGCTCGATCGTCTCGAACTGATGCGCGAAACCGGGTGGATGAGAATGCGGCGTATGTGCGGCCATTTCAGACACGGGCGACTCCAGGAGCATCGGGATAATGACGCGGCTCTGCGACCGGATAATTGTAAGCGTCCTCATTCACCACGGGAATTTCGGCGAAATTCTCCGTGGGCGGTGGTGATGCGGTTGTCCATTCGAGACCCTTGGCCTTCCACGGGTTCGCTGAGGCAACCGGCCCGTAACGCATCGACCAGATCAGGTAGACAAGCGGAATCAAATAGCCGATTCCCAATATCGATGCGCCGGCGGACGACATCACGTTGAGCACCTGGAATTCGCTGGGATACATCGCATAGCGCCGAGGCATTCCCAAATACCCGAGCATGAACTGCGGGAAAAACGTGAGATTGAATCCGATGAAAACAATGGCGGCAGCGATGCGCGCCCAATAGTCGGGATAGAGCCGGCCGGTAATTTTCGGCCACCAGAAATGAATCCCTCCCAGGTACGCCATCACGGCGCCGCCGACCATGATGTAGTGGAAGTGCGCGACGACGAAGTAGGTGCCGTTCAAGTGCACGTCTGTGGCCAGCGATGCGAGGAACAATCCCGTCAAGCCGCCGATCGTAAAAAGGCCGATGAAGCCAAGGGCGTACAACATCGGCGCTTCGTAGGAAATCGAGCCGCGATACAGCGTGGCCATCCAGTTGAAAACTTTAATTGCCGAGGGAATCGCTACTACGAAGCTCAATACAGAGAAAACCAGCCCGGCGTAGATTGACTGGCCCGTGACGAACATGTGATGTCCCCAGACAATGAAGCTGATCACGGCGATGGCCAAGCTGGAAAACGCCACGAATGTGTAGCCGAAGATTTTCTTGCGTGAGAACGCGGTGATCAACTCGCTGATGACGCCCATGCCCGGCAAAATCATGATGTATACGGCCGGGTGAGAATAGAACCAGAACAAATGTTGGAAGAGCAAGGGATCGCCGCCGACTGCGGGGTCGAAAATTCCGACGTGGAGCAACCGCTCCGCAGCCAGAAGCGCGAGTGTGATGGCGATCACCGGCGTGCCAAGCACGAAGATCAGGCTGGTTGCGTACATCGACCAGATAAATAGCGGCAGCCGGAACCAGGTCATCCCTGGGCAGCGCATCTTGTGAATCGTGACGACGAAGTTCAAACCTGTGAGGATCGATGAGAAGCCCGCGATAAAAATCCCCAGCGCAAAGGCGATTACGTGAGTTTGGGAGTAAGCGCTGCTATAGGGCGGATAAAATGTCCAGCCCGTATCCACGCCGCCTGAAATCACGCCATACATCGCGAAGCAGCAGCCGGTGACGAAAATGTACCAGCTCATCAGGTTCAACTTGGGGAAGGCCACATCGCGCGCCCCAATCATCAGAGGGATCAGGAAATTTCCCAGCGTCGCGGGAATCGACGGCACCAGGAAAAAGAAAACCATGATGATCCCGTGGGTCGAGAACATCTTGTTGTAGGTTTCCGGCTCGAAAAGAGCTCCCTGGGGCTCGATCAGATGCAACCGCATCAAAACCGCGGCCGTCCCACCCACGAAAAACATAAAGGTGATCGTACCCAGATACAGCAGACCGATCCTTTTATGATCGAGGGTAAGGAGCCACGATTTGATACCGTACCGGGCGTTCAGATAATTCACGCTGGATTCGATCGGCGCCTCGCGCAGATCTACGGTAGCCGTACTCATTTCCCGTTCCTTTCTTCCGAACCGAGCGACTTCACATAGGCGATGAGCTGAGACATCTGATCTGGATCGATCTGCCCCTGATAGGTGGGCATGATCGGCTGATAGTTCGGCAACTGCACGGAATTCGGATTCATAATAGCGTCACGAATCAGATTTTCGTCGACGATGCGGCTCTGGCCGTCTTGTAATTTTTCAGGTTTTCCGTAGATACCGGCCAGCGACGGGCCTTTGCCGCTGCCTTCGGCCGCGTGGCATGATCCGCAACCAAACTGGCTGAACAGCCGCTCGCCCTGTTGCGCGAGCGATTCAGTCTGCTCTCCACCTGCCAGCCACGCAGCGTAGTCCGAGGGTGGCATGACGTATATCCAGCCGATCATTTCCGAGTGATTGGTGCCGCAGTATTGGGCGCAGAAAAGATGGTAGGTCCCTACCTCCGTGGGCTGAAACCAAAGCTGCGTATAGCGGCCGGGCAGAACGTCCTTCTTGACGCGGAACGCCGGGATATAGAAATCGTGGATCACGTCCTGCGAAGTCATCGTCAATTTCACGGGCACGCCGACGGGTATGTGCAACTCATTGATCTCGCGCGGACCCTCCGGGTGTTGCAGGTGCCACATCCATTGCTTCCCGATCACGAAAATCTCGTTGGAGGACGCCGGCGGGCGCGAATTGCGGACGTATAGCTCGGACGCCCAAACGAACAGGACCACGCAAATTAACGAAGGAATGATGGTCCATGTGAGTTCAAGAAACATCGAGGTGTGCGTTTCGGCCGGCACCTCGTCGTCTGAGCGGCGGCGATACTTCACCATGAAATAGAAAATGATCGAAAAAATCAGGACCGCGAAGAACAGGGTAATACCGGTCAGCACGAAGTAGAGCTTGTCGATGCCGGCCGCTATAGAGGACGCCGCCGGCGGCTGCAAAGGAATCATCGCCGCCACGTCCCCCAAAACGCCCACACCAGATTGAAGGATTCCCATCATCTATTCAGGTCCGTTAAAACCATTCCAAGCTCGTCAATGTCGTCTTACGCTTTGCTGCCGTGCAACGGGTCGTGATGTCCGCTCCGGAAAAGAACAATCAGGAAAATCCCGCCCACCAAGATCGTTGCCAGGCCTCCCAGCTGAAGCACGTGCGAAATCAGCAGCCCATATTTTCCGGTGTGCGGATCGTAGTGATAGCAGTAAAGCAAAATTTCATCGGCGGGCGATCCGATTTTTCCTGAGGAGGCGTCCACCAAGCCGAGCCTGAGATCACGCGACGGAAACGAAACGCCGTAAAAATATTTTGAGATCTTGCCTTGAGGCGTCAGAACCATAATCACGCTGGCGTGCGCGTATTGGTGAGAATCGGGATCGAATGCGTACCGAAACCCCACCGAGTCAGCCAGTTGTTTGATTTGAGGATCGTCGCCCGTAAGGAAGTGCCAACCGTCAGCGGCACCGGCCCGCCGATACATTCCCGTATAGACGGCCTGCTTCGCCTCCGCCAGCCGCGGCTTATCGGTCGGATCGATGCTGACCGTAACCACGTTGAAGTCTTTCCCGACACTCAGCGGTATTTCCTGCAGGCTGCGATCGAGACCGTTGAGGATCTGCGTGCAGAGCATCGGGCAGTTGTAATAAACCAGCGTCAAGATGACAGGTTTTGTTCCGAAGTATTGCGCGAGTGTTACCGCATTGTTGTGTTCGTCGCGAAAATTCAGGTCCAGAGGAATCGAGGAATTGAGCTTCTGATCGACGCCGACATCCTTGAGCAATTCAGGCCGCATGCCGATCGTTTGAGTTGGATCTGTGAGTTGAGCGGTCGCCGAAGGCGCACACGCAATGAACGTTGCGGCCAGAACAGCCGCCACAAGCCATGTTTGGTTCAAATTTTCTCTAAAACGCATGTCTCCATCCAATTCGTCGAACGAAACTCTTCAAACAGTCTCGCTTCGCGCTACTTCTCTTGCCCTTCACCCGGCAAGGAGGGTCCGGGTTCGGTCAAATATCCGCATTGACCCTCGACATCTTCCCCTCCTGCCACCGTGGCCGTCGGAACTTTTGGCGCATTCGCGGGCGTCTCGCTCGCCGAGCGCGTCGGCAAGCCGCGCGTAAGAATCAAATCCATCGCGCGATCCACCGGAATCCGAACAACGCCGCTTTGCTCATCAATCCAGCCGTAGGTATTCACCTGTTTCTGCTGCGCGTCGCAATAATCCACGAGTTCATTGTGCGGTTGCACCTGCAAGCGCGGGCTTGGCGGAAGCATCTCTTTCGCCTGCTGCGCCGGAGTCACTAAGGGTGAAGCGGTCGGACCTAACGGCTGCACTTTCTTGAAATAGCCGAAAACAAATCGCATCAACATCAACGTGACAAATAAGACCAGGGCCATCCAAAAAGCGCCCTGAAGCAAGCCCGGGATGCTTGCATCCCTTCGCTCGTAGCCTTCTTCACGCTCTTTGCGCGGGTCTTCGTGGTGACGATGTTCAGTCGCCATGCTGATGCTCCAAATGCGGTTCGAAACGCGGGTCGTGCAAGGGCAGCAGCGGCAGCTTCTTCAATTGCGTGAAGAAGGAAGCAAGCCACAGTCCGCCAATACCGAGCAGCGCCACGAAATCCAGAACTCGAAACTGCGGGCGATGCTGTTCGTACGCTGGCACAACGATCCAGTAGATGTCCAACAAAGTCAGAACCAAAAACCAAAGCGCAACCATCGCCAGCGTGGGCAATTCCTTCTTGATTCTCCGCTGCAACAACAGGAAGAAGGGAATAAAGAAGTGGAAGATCAGCAGCAAAGCGCCGATTACGCCCCAGCCCCCGAATGCGCGGACCATGTACCACGGGATTTCGTCCTTCAAGTTGCCAGACCAGATGATCAAAAACTGTGAAAACGATGTGTAGGTGAGCAACAACAGGAACGCCAGCATCAGGTTGCCCATATCGATCAGCCGCTTCGGCTGGATCGTAGCTTTCAGCGGCTCGAACTGATAGACCCGGCGAAGGATCACGATTGAGAACGCCAGGCCGGCGAGCAAACAAGCCACCATGAAGATGAATCCGTACATGGTCGAAAACCACTCGGGCTCGAGAGACATCACCCAGTCAATCACCGCGCCTGAGAGAGTGATCGCGATCATTACCAAGCCGGGCGCAGAAAGCTTGCTCAGCTTGCTTCTCAGAACTGGATCGCCGGTCTTATCCTGTTCAGCGGACCATTTGTTAAGGAAGTAAACCCAAATGAACCACGCCCCGAAATAAATGATCGCGCGAACAGTAAAGAACGGGCGCTGCAGGTAAACGTGCTTGAAGTGATCGACGGCCGTATCGGGGATGAAGCCCGGATGCGTCCAGTTGAAGAGGTGGCCGGCACCGAGCAAAATCGGGAGAAACAGTATCGCCACAACCCAGATCGTCCGCGAACCAGCTTCGAGAATACGGCGGATCGGAAGCCCCCACCAGCCGCCGGTGAGGTGATGCACCATCAGCACCGACAGCATTCCAATCGCGATGATGAACCAAAACATGAAAGCGAAGTCGTAGCACTGCAGAAAATACGTCCAGCCGCTGCCTCCCGCTTTGCGGGAATCGATCAATCCCAAAACGAAGGCGAGAACGATAAAAAGCACGCCAACGCCGAGAGAGCGCGTACGCGCGTTATCGATTTTTCCCGTCGCTGCTCCAGAAGAACTCATTGAGCCTGACCTGTAGACTGCGCGGAGTTTTGATTGCCGGATGATTGAGACAACTGCGATCGCTCCGATTCCGGCACGTCGCTGATCCTCGCGTTGTGACTGAGCTGCAATACGCGAATGTATGCCGCAATTCTCCAGCGGTCGGCGGGCTCGACGCGAGCCGCATAGCTATACATCGCGCCAAATCCGTCGGTCATCACTTCGAAGAAATGCCCCGCGGGTTCGTCGCGCAGCCGCTGAATATGATACGAAGGCGGTTGCGGGAATCCGCGCCGCACGATCATGCCCTGCCCGCTTCCGGTGTAATCGTGGCAAGGCGTGCAATAAACGTTGTAACGCTCGCGCCCGCGTTCGAGGTCGGCTCGAGTAATGGGGAACGGAAACTTATCGACCAGCACTCCATTTTCGCGGCCCGTATAGAAAAGCTCATCCAGGCGCAACTGGCCCCGCGCCACCGTCCCAGGCACAGGCGGGCGCTCCGACCGGCCGTCCGCAAAGAAACTGGTGGGTTCATACGGCAGATATTTCGGCTGGATGTGCATGTCCAGGCGGCATCCGCAGAAAATAAACGCGCCAAGGCAAGCGGCAGCCATGCCGATTCGCAAGCGGCTCGGGCGACGCGCTTCGCGCGAATGGCTTTCCGCGGATCGGTCAATCTTCAACTTCATACACTCCATACGGGTTCAAGCTCTGCAAGAAAGCCTTGGTTTGAGGCAAATCGAATTTTTTGTCACGCGCCTTGATGACCAGGAAGAAGCGGTCGGTCGACGCCAACGCGAAGCGCTCTACGTTGAAGGTCGGATGATAGGGCGTCGGCAATCCCGAGAGAGCCATCATCCCGAGAACGGTCGTAAGGGCGGCTCCGAGAATCGTCAGCTCGAAAGTGATCGGAATCCACATCGGCCAGCTGTTCCATGGCTTGCCGCCGATATTCAACGGGAAGCTAAGAACGTTCGCGTACCAGCACATTCCGAACCCGGTGAGTCCGCCTCCCAGTCCGCCGAAGAACACGAGCGTCGGCAGAATCGTCCAACGGTAACCGACAGCTTCCGCGAGCCCTTCGACCGGAAACGGACTGAATCCATCGATGCGGCGATAGCCCGCCTCGCGAGCGCGATTCGCCGCCGCCACGATTTCGTGCGGCGTTTCGAACTCCGCCAACAAGCCGTAAAGTGCCCGCTTTGCCATAACGCCTTCCTACCCGCGCAATTCCGGATTCGGATTTCGCACCCGGGCCAAATACGTGGTACGCGGGCGCGTATTCAAATCCGCAAGCAAGCTGTAATCGCGCGGCTGCGCCTTCAGTTTCGAGACGCGGCTCGTGGGATCATTGACATTGCCGAAAATAATCGCTTCCGCCGGGCACGCGGCCTGGCAGGCCGTAACGATCTCGCCGTCGCGAATCATGCGGTTTTCCACTTCCGAGCGAATCTTCGCCGCGTTGATACGCTGCACGCAGTAGGTGCACTTTTCCATCACGCCGCGGCTGCGGACCGTCACGTTCGGGTTGCGCATGCCATACAGGCTGGGCGTCTTGTAATCGGAAAAAAGGAAGAAATTGAACCGGCGGACCTTGTAAGGACAGTTGTTCGAACAATAGCGCGTACCTACGCAGCGATTGTAGGTCATGTCGTTCAAGCCTTCGGCGCTATGCGTTGTCGCGCCGACCGGGCAGACGTACTCGCACGGAGCATTTTCACACTGCATGCACGGCATCGGCTCGTAATACATCTCCGGATTGTCGAGGCCGCCGCTGAAATACGTGTCGATGCGGATCCAGTGCATGATGCGGCCACGCATCACCTGCTCTTTGCCGACGACAGCAATGTTGTTCTCGGATACACAAGCGGCCACGCACGCGTTGCAGCCGATGCACCGGTTCAAGTCGATCGACATACCCCAGGCATAGCCGTCGTACTTGTAACGGGGATAAATCGAATAATCCTTGGTTTCTTCTTCGTCTTCTCGCCTGGCAAAATTCGGATTCTTCTGAAATTCGTCAAACGTGGCGACGCGGATCAGATCGCGCTCACCCTCGTCTACCGCAGATTCGCTTTCCTCATCGACGAGTTTGCCATTTGATTCGACGGGCGTTTGAAACTGCATTACCGCGAAGGAAAACTGTTTGCCGGTCTTTTCGATTTCCACGCCACGGGCGAACCCTGGGGCGGACGACGTTCGCAAAAGGTACCCGCTGAAACCGCGCTCCAACAGAACGTTCCCGCCACGCCACCGGCCAAACCCCAGGTGTACGGTAACCGAATTATCGGCATGGCCGGGCACGATGTGAACGCCGCCTTGCGCTTCGCGCCCCCCGAGCTTGAGCTTTACGTAATCGCCTTCGGCGAGATCGATCTGCTGGGCTGTGCCGGGGCTGACCATCACTGCGTTGTCCCAGCAAATTCGAGTGATGGGCTTTGGAAGCTCCTGAAGCCACGAGTTGTTGGCGAATTCTCCGTCGCCGAGCGAAGGATCGGGACGGAAAACAATTTCAAGCTTGCCTGCATCGCTCGACGGTGTTTGCGCGCCTCCCTGGGCGGCGAAGTCTGCGTGAGGCGATAGGGAGATTGCGGGCAGCGCCGTTCCGGCGATCAGGCCATCGTGAAGCGATGTTTCCCAGAGCGCCTCGAAAGCCTTGTCCTTCTCCGAACGCTGGCTTTGCCAGTAATCGCGAACAATGTCGTGGCCAGGCTTGCCGGAATCGCCGGTAAAAAGCGCGAGGATTTCGTGCGTGGAATGGCCGTCATACAAAGGCGCGATCAGGGGTTGAACGATGCCCACGGTCCCGTCGTACGCCCGGCCATCACTCCAGGATTCAAGATAATGAGCGGCAGGCGCGTGCCAGTGGCAAAGCTCGGCGGTTTCGTCCTGATACAAACCGTGATGAATGCGCAGTCCCACGTTTTGCAGCGCGGCAGTGAAATTGAAATCGGCGGGCGCGTCGTAAACCGGATTGCAGCCAAGTATCAACAGGAAATTCACTCGTCCGGCATTCATGCTGTTCACGAGATCGCGCAGCGAATCGGTCTGATTGACGGGATCCGCTTCGAGGGATTCCGTGTAGATGACCGTCTTGCCGACGTTCCCTAGCGCCGCGTTGATCGCGTGCACCAGCGCGTGCACAAAAGGCGGCTGCTGTTCGCCGGCGATGACGATCGAAGAACCTTTGTGTGCGCTCAGATCGCGGCCAACGGCGCCCACCCATTCCGCAGGAAGTTTCGAGCTGGCGTTTGCACTGGGCGGCACGGCAACACCAGCGGCAGCCGCGAGCTGCCGCGCGAGATCGTCGATGTCAGACGAGCGCAACGGCAGCCGGTGGTCGGCGACAGCGCCTGTGCTGGTCGACATACTTTCCGCGACGTAAAGACGATTCAATTTGGAAGAAGCGCCGGCTGAAAGATCGCGCCGCGAGGAAAAGTCGCGCGCGTACCGCTGATGTCCGGCGCCGGAGACGAGGAAATCCGCGTCGAGGGAAACGACTACGTCGGCCTGGTCGAAACGATAAACCGTGTTGACCGGCCGGCCGAAAACCATACGCGAGCCTTCGCGCGCCGAATGACCGCCACAGGGTTCATATTGATACCACTTCGCATCGGGATTTTGCGCCAGCAGAGATTTCATCTGCGCGCCAAGAGCGGGCGACGTAACGGTGCGGGTCAAAATGGCCATGCCCGCACCTTTTGCGGCCAGTCCCGTCTTCTCGTTGACCATGGCCGCCACGAAATCGGTCCACGAACTTACGCGGCCTTCGTTCAAAACCACCTGCGAGCGGTCCGGATCGTACAGATTCAAAATCGAAGATTGCATAAAGACGTCCGTGCCGCCCAGACTGCCGGGATGCTCCGGATTGCCTTCGATCTTGGTCGGCCGGCCCATGTGGCTTTCAACCAAGACCCCTACAGAACAGCCGCTTTCCGGCATCGACGTAGCATAGAAGAGCGGGCGGCCCGGAATAATCTCTTCTGGCGGATGCGCATAGGGAACAATTTTTTCCGGCGGCAGCTTAGTGCATGCGCTCAGGCCGGCCATAGCAGCGGAGGCGGCCATCAACTTCAGAACATCGCGGCGATTAATGGTGTCATTCGCTTTTCCGGCGCTCGGGGGAAATTCGTAATCCCGAAATTCCTGGTAGGTACTTGTTTCCGCCAGCTGCTCGATGCTTTGCCAGAAACGCGGAGCTTTATCAGACCCGAGTTTCGCGCGAACCGCGGCGAGATCGACTGCGTTTTTCGGATTCGATGTTTCGTTCATCGCTTCGTTTTCACCGATGGCATGTCGAGCAATACTGCAAGCTTGCGACTTTGTATTCTTTTCGCAGGTAACGGCCCATCGTCAGCTGATCCGTAAACTCCATTCCATCGACCGTCACCGCATGTAGTCGTGAAGGCGGCTGGTAGAAGGGATCGAATACTTCCGCTTTCGGCCGCAGATTCTTTTCCGGTTGGCGGTGGCAATCGAGGCACCAGGACATATACAAAGTGCCGGCGCGCTGAGTGAGCGGCATTTCGGCGATTTGGCCGTGACACGTGGTGCAGCCGACGCCCTTTGCGATATGGATGCTATGGTCGAAGTAAACAAAATCGGGAAGCGCATTCACGCGCTGCCATTCAAGAGAGGTGTCATTGCGATAGCTCGCGCGCACAGGCTCGAGCATCGACGAATTCGTCCAAATCTGTGAATGGCACGTCATGCACGTCTGCGTCGGCGGCACTCCCGCAAACGACGAATTTTCGACGGAGGTATGACAATAGCGGCAGTCGATGCCGAGCTCGCCAGCGTGATGGCGATGGCTGAAGGGCACGGGCTGTTGCAGCTTCACTCCAACGTTGGTGTACCAGGGTGACATCGCGATGGCGTAAAGCGCGTAGGCGAGGGCGGCAATGATCAGCACCGCACCATAAATGCTGATGCGGGAGACCATGTTCGTGCTGCGATGAAAGATTTGCCCCATCGATCCTCTGAGCCGTCCTACTTATGCAAACGCAAGTCTTCTTCGTTCGTTTCGTGCACGAGAGCGCGAACCTCCACGATCGAAATCATCGGCAGGAAGCGAAGGAAGAGATAGAAGCAGGTAAAGAAAAGACCAAACGTGCCCACGTATGTGGCCCAGTCCCAGCGCGTCGGATAGTACATGCGCCATGAAGACGGCACGAAATCGCGCGCCAAGCTGATCACGACGATTACGAACCGCTCGAGCCACATTCCGGTATTTACAATCAGCGAAATAACAAAAAGCGCGGGAATACTGCGCCGCACTTTGCGGATCCAAAGCAGCTGCGGAAGCGCGATATTGCACGTCAGCAGCATGAAATAGATGCCCATATACGGACCATGCAAGCGGTTCGTGAGCATGAACTTCTCGTAATAATCGCCGCTGTAGAAGGCCATGAACGCTTCTATGCCGTAGCCATATGCAACGATCAGGCCTGTGGCGAGCATGACTTTCGCCATGATGTCGAGATGCCGCGCAGTGACCAAGTCCTCGAGGTGGTAGACCCTGCGAATCGGAATCGCCAGTGTCAGCACCAGGGCAAACCCTGAATAAATGGCGCCGGCTACGAAATATGGCGGGAAAATCGTCGTGTGCCAGCCCGGAATAATGCCGATTGTGAAGTCGAAGCTCACAACCGTGTGAACGGAGACAACGAGAGGCGTCGCCAGGCCGGCTAACAGGACCGAAGCGATCTCATAACGCGACCAGTGGACCGCCGATCCGCGCCAGCCCATCGAAAGCATGCCGTAGATAATTTGGCCGGCTTTATGCTTGGCGCGGTCCCTCAACGTCGCGAAGTCCGGGATCATTCCCAGGAACCAGAAGAGCAACGAGACCGTGAAGTAGGTCGATACCGCGAAAACGTCCCAGACCAGCGGGCTGCGGAACTGAGGCCATAGCCACATCGGATTGGGATACGGCATCAAGTAGAAAAAGAGCCAGGGACGGCCCATGTGCAGCAGCGGAAACATGCCTGCGCACATGACGGCAAAAATCGTCATCGCCTCGGCAAAGCGGTTGATCGACGTGCGCCATTGCTGGTGCAACAAAAGAAGGATGGCGGAGATGAGTGTGCCCGCGTGGCCAATTCCGATCCACCAAACGAAGTTGACGATCGCGAAGCCCCATGCGGCGGGAATACGGATACCCCAGATACCTACGCCCTTGATCATCAGCAATGTGATGACCAGGTTCAGCAGCATCAACATCGAAAAGGCGATGAGGAAACCGATCAGCCAGCCCGGAGTGGTGCCCCGAGTCAGAATGATGGAGCTGATTTTATTGGTGACGGTCTCTAAAGTGTGACCCCGAGCAATGATCGGCTCGGTATCAGCGACTCCGAGTGCTTTTCCAGAACCCTCAGATGCCACGCAATTTCCCCTGCTGCTTGTGATGGTTCACTACAACTTGTTTAGAAGGGGTATCGCAAGTCTCGAATCAGCGCCCCGAACCCCGCGAGACAAAGATTCGTGCAACGAAGGTGCAGATGAATTGCGATTATGAGTTTTGCTTTGCTGCATGTCCGCTGCTCCAGAATGATTCCGGATGAGAACCAGCGGCTTATTAAGACGCGCCATAGCATAAAACTCAGAACGGCGTTTCGCAAGATCAAAACGCGAAATTATTTGTGCGTGCGGATCGTGAGCCAAATCGCTTGGCCGCCCTGCTTGCCTCCACACGCGCTTGCTGCCATCAAAAACTTGGCCTGTCCCAAAGTACTGTTGGACTTAAGACATGGCGCTTTCGCGGGAGAACATTGGCGCTGAAACCCGATTGCTAAAATCGTTGCATGAGGTTTGCCGCACCATTCGCGTTGTGTCTCTTGATCGCCTCATCTCTGCCCGCATCGGCCGATACGATTGTCTTGAAGAACGGCAAGCGAATCGTCGCCGAAAACGTCACGGACGACGGCCAGCACGTGACCTATCAAACTCCCGCCGGGCAGCTCTCAATCCCCAAGTCGATCGTCGCGCGCGTCGAACATGATGATTTTGCGTACTCTCGCGGCGCCAAAGACTCGCAGCCGCCGGTCAATGCTCCTGAAATCGAGCCGGTTCGCGGATATGAAGATGTCGCCGCGCTCGCGGTCCACGGAGATTCTGTCGACTACGCGTATATAGCAAATCTGGAATCCGAGGCGCGGACCGGGTCTACGCTCGCCGTCGCAAAAGTCGCCGCGGCGCATTATGCAGCTGCGCAATTCCTTTACGGAAAAGGCGACACCGATTCGGCCATCGACCAGTATCGGCAGGCGCTCGTTTTCGCTCCGGAGAATACAGGGCTGCTGCTGAATCTGGCTGTCTTATATCTGCGCAAGAGCCAGTTCACGGCTGCCCTTGATCCGCTGGAGCGCGCGCGGCGCGTTTTGCCAGATTCTCCTGACGTCGCAAAATTAATGGGCTGGGCGTATTACGGCGCGAACAAAATGGATCAAGCGATCGAGGAATGGAAACGCGCTGAAGGTCTGCGCCGGGATCCCGATGTCGAAGAAGCGCTCGCCAAGGCAGAACGCGACAAAAGCGAAGAAGAAAGTTATCGCGAAGGCGAAACAGCACACTTCGATTTGAAATATTACGGGGGCGCAACGCCTGATTTGGCTCGCGAGATCCTGCGCGCGCTTGAGGACGATTTCAACGATCTCGAATCGCAGCTCGATTACACGCCTCCCGAACAGATCGCGGTGATCCTTTACACCGAACAAGCGTTCGCCGACATTACACGCGCGCCGGGATGGGTGGGGGCACTCAACGACGGCCGTTTGCGAATCCCGGTCCAAGGATTGACAGAAGTGACGCCCGAACTCGCGCACGTGCTGAAACACGAGTTGACGCATAGCTTCGTCGGCCAAAAATCGCATCAGCGCGCTCCGACTTGGCTGCAGGAAGGCGTGGCGCAGTGGATGGAAGGCCGCCGCAGCAGCCGCGACGCTGGCGCGCTGGTCGATGCGGTGAGCCAGGGCGCCATTCCATCGCTCGGCGCCATGAGCGGATCCTGGATGGAGCTCTCTGGGAATTCCGCCGCGGCCGCGTATGCCTGGTCTCTGGCTGTGGTCGAATCGATTATCGACGCGGGCGGCGTAAGCGACATCAGCCGTTTGCTGGACCGCATTGCCACATCTTCGTCCGTCGAAGAAGCGCTGCAGGAAACCCTGCACATGAATTACGCCGATCTTCAGCAACAAACCGTCGCATACTTAAGACGCGCATACTTGCAGTAGCGAATTCCTGAGTCTGCCCGATGAAACTGATCCTAGCCTCGGCGTCTCCACGCCGCGCTGAAATCCTCCGCAATGCTGCAATTCCCTTCGAGGTTTTGCCAGTTTCATTCGATGAATCACGTCGCCCTGGCGAGCTTCGCGGCGATTACGTTCGCCGTGTCGCGCTGGGGAAGGCGCGCATGGCCGCGGACGCCTACGCAGATGCAAGAGATGCCGTTTTCCTTGGGGCCGATACGGTCGTGATTGCGGGGCATGAAATTCTCGGCAAGCCCGCTTCCGAAGAAGACGCGCGGCGCATGCTACGTCTGCTGAGCGGCACGACGCATGAAGTTCAAACGGGAATCGCGCTGGTCTCGCAGGCGGATGCAAAAGAAGTTGTGATTGACGAGGTCACGCGCGTCACATTTGCGGCCCTCTCGCAGCAGGATATTGAAGATTACATTCGGACCGGCGAACCATTCGACAAGGCTGGGGCCTACGGAATTCAGGGAATCGGCGGACGCTACGTCACTCGCATCGAAGGCTGCTACTTCAACGTCATGGGCCTTCCGCTCGCGGGCCTTTGGGAATTGCTTCCTGGTCTCGGCTGGAAATCCGCAACGGCGCGATAAAAAAAAACGGCAGCCATCCGGCTGCCGTTCATGAATTTCGCTTTGTGAATTCGGTTACTTGGGCGGCTGGTTCGCGGGCGAACTTGGCGGAGGCGCCGTCGTCACGGGTGGATTGGCCGGCTGAGTTGTCTGCGCAGGCGGTTGCTGATCGCCGCGCATGCCTTCCTTAAATTCGCGCACGCCTTGTCCCAGGCCCTTCATTACTTCTGGAATCTTCCGTCCACCGAAAAGGACAAGAATAACGATGGCGATGATCAACAAATGCATGGGGCTGTCCCACATAGGGCACCTACCTTTCGCTCCGGATGCGCGGCACCCGGCTCCCCAATTCCGACTGGCTCACTTAAAGTATAACACGCTCGTCTCCTACCCGGCGGGTAACGTGTTCGCGGTCGAGAAACTCGAGCAACGGGATCGCATATTTGCGGCTGACGCCCGTCAAGTCCTTGAAGGCGATCAGCGTGAGCCTCGTTCCGTGATCTTGCTTGTATTGCGCCAGCCGCTCTCGCAGGTCGGCGATCGCGCTGCGATGGAAGACGAAATCGTCGGCCACCTTTATCAAGATCCCTTCACGCAAGAGGATTTGAAGAATTTTCTGCGCGCGCGCCGCTTCTACCGGAAGTTTCTCCAATACGGTCTTCACGGCCGGTACCGTCAATCCGGCCCGCTCGAATTCCTGCGCAATCAACTGTTTCGCCTTGGTTTCCTCGGCGGAAAGCGCGATGGCCCGCCCCGCGCGATGAACCAAGCCGCCGGAAATCGCAACCACGCGCTCCTTTTCCAGGTCCCGCAACATAGCTTCGAAAAGCTCGAGGCTCGGATTGCCGGCGCGCCCGCGCAATTCTTGCTTGGGTATTCCCGGCAGCAACGGATTGGCGGCATGAAATTCGTCGATGGCGGCCTTGATCGCGCCGACGCATTTCTCTACCACAGCAACCGACGCAAGGGCTAACGGCTGCTCGCTCAGAATGCGGAGTTTTTTTTGCGCGCTGAGGATTGCCGCCGCATCCCAAATTTCTTTTTCCGTCCAGCCCGTTCGCGCGCGGACTTCGGCAAGGCTCAAATCTTTGTGAGAGGCCTCGGCAAGTGCGAGAAGCAAGTCCTCGTTCTTGGCGGTCTCGAGCGTCTCAAGAAATGTTCGTGCTGCCGGATCGTCGCGCCGATGCCGCCGGGCGCGAGCGTCGATCACCACGCCGCCGCCGATTGTGATAACAGGAGAAAATTGCCGCAGAATGAAGCGGTCCTCCGGCAACAACAGCATCTCTTCATCCAGACGCAGTTGCGCAAGCGCAGACTCACCCGGCGCCAATTCCGGCGTCTCGAGCAGAATCACCTCAGCAATCGTCTCCGCCGAGCCCTGGTGCAGGTGAACTCGTGCACGATTCTGTAGCGGCCGGGCCGAGGCGAGCAGTGAGATCCGCGCGTCGACTCGTCGCGTAGACTCAAACACATTCGAGGCTCCGAGGACCATTCCCCGATGAATTTCCGCGTGGTCGATCCCAGCCAGATTCACCGCAGTCCGCTGCCCGGCCACGGCCTCCTGAATCGCTTTCCCGCCCGAGTGCAAACCGCGAACACGCACGTGTCGACCAGCGGGATAGAGTTCAACCTCGTCCTCGATTTTCACGGTTCCAGATATCAAGGTCCCGGTGACAACGGTGCCGAAACCTTTTGTAGGAAACGAGCGGTCGATGGGCAGCCGGAAATGGCGGTTCACATCTTTCACCGGTGCCGCCTGAGCTATTCGCTGCAATTCTTCCTTGAGCCTTTCGAGTCCCGCACCGCTGCGCGCGCTTACAGGTATGATCGGAGCGCCCTCCAGAAACGACCCGTGCACGAACTCCTCAATTTCCAGACGCACCAACCCGATCATGTCCGGGTCCACCAGATCCGATTTTGTAAGCGCGATTAATCCGCGAGGAATTCCAAGCAGCCGGCAGATATCGAAATGCTCACGAGTTTGTGGCTTGATCGATTCGTCCGCAGCCACCACGAGCAAGACCACATCGATCCCGCCCGCTCCGGCAAGCATGTTGCGAACAAAGCGCTCGTGTCCGGGAACATCGACAAAGCCGAGGCTGACGTCTCCAAGCTGCAGAAACGCAAACCCGAGGTCGATGGTAATCCCCCGGCGCTTTTCCTCTTCGAGGCGATCGGGATTTGTGCCAGTCAGAGCCTCGACAAGCGCGCTTTTTCCGTGATCGATGTGACCCGCCGTGCCGACGATGACGTGCTTCAATTGGCCCAAAGGCGGATTCCTCGCAAGGCGATGCTAGCGGAGGGGGTTTCCGGGGTCAATCGATCGCGAGCAAGCCTATCTTGTAGAATGGGCGATTTCTTCTGCAATCGCCAAGGCTGCTACGCGCGGGTTTGCGGCTTCGGTGATTGGCCTGCCAATCACCAGATAATTTGCTCCGGCGCGTATGGCTGCAGAAGGTGTGGCGACACGAGATTGATCGTTGAGCGCACTGCTCGTTGGTCGAACCCCCGGAACCACAATCAGAAACTTCGGCCCGCATGCTCGCCGTATGGCTTGTGCTTCATGCGCCGAAGCCACAACACCGTCGAGTCCCGCTCGCTTGGCAAGACTGGCAAGCGCGACCGCGCGCTTCGCAGGCGTCCCGGAAATTCCAGTGCGACGCATTTCAGCCCGGTCCATGCTCGTGAGAATCGTTACGCCAAGCAGAATCGGTCTTTTCCGCAACCCGGCCACGGCCTTGCGCGCAGCGCGCATCATCGCCAAACCGCCCAAGGTGTGAATCGTCAGCATCCGAACGCCGGGCAACTCAGCAACTGCAGACACCCCGCCTGCGACAGTGTTTGGGATGTCGTGGAATTTCAGATCGAGGAAAATTCCCGCGCCGGACTTCGCTAGGCTGCGGACTCCGCGCGGCCCTTCTGCAGTGAAAAGTTGGCTTCCGATTTTGAACAGGGCCGCTGCACCGCGAAGCCGACGCGCCAAAGCGACCGCGTGCCCCAGACGATCGACATCCAAGGCGACGATTAGTTGTGATGATCCTGGTTGGGCCGTGGGGGTACCCTTAGCAATTCTAACCGTACTTTGGCGGTTCCGCGCTCCTCGAATCCCAGTTTTCGCGCAACCGCGTAAGAGACGTCTAATTCGCGCCCCTCAATATAAGGGCCGCGATCATTGATGCGCACAATCTGGCTCCGATGATTCTCGGGATTGACCACCCGCACGATCGAGCCAAGCGGAAGCGTGGGATGCGCCGCAGTCTGGCCGTACATATCATAAGTTTCGCCGGTTGCCGTTGGCTGCCCGTCAAAATCTTCTCCATACCAGCTCGTCGTGCATTCCCAGGTCGCGATTGGTTTGAGTTCATGGGAACTTTTTGTAACCATCGAAAGCTCGCGACTTGCGAGCTTTGCCGTCGTCGCGCCGACTGTTGGATTGGCGGATGGCGAAAAGATGAGCATCGCTAAGCCAATCAGCGCCGTCTCCATAAGAACAACGATCTTTGTGGTCATGATCAGAATAACCTCTCTAGAATCAGTAGCCTGACTGCCAAATCCGGCCTTCAGTGCCTTTACTGTTGGAACGAGCCGCGTAACTGACTGATTTCAGATAGATTTTCCTCCTTGCACCACTCCTCCAATCCATCAACCAAGCCCTCCGAGGCCCTTGGGTCGCAAAAATGGGCCGTGCCAACTTCCACCGCTGAGGCCCCAGCAACCATATATTCCGTTGCATCGGCGGCATTTGCGATACCGCCAAGTCCTATGATCGGGATGTGAATCACCCGAGCGGCTTCAAAAACTAGCTTCATAGTTATCGGCTTTATCGCCGGACCAGACAACCCGCCTGAAGTACTACCGAGATGTGACCTGCGGGTGTGTCCGTCTATACACATTGCCGGGTAGGTGTTGGCAATCACTAGGGCATCGGCACCCGCCGCTTCAGCCGCCTTCGCCGTAAGTCCAATGTTTACAATTGGCGAGAGTTTTACCCATAGCGGTCGCTCGGAAACTTTCTTCGCAGCGGCGATTACCTCAGTAGCTAGCTCTGGGGTTGAGCAGTATTCCGCTCCCCCCCGTTCCACGTTGGGGCATGATATGTTGAGTTCATAGGCGGCCAGACCCTCATTAGCGTTCAATACCCTGATAACCTCAACATAGTCTCGAATCGAGTGCCCGAAGACGTTTGCGACGATGGTCGTATCGTACTTTCGCAGCTCCGGAAGCTTCTGCTCAACAAACGCTCGTACTCCTATGTTCTGCAACCCGATCGCATTGATCATCCCAGCCGCTGTATCGTGCATCCGCGGCGCCGGCGAGCCAGACATCGGTTCGATCGAGAGTCCTTTCACAACAATTCCGCCGAGCCGGTTTAGATTGACGATGTGCGCAAACTCGATTCCGTAACCGAAGGTTCCGCTGGCGGCGATAACCGGATTTTTGAGGGGAACGGTGCCGATGCTTACTCGGAGGTCAACCCCCGAGACTGGTTCGGGGATCCTGGCCCGCTCGGGCGAACTCACCGAAGACAAGTCTATCATAGGTGACGGAGATTTCATTCCGAGAATCGTTGGCCTGGAGGGCTATTCCGGCGCTGGGATTCTGCCGCCCTTATGCTAGGATGAGGCACCCAATGCGCGTTGTAGAGAAAAGGCAACTTCTGTCCGCTGAGGAGATTGGCCGGACCCTTCAGCGAATGGCGCATGAAATCGTCGAAAAAACGGGCGGCGCAAAGGATCTAGCTTTCATTGGCGTGCGACGCCGTGGCGTGCCCATCTCCGAGCGGCTGGCAAAGCTGATTCACGCCTCGGCCCACATCGAAGTGCCGGTGGGCATCCTCGATATCACTCTTTATCGTGACGATCTTTCTACGGTAGGCCCCCAGCCTGTCGTTCAGTCAACTGAGATCGATTTCCCGGTCGACGGCCGGGACTTGGTGGTTGTGGACGACGTGCTTTACACTGGCCGGACCGTTCGCGCAGCCATGAACGGCCTCTTCGATCTGGGGCGACCGCGTCGAATCATCCTTAGCGTGCTGATCGACCGGGGCCACCGGGAGCTGCCCGTCGAGGCTGCTTTCGTGGGACGCAACATCCAGACGAGCGATACGGAGATCATCGAAGTCCGGCTCAAGGAAATAGACGGTGAGGAGCGCGTCATGCTGGTGGATCGTGTCGAGTAAGGTCGCCAGCAAGCGCTCTGGAGGCTTCCACCAAGGGAAAAAGTGATTCAGCGCCTGCCACATTTGCTCGGAATTGAATCCCTCGACCGCGAGCAAATTCAATCCATTCTCGATCAGGCGAAGCCTTTTCAGGAATTTCAGCGGCATCCTCTTAAAAAGTTAGCCACGTTGCGCGGCAAGACCGTCGCGATCGCGTTTTTCGAAGCCTCTACGCGCACGAGAATCAGCTTCACCACGGCCGCCGCCCGTCTCGGCGCCGACACGATGTCTTTGCAGGCGGAGGCCTCAAGCCTGAAAAAAGGCGAGTCGCTGATCGACACAGTTCGCACGCTCGAGGCCATGCGGCCCGACGGCATCGTGATGCGGCACAGCTCTTCAGGTGCTCCGGAGTTCGTCGCTGGCCGGCTAGAAATTCCGGTAATCAATGCAGGGGATGGCACGCACGAGCACCCGACGCAGGCCCTGCTCGACGCGCTGACGATTCGCGATCG
>JASHRM010000130.1 GCA_030037315.1 Candidatus Acidiferrales bacterium
GGAGTTTCGTCTTCGTCGCTTCCAGATCCGCCTTCGTCGCGGTGATATCGGTTTGAGCGCCGTTAATTTGTGTCGCCACCTGTCCGAACTTGTTCGTCGTATCGGCCTGTACTGCGCCAATCTGCTCGCGAAGCTGCGCATCGCTCTTTTGTTGCGCAACGCGCACGCTCTGCGCCAGACCGCGGGCGCGGGCCAGCTCATCTTCCGTCAGGCCCAGTTTTTGCGATGTCACGTCCAGCTGCCCTTTCAAATCTGCGATGCGCGCGTTGGTCTTATCGAGTTCGGCGGCCATCGCCTGCGTTCTCTTGTCGGCGTCGTCCTGGTTTTTCCGCATGGCCTGCCGCTGCTCGTAATTGGCGTACAAAAGGTAGCCAGTCAGCGCGAAGCCAATCACGAACAGCACGATCACCCAGCGCGGCAAACCCGATTCAACAACAGGCACGTCGGCGGGGGGTGTATTCAGGGAACTCATCGAACCTCCTTATGCTTGGTGGCCAGCACGTTGAACCGGCCAGATTATCGCTGAGGCCGCGGCCGAAGTCTATGCCTCACAGCACTTGCGTTGCCAGCAGTTCGCGGCCAACTCGCTTCCACGGACGTGGTCAGGCCCCCTCGCGGCGTAAAATCTCCCGTGACGCGGCACCATGCCGGCCGAACGGCTTCCACGATATCTCGCAGAATCCGGTTGACTGCATTTTCGTAAAAGATTCCGAGGTTGCGGTACGCCAACAGATACATTTTCAGCGCCTTGAGTTCCAGGCACGATTTGTTTGGCTCGTACTGTATGGTGATCGCTCCGTAATCGGGTAGGCCGGTCTTGGGACAGATCGATGTGTATTCCGGCATTCGAACTGTGATTTCGTAACCGGGAAAATGGTTGGGCCAAGTTTCCAGGGCCGGCAGTTTTGCGTCGATTCCCGCGCGTGCGTGTTCTGCTGTATATCCGGGCATGTTTCCATCCTAATAATACATGGTGCGCGGCCACGGGACTTCTGATCCGTTGCCCCTCACCAGTATTTTGGATATATTACGCCTCATCAACGGGGGAGTTTTCCAGTCATGATCTGTCCTCAGTGCCGTAGTCCGGAATGTTTGCGCTCGCGCCGCTCTGGAGTCATTGATTTTTTCTGTTCGGGTCTGGGCTTGCGACCTTGGAGATGTGAAACGTGTGATCTGCGTTTCTACGCCAACCGCGTCGCTGTCTATTTTTCGAGATACGCTCATTGTCCACGCTGCGGAAACTTCGATCTGGATCGCATTGCATCCAGCCGCGTCGACCAGCGCGGGTTTGCGATAATCATGAGGCTTTTGGGTTTTCCGGCCTATCGCTGTGATCCATGCCGCGAAAAGTTTTTCACTCTGCTGCCCTATCGGCGCATCGTCCCGTCGATGATTCCCGCAATCGAGCGGAAGTAGCTCGGTTCGCAAGTTAGGGCTTGCCTGCGGCAATCCTCGAATTGGCGAATCTTCAAGCCGGCAAGCGCACTTCTACCTCGAATCCGGCCAGTGTGGGACGCACGCGCCGAATCACTTCGCCTGCCCAAAGCTTTTCCGTCAGCAGGACGAGCGATCCATCTTCAAAGCTGCAAACCGCGCAAAAGTAATAGCTTCGAAAAGCGCCGTGGTAAGCATCGACGCCGCGTCTCGCCAGATCACCCTCAAGAGCGGTGTCGCCTTCAGCTTTCCCGATTGCCCCGCCCGCGCGCGCTCCGAAGGTTTCCGCCTGAAAACGATCGAGCAGCGATTCGAGTTTTTCCGCTTCCGGAGCAGGTATCACAATCGAACGCTGGCTCGCTTCTTTAAATGCAATTTGATGCCGCTCGCAAAAGTCGCGTACTCGATCCAGGTGGCTGAAGAAATCGAGCGCCCACGGTTCCTGCCCGGCCGCGGCCGGCAGCACTCGGCTCCAAACCGCGGCCGCGTCCGGCCCTCGCACCGGCTCGCGATTTTCATCGGCCTCCACAAGTTCAAGGCCGATCGCACGCACATCCTCGCCCAGATCGAGCGGCTCGATATCGAGCAAATACTTCATAGATCGTCCTCAGACTCCGGCGGAAATCGTCTTTGAAATTCAGCGGACCGCTTTCGCAATTCAAGCCAATCGAAAAAAGCATCTGGAGTTTCCAGCCAAATGGCGAACCAGTTGGCGATCTCCTCTTTCTCCGCTCGCTTCTGTGCGTCCACTTTCCGATTTCGCGAAATCATTTCGGCGCGTCGACGCCCGAGCTGCGCGATTTCGCGGACGCGCTCTTGCGCGGCTCTCTCGCCTTCCACGGCAAATTTTCTGAAGAGCTCATCGAGCCGGATCAGGCACATTTCGGCTTCTTCAAGTGTCGAAAAATGAAGCAAGTCCTCAAATTCCTCTTCGTACTGTCCTTCCGCATCGGTTCGCGTGGACCATACGACGCGAAGCCCCGCCTCCTTTAGGACGCTAACGATGTAATCCGGAGAGGTTTTGCCTTGTGCGCCCCACTGCGCAATCAGCTGTCGGCGTATCTGCTCGATTTCGGCCGGCGTGAAGCGAGGTTTGCCCAGCCCATGGGCGGCTTCCAGAATCAGCTCTTTTTTCGTGGAAGACTGCTCGGATGAGTGATCGTTCTGGCCGCTCTCGTTCAAGATTCTCCTAATGTGCGTTTCTTTGTGATGCCGCGTTGGCGGCAGCAGCGTCATTCGCGAGAAGCTTGCGCAGCCGGGCCACGTTGCGGTTATGCTCCGCCAAAGTCCGGCTGAAGAAATGCCCGCCCCGGTCGTTTGCCACGAAATACAGGTAATCGGTATTGGCAGGAGCCAGTGCGGCGCGAAGTGAAGCTTCTCCCGGGTTTGCGATCGGTCCGGGCGGCAAGCCCGGATGCGTGTACGTATTGTAGGGCGATTCGACCCTTAGATCAGCAGCGCGAACGTCTCTCTTTTGATGGCCCGCCATTTCGAGTGCATATTGAACGGTTGGGTCGCACTGCAAGGGAAAACCCTTTCGTAGTCGATTGTAGAAGACGCCCGCAACAATTGGTCGTTCTTCGGCATTCGGAGTCTCCCGCTCAACGAGCGACGCAAGGGTCACCACCTGCTCGGACGTCAACCCGCTCGCGGCAGCGTCGTTGTGGTCAAGCGTCTCCCAAACGGCCCGGAAATCTTGCACCATCCGCTGCACGGCTTGGTCGCACGTGGCTTTGCGCGTGAACTCATAGGTCGAGGGAAAGAGAAAGCCTTCGAGACTTCGGGCTTGCGGCGAAAGATCGGAGATCAAAGACGCATTGTGCGCGGCAGCGAGAAAGTCCTCGCGGCTGCAAACGCCCTGGCGCTCGAATTCGTTGGCCATGTCGAAGATTGTCCAGCCCTCGGGGATTCGCACGGTGTGCACGAAAATCTGGCCGTGTGAAATTCTCCAAAATGTCTCGCGCGATGTGATCGGACGATCGAATAGATATTCCCCCGCCTGAAGCGGCCTGCGGAAATGCCATGCGCTGAAAAGCGCAAAAGCGAGCCTATTGCGAATCACATCATCTTTTCGAAGAATGCCGGCAATTTGCCACCGCGAGCTGCCTCGCGGGATATCCACAAATACTTTTTCGGGACGGTGCCCCCGGTAAGGACGGCTGATCTGAGAATCCATCCACCCTGCGCCCGCTCCTAGGGCGGAAATAGCGAGAAGCGCCAGCAAACCAAGGCGCCGCATCGTCGGTTAGTCCTTCTCCGTTCGAAGCGCGGCATGTTGGTGGTGTTCCAGATAATCGCGCAGCAGGATGGCGGCCGCCACATCATCGACCGGAGCGCGTTTGCGCTTCCATGACGATTTTGCCATCTCTTGCGCTTCCCAAGTGGTCAATCGTTCGTCGTGAAGCTCAACTGCGATGCCAAGGGCCTTCCGCAACCGCGCCGCGAATTGCTGGGTCTCCTTCGCCATAAGGCTGATTTCACCGGTGATGTGAAGTGGATGGCCAACTACGATTCGCGCGACTTTGTGCGTTTGGCAAATCTCGCGCAAGCGTCGAATATCGTCTCGGCGGTTCGTTCGCATAATCATCGTTAGCGGCGTTGCAGTCACACCGAGCTCGTCCGAAAGAGCGAGTCCGATCCGTTTCTGTCCATAATCGAGCCCAAGAATTCGAGTCGCTTTGGATTCATGGATCGCGCTGCCGGAGTTGGATCGCGCTTTTTGCGTTGTCGCAAGACTCACAGAATGGCTGCTTCCACAAAATATTATACGCGACCGCTGATTGTCGATTCCCCAAAAGACCGCCCGCTGTTACAGTCGAGCATCGAGGCATTCATTTCGGCGCCTGTCCTGACAACTCTCGTCCGCGCGCGCCATTTTCCCAGGCGGCCCAGAGTCCCATTGCTTTCATCTGCGTATCCAATCCGGTTTCTTTCATCAATTCCGCGATTTGCGCGCGCGATTGCCGGGGCGCGATTCGCGTTTCGGCATCTGCCAGCGCGTAAGCAGTTACGGCGGCGATTGCCGTCTGGCGTTTCAGCGCGGGAATATCTACTTTGTCGAACGTGTCCGACGCCGCGTGATAGTTCGCGAGGTAATCGCTTTCCTGCTGGTTCGCTACGAGTGTGGGGACTCCCTCTAGCAGGAAATCGAAATTATCCGTGCCGACGAAGGCGTCGGTCGTGAATGCCTTCACTCCCAAGGATTTCACCGGCTGCAGCGCCTCTTGGACGGCATTTACTGCGTCTTTACGTCCGCCTAATGAAAAGCCGGTGATCGTTCCCACGCCCTCGTCAAAAACGATGGCGGCCGCCATGTGATCGAGCTCGCTGCGATGCGCACGCGCGTAAGCCCACGAGCCGAGCATGCCTTGTTCTCCCCCGGTAAAGAGCACGAAACGAATAGAGCGCCGTGGAATCGAGCCGGACGAATGAATCACGCGCGCCGCATCAATCACCATCGCGTCATTGCAGCCGTTATCCAGCGCGCCTGTGCCGAGTTCCCAGGAATCAAGATGGGCACCGAGCAGCACGAAATCTTTCGGCTTCTCCCTGCCCTGGATTTCCGAAACCACATTCTCCGATTCCACGGGGCCGGTTGTGTGGTTGGGCATGGAAAGCTGCACCCGCACGCTGTGTCCGTGATCTAGCATGCTCGCGATACGCTCAGCGTCCTGCCGCGCTACGATCGCTTCCGGCATATCGCCGACACGGCCGTCGAACGTGGCCTGATGGCGATACAGCAGCAATCCCGGTCGCGTCGACATCCATAGAATCGCTGTCGCGCCTGCGGTCCTGGCGCGGTGCTCAATCCCAGGAACGTTCAAATATTCCGCGAACAAATCCTGCCAACTGTTTAGAGTTTTCGTGTGCACCAGCAGGATCTTGCCCTTGGCGCGCGCGGCGGCTTTCGAGAATTCGGCTGGACTCCCGTCGCCTACGTCAACGAGTTCGGAAACGACTCCGCCTTTCGGCGTGGCCGGCGACCATCCGACCGACACGGCGCGCAGCTCGAACGACTCCGGCGAGACGACCGTGACTTTCGTAGCTCCCTCGCTCCAGCCCGCCGGAATCGTGAATTTCTCTGTACGTGCGTCCAGTCCCGCCTTGCGAAATGCTTCGACCGCCCATTTCACGGCTTTTTCAGCGTTCGCGGAGCCGGTCACCCTGCCACCAATAGAATCAGTGAGGTGACGCAAATTCTCTTCGATTGTTGGCGATTTCAGCGCGCTTTGAATCAGCGCGGGCGCCAAATCCGCGCAAGTTTTCTGAGTGGAGCACGCCCCCGTGCCGCTGGGGACCTGCGGCCATTGTGCCGGATGATCGATCGGCCCAACTTGCGCTGAGGCATTCAGCGAGAAGAAAAATGTGAGGCCCAGGAAAATCAAAAGACGTTCGAGCCTCTTCGATACTGAGAGTACTGCCACCTTGGTGGACCTCTGCATTAACGGCATTTGCACAATTCAGCGCGTAAGATTACATCGACTACGCGTCGTTGAAATGAATTTCGATGCGGTTGAAAACCGTGTGGAAATCCTGCGAAACCGATGAATATTTTGCTCGGTACAGGAAAGTTCTACACGGAATGAGTGCTTTACTGTATTTTGGCGCTCTCTCATGTGTGTCTTATCGCAGAACTTAAAATTTCAGACAAACTTTGGCAGCGTATCTGCCCACTTATGGCGCGTTTGGCGGCATTTAGTGCGCGTTTTCGACCCCGAGGACGGGGGAGTTCGGCAGCGGTTCCTCGGATTCCGGCAACTCGCGCATCGCGCAGTTCAGTACGAGTCTTGAACAGCAAAACCGAAACCAAATAGCCCCACTCCACCCTGGGGCAAGGGAAGGCCCTGTTGAAAAAAGTAAGGATGTTTCCGAAGCCGATTTCGCATGACAGAAGGCGCGACGCGAGTCGTTCGGATGTTTTCGTTTTTTGCGAGAAATCCAGCGGACTTGCACAATTCCAGGCCGCCGTCGGTCCGGACGTAGAGAACACGGTCGAACGGATGGCGAGTTTGCTAGCAATGCAATGCCTTGTTCGAGGTTCCGAGCCGACCGATTTTGCCATCTTGGTCCCAGCCGAAAAGCCACTGGTCGAGCGGTTGTCTGCCCGAGCCAAGGAACTTCTGGAAGAAGGCCGATCCGTCGCAAATCCAGCATCACTCAGTCCTCGTCAAAAGGAAATCCTGCATTCGGTGGTATGTAACAGAGCCAATAAAGAGATCGCGTCCAAGCTCAACATCACTGTGCGCACCGTCAAATTCCATATTTCTTCTCTTTTGAACAAGTTCGGAGCGGAGAACCGCTCGGAGCTGGCTCGCAAAGCCAGTGGTTTGCTGCGTTCCACCGTAGCTGCAGATGAGGCCTTGGCATCGGAGGGCTCTTTAAGTGGCTCACCGCAAGTATGGGCCTCAGTCGAGGATGATACCGATCAACGCCAGAACAAATCCCGCGGGATGCAACTTGAACCCCGCGTCATGAGTGCCTAGACCCAACTTAATTCCGTTCGCCCGCCACTGTATCAGTGGTTCATGGGCATGCCTTTGGGCATGGGGGCAGGCTGAGAGGACGTAGAGCCCAACTCGGCCTGCACCCGGGACGGCAGCTTCCCGATGTTCCCCAGAAACGTAACCACCTGCCAGATTTCCTCATCCGAAAGCGTCTTGCTCCATGCGGGCATGCCGCTCCAGCGTATTCCGTGCTGAATAATGTAGAAATTCTGGTTATCCGACATATCGGGAGCGTCCTTGAAGAACCCGGGAGCTTCGGGGTTGAGCGATTGCGAAAACTGGCTTTCTGGATTCGACGGGATTCCATGGCACCCGGCGCAATGGTTGACGTAGAGTTTCGCGCCCGCCAGCAGGTTATCTTCGGTCGGCTGAATCGGATCTTTCTGATCGGGCGCTCGGCGGTCGGTGGAGGCGTCCACCGCATCCATCGCCATCCTGGCCTCAAAGACCGAAGGTTCGCGGTCAGCCGAGAAGTTGATGTATCCGTGTTTGAGTACGAACCAGAACGCAAAACCAAGCGCAAGAAAAGCTACGATCACCCCAAGTACAAAGCCCTTCATGTTGTGGCTCCTGCCATCACTTCCATTTGAGCTTGCTTATGTCCACCGTGGGAGCTGGAAACTTCATCTTCATGCTTTCCAAAGTCTCAGCAATGATGTGCGAAACGGCGAGGTTGCGGAACCATTTCTTGTTGGAGGGGATCACATACCACGGGGCGTAAGGAGTGTTGCAGTTTTCCAGCGCAATTTCGTACGCCCGCGTGTAATCGGGCCAGAATTTTCGCTCGGCAAAATCAGATTGTGAAATCTTCCAGCGGCGGTCCGGATCGTCGATGCGTTCCTCGAATCGCTTCTTTTGTTCGTCCTTGCTGATGTGCAGGAAGAATTTAAGGATCTTCACGTTGTTTTGATTCAGCGTCGATTCGAATTGGTTGATTTGATCGTAGCGTTTCGACCAGACACTTTTCGGCACAAGATCGTGGACCCTTACGACCAGCACATCTTCATAGTGCGAGCGGTTGAAAATCCCGATATCGCCATACTTCGGGATGGCCGTGTGAACTCGCCAGAGAAAATCGTGCTCGAGTTCTTCCGTGGACGGTTTCTTGAATGAAGTGACGTCGCATCCTTGCGGATTCACGCCGGCCATTACGTGGCGAATCGTGCCGTCTTTGCCTGCGGCGTCAAGCCCCTGCAACACGATTAAAAGAGCGTGTTTATGCTCCGCATAGAGCAAGTATTGAAGCTTGTCGATGCGCTCGATCGCTTTTTCCGAACTTGCCTTCGCTTTGTGTCCTTTGTCCCAGCCGAGCGTATCGTCCGGATCGTAATCGGCCAGCTTTACTTTCGTGCCGCGTTTGACAATCAGCTCTTTGCTGAAGTTAGTGGCCATATTCTTCTTTCTGAGCGATCTCCAGGCTCATTGCGACGCTTGTATTCTCACATGTTCGGGCCGAAAGCCTAACCCAATGACTCGCGCGGGAACACGCCGCAAAATTTGAAATCGATTCAGAAGTTTTATGGGCCAAGGCAGCGTTTCGATCGGGGCACCGCTTCTGAGCGTGGGATAAACGATCCTGTCCTGCGCGAAAATTTGCAAGCGCTGAGTGGCGCGAGTGGGAAACAGGCGCCGCTGCTGCACCTTTCGCAGCAATCTAGTTGAGACTTCACCGGCCCGCAGCGACGGCGCAAGAATATTTGCCGCCGCGACGGCGTCCTGGATCGCCAGATTGATGCCGACACCGCCTATCGGAGACATCGCGTGGGCAGAATCGCCGATGCATAGAAAGCCCGCGCGGCACCAGTCGCGCAGCCTGTCTACGGCAACGGATAGCAGCTTAATATCGTCCCAACTTTTCAGTTCATCGACGCGATCGGAGAGGAAAGGAGCTACCTCGGCAAGGTCCTTGCGAAACGATTCGATTCCCTTGGCGCGAATCTTGTCGAATCCGTCTTTTGGTATTACGTAGGCGCATTGCCAATAATCGCCGCGGTTCAGCATCACCAAAAATTTCCCGGTTGAAACTCGCCCTAAGGATTGCTCGGGATCGGATTCAGCCTTTCGCGAAACGCGCATCCAAAGAACATCAATCGGCGCCCCTAGAATTTCCGACTTCAGATTCGCTTTTTGGCGCATGACGGAATGCCGGCCGTCCGCGGCAACCACAAGGTCCGCCCGTATTTCGACTGGATTGTTTCGCTTCTTCGCGCGCAGGCCGCAGATGCGCCCCTGCTCTTCGATCAGATCCGTCGCTTCCGTTTCCATCATTACGCGAAATCCGGAATACCCCTTGGCTGACTCGACAAGGAAATTCAGGAAATCCCATTGCGGCATCAAGACGACGAATTTGCACTTCGTCGGCAGATGCGTGAAGTCGGCGATCTTCACCTGAAACGGGCCGATCTGCGCGCCGATGCGTTTGAGCTGCTGATGCGGACGCGCAAGAAAGGAATCGAGAATGCCAAGTTCGTAGAGGACTTGGAGAGTGGAGGGGTGGACCGTATCGCCCCGAAAATCGCGAAGGAAATCGACATGCTTTTCGAGCACGAGAACATCGATGCCGGCGCGGGCGAGCAGATAGCCGAGCACCATGCCGGCAGGCCCTCCGCCGACGATGCAACATCGAGTTTCAATTTGTTCCGCCATTCCTTCCGACAACCCCTCCGAAACGTGACGATTCGACGACGCCGCTATTCTTTCTTTTCTGTAACTCGCAGCGATTACTAATCGCCAGAGTGACGATCAGAAATCCGGTCGATCTTGCATTGCCGGCACCCTCGAGACCTGTCCTTCAACCAAGCCGGGGCGATCTACGACGCCCCTCCATCAAAGTGGCACAGCCGGCGGGAACGTGGCAAGGAGCCTGTTGGTGTAAAACGTTTTGCGTCAAAGGTTCGCTGAAGATGGACGCAACAGGCGCACCGTCATCCAAGCGATGGAACTGCCGACGAAAATGCCGCCAATCACGTCAGCGACAAAGTGACTGTTCGTTATGATCAAGCCGACGGAAATCAAGATCAGCGCGAGGGCACA
>JASHRM010000131.1 GCA_030037315.1 Candidatus Acidiferrales bacterium
ACCTACCCGCAATTGGGTGAAACAACACAACTGGCAATTCCCAGTTGGCTCTCGCTGCCTAACCAAAAGTAGGTAGCGCGTCTCCCCAGGCGTCGCCTGCGCGTTTGGGATGAGGCGTCACACAGTAGGCTGGCCGTTGCGCTTCGGTCCGTAGCGCGGCGGCGAGACCAATCGGACTAGCCGGTCGCGCGTCTTGCCCGTTCTGAGCGCTGCTGGCGAAACCTTCGGAACGGGACAAGCATGTAGTCTTCGGGTGGCAAGGCTTTTCGGACGGGGGTTCAACTCCCCCCGCCTCCACCAATCCGACGAGGATTGGCGTCCCGAGCGAGGCGCTTTTTGCCGGGCCGAGGGCCAAAATTCGACTATGCGAATTTCGTCCCGATGAGCACTTTCTGCGAATCCAAGGGCAAAGTATCGTGCAATTCCTCGCGCGTTGACGAGGCATCGCCGGAGGGCTACAATCCATGCTCACCTGTAGCCTATCTACAGTCCACTGCCTTAATAGACACGGTCCACCTAACCTCAACCAACCAATCGGCACTCGGGAGTTACTTCAAAAAAGCGGAGGAGCGGACTATGCAGCGGACTCTAATCCCGGCGATTGCGATCGTGGCATTAACCCTGGCGGCGCTGGGCAGCCTAGCCAGCTCTGCTCAGAACAAACAGGACAAGTACACTCTAAAAATTCCGGGCGGACTCGCGTTCTCTGAGATTCGCGGTTACGAGACATGGCAGGTAGTCGCCCCTAGTTTCACCGAAGCCTCCAATGTGATCCGAGTGATTCTCGCCAACCCGGTGATGATCAAAGCCTATCAGGAAGGCGTTCCCGGCAATGGGAAGCCCTTTCCTGACGGCTCCAAGATTGTGAAGCTAGAGTGGAGACCGAGAAAGCTAACCGACCCTCCTTTCTCATCGAGTGCCCCGGATACAGTGCCCGGCAGCTTTGCTGAGGTCGAGTTCATTGTGAAAGACAGCAAGAGATTTCCGGATACGCATGGCTGGGGATATGCGATGTTCGACTATGACGCCGCGTCCGGCACGTTCGCCCCCGCCACTTCGGCGAGTAAGCCGCCCGTGAACAACGACGCCAAATGCGGAGCCGCGTGCCACACGCTGGCGGCGTCAAAGGATTACATCTTCACGGCATACCCGAAGAGGTGACGCTCGCTTCCGCCGCGAAGCCTCAAGTGTGCGCGTGAAATCTGCGCGAACTTGCGCACGCACGATTCGTTGACTCAATTCCGCCTGGCAACTACCATGAAGCGCCATGCCGCAGTCCGAATCGCTCATCGGTCAGACAATTTCGCGCTACCGCATCGTCGAGAAAATCGGCGGCGGCGGAATGGGCATCGTCTACAAGGCGGAAGACACCAGCCTTCGGCGATTCGTGGCGCTTAAATTTCTGCCGGGCGACATCGCCCAAGACCCGCAGGCCCTCGAACGATTCCGGCGCGAAGCCCAAGCCGCTTCCGCGCTGAATCACCCCAACATCTGCACGGTTTACGAAATTGGCGAGGCGGACGGGAAAGCCTTTATCGCTATGGAGTATTTGGACGGCGCGACGCTGAGGCATGCGATCGGCGGCCGGCCAATGGACCTTGAAACGATCCTCGATCTAGGCACTCAAATCGCCGAGGGCCTCGACGCGGCTCACTCCGAAGGTGTGGTGCATCGCGACATCAAACCCGCAAATATTTTTGTCACCAAGCGAGGCCATGCCAAAATTCTCGACTTCGGACTCGCGAAACTCGCCCCATCGCCGCGCATGGTGCAGGGCGTGGCCGCTTCTTCGATGCCCACGGTCGGCGAAGAACTGCTCACTAGCCCCGGAGCAACCGTTGGCACCGTCGCGTACATGTCACCCGAGCAGGTGCGCGGAAAAACGCTCGACGCTCGCACCGATCTGTTTTCATTTGGTGTCGTCCTTTACGAGATGACGACGGGCACGCTTCCCTTCCGCGGCGATACTTCGGGCGTGATCACCGACGCGATTCTGAATCAACCTCCAGTCGCTCCGGTGCGATTGAATCCTGATGTGCCGCCGGAGCTGGAACGAATCATCAATAAGGCTCTGGAGAAAGACCGCGACTTGCGCTACCAGCACGCGTCAGACATGCGCGGGGATTTGAAACGGCTGCAGCGTGATACCAGCTCGGGCCGAATTGCCGCGTCGGGAAGCACGCCGGCCCAGGAAGCCGTTGCGGAATCCTCAAGCCGGGCGACGGCGGCCGTTCAGCCGGCGCAATCACGATCGAAAACGTACCTGATTGGCGCGCTATGCCTTGCGCTGGTCGCAGCGGCCGTCGCCGGATATTTCATGTGGTCCCGCTCAAATTCCTCGAGCGGCCCCGGACACGTAGCGCAGATCAGCCATTGGAACAAACCTATCAACCGTCCGGTGATTTCTCCGGATGGCCACGCGATCGCCTTTACATCACCCGTAGCAGGTTTCGACCAGGTTTTCCTGATGCTGTCTTCCGGCGGAGAACCGCTGCAACTTACAACCGATTCGGAGGAAAAATCCGTTGAGAACTTTTCATCAGATGGCACCGAGATCTACTACAACCTAGCGACCCCGGAGGGCGAAAGCCGCAGCGTGCCCGCGCTTGGCGGTGCGTCCACTTTCGTCGCGTCCGGCGATCATGTCGTAACGTCCTCTGACGGAGGGACTCTCTATTTCACAAAGAGCAGGCCGAACAACGCGGTCTTTCGCAAACCCAAAACCGGGCTGGCGGAGGAGTTACTCTTTCAAATTCCCAAAGGCAACAGTGCAGCTGGACTTCTCGTCTATCCCGATGGCAAAGGCCTGCTCGTCGAAACGGAAAGCGATACGATCCTGGGTTCTGCGAGCCTGACGCTGTATAGGGTTGAGGTTGACACCCACTCCTCCCAAAAACTTGGCGAACTTTCGGGTAGCCCAACCGGGCTCGCCTGGGAGGATCCGGGCACAACGCTGCTTTGCAGCCGTACGGTAAATGACGTCACGAACATTTGGCAGTACCGCTTGTCCGATGGCGCTCTGAAACAGGTCACCTTCGGCGCCGGGCCCGACCTTTCGCCGATGTCCGATCCTTCCGGCCGGGGAACTTACTTTGTAAATGGCAGACGATCGGGTGTGCTGACGGTTTATCACACCCGAACCAAGCAGTCGGACGACTTGGTCTCAGAAGAGGCCACGCAGCCCGCTCTTTCCTCGGACGGCCGCGAAGTCGCCTACGTAACCTTGTCTGGCAACGCCCAGCAGGGCGATCTTTGGGTGTCAGATTTGGACGGAAAGAGTCGCACAAAACTCGCCTCGGGGACGTCCCTCTACACGATGGCCTTCTCGTCGGACGGCTCTCGATTCATGTTCGCTGACACGGAAAACGGTGCGCAGAAAATTTACGTGATCAAGACAGACGGCTCAGGCCTTCGGCAGACTCCGTGGGCAGGACGCCTGGCTGGCTACGGAACCGCCAGTCCTGATCCAAATTTCGACTACATGGGCGGATGGGAATCTGATCTATCGAAGCTTTCGATTTGGAAAGTGCCACTCGACGGCTCCGCCCTTCAGAAGGTAGCCGATAATTGCGGCGCCATCTGGGACGCTTCACCCGATGGGAAATACTTGATTAGCTCACTCAATAGCGGTCAAGACTCACTCGGAATCAGTCAGTACTCGCTGGCGGATCATCAGTGCGGCTCCATACTGCCGAATGTCGATACTCTGGTCGTTCATTTTGCCTCCGACGGTAAGTCCGTCCTTTACATGGCCGCGTCCCATGGTGAAACGACGATCTATCGCCAGCCGTGGCATGACGGAAAACTCGCGGGCCCTGCGCAGGTGGCCATGAAACTTCCGTTTGCTTTCCAGCAAGGCTATGCGGGCAACGCCTATGATTTCTCGAAGGACTTGTCCAGCGTCGTCTACGCGCGTCCGAACGGACACGAAGACCTCTATCTTCTAAGTCACAAGTAAGTGCGCTTGCAGAAACGGAAAGGTCAACGTCATTGTCTCCTGAATCGTGTATACCAATTATCCCCAGCAAGCAGATCGAGAAGAGCTTGCGCTTCTGGGTGGACGGCCTCGGATTCAAAGTCGATTCCGATTCCGAGATGCGGAGCGGCGGCAATCTCACCGTGTGCATCGTCCGCAACAGCAAGCTGGCTTTCATGCTGCACCAGCGCGCCGTAACGTCTATCAAACCGGAAGATTATGAAGGCATTCGGCTCTACTGGGCCCCGTCGAATATTCACGAGACCCGGGAGCGCTTGATGAGTCTCGGCTACGCGGCTTCAGAAACTGTCGATAGAGATTACGGGCAAACGGAATTCTTCATCACGGACGATGATGGCTTTTCGCATTGCTTCGGCGTCGCGACGAAGGCCAATGCATAGGGATTTGAGATGCCTAACCTGACCATTTCGGTCCCGCATCAACTTACGCAAGAAGAAGCGCTGGGCCGTGTGAAGCGTGGCATTGCGCATCTCAAAACGCAATATTCGAGTCAGATGAACAACCTGCAGGAAAGCTGGGACGGTAACGTCGGCAAATTCAGTTTTTCGGCGCTGGGATTCCCCGTCTCCGGCGTCGGGACCGTGAATCCGCAAGACGTAACCGCGGATATCGATTTGCCGTTTGCCGCTGCGCCATTCAAGGGAAAGATCGAGTCAGCGCTTCGAGAAAAATTGACTAACCTGCTCGCCTAGCGCAGTGCCGGAGAGGCCATTCAGCCCAGTTTCTTTGACGATTTCGCGAGCCGCTACGATTTCGGCAATTGGACTACTGTGAGCGCGCTCAGCATTCTCACCCACCGTGCGGGTCGCCTGTCATGCGGCGCGACCAGCTTGAAAACGCCTTCGCCTGCTCCTAGCGGCGCACCGTCCATCGTGTCGGCGACGATCGCGCCTGAATCCCCGATACTCGGATCGAGCTCGGCAAGAGAATAGGCCACACGATAGCCGTCCGCCGCTTCAGCCACAACGCAGAGCGTCATCGACGCTCCGCGAAGCTGCTCGCCCTGCGGCAATCCGGCTTGCTTCAATAGCGCGGCGAGGGACACGCCTTCGTAAGTTTCCTGCTTTTGCGCGTGCGAATTCATCACCTGTACCGTGATGCGCGGCATTTTCCTGAGGTCCGCTTCCGAAATGGTGAGCGGCGTGGCCACCGCGCCGCCAATCATGAATTCGGAGGGCCCGATTTTCGCCGCTTGCCGCGCCTGCGTCTGCCCTTGCGCGCCAAAATTGAGAAAGGCTGCGCCAATCAGGATTGCGGCAAAGCCCGCGAGCCTTCGTGTGCTCATTTGTTCCCTCCCAACCAAATAGGTTTCGCGCAAACCATCAGCGAAACCCAATCACCTCAAAACTTTTGCCCCCGAGAATATGTGTCTTATCAGTTATTTCGTATTGCAAGCAAGATCGCCGAGGCACGAAACTGCCGCGGCTTCCTCGCTAGCATTTTGACATGCCGCATAGAGCCAGGTACGGACGCCGCGCGGCCTCTTTCGGCCGCTCCGATCTTCCCATTCACATGCTGGGACCCGCAGGTCCGGCGCCACGGTCGCGGAACTGGTGGCTATTCGCGGTTTTCGCGGGATCTCTGCTAGCTCTCGCAATAGTCCTGCTCGAAAACTACATATTCTGAATCGAGCAGCGCATCGTTCAATTTACGGGCTGGACGGACTCCATCAGGCCGAAAAATCCCTCAGCCAGAGTCGGATGAATGTAGACCGCGCCTTTCAAAATCGTATACGGCGCGTCGGCCAAAATCATCGCGCCCAGGATTTGCACCAATTCCCCACCCTCGCTGCCCAAAATCGACGCACCGAGAATCCGGTCATTCGACGCGTCGATGATGATTTTCATGAATCCGACAGTTTCATCGCGCTCAATCGCGCGCGCCACGCTGCTCATTGGATACGTGCCGATTTTTAGTTTTTTGCCCGAGGCCCGCGCTTCTTTCTCCGTTATGCCAACGCGCCCGAGTTGCGGATCGGTGAAAAGCGAATACGGCAAGTAGCGATTTTCGATCGAGAGATTTTTCTCCTCGATAATATTGGCCCATAGGATTTGATAATCGTTGTATGAGATGTGCGTGAACGCCGGACCGCCCTTGACGTCGCCCAGCGCCCAAATTCCGGGCACACCCGTCTCCATGCGGCCGTTTACTCTTATGTAGCCGTGAAAATCCGTCGAGACACCGGCCTTGTCGAGGCCCATGTCGTCCGTATTGGGATGCCGGCCCGTTGCGCACAAAATGTGCGTCCCCGTAACCGTTTCGGATTTTCCCGATGATGTGAACGTGACCGTAATCCGTCCGGATGAACCGTCCACTTTGGTCGTCTGCGCGTTCAGACGAAATTCGACGCCTTCGGCCTCAAGCGCCTGTTGCAGCGCAGCGGCTACGTCCGCATCCTCGCGCTGCACCAATTGCTCGCCGCTGTGAATCACGGTAACCCGGCTGCCGAAGCGCCGAAACATTTGCCCGAATTCGAGCCCGATGTACCCCCCGCCCAGGATCAGCAAATGTTCAGGAACTTCGCGAAGCTCCATGATCGTCGCATTCGTCAGGTAGCGCGCCTTGTCGAGGCCGGGAATCGGCGGGGCGTCGGGACGCGTCCCGGTGTCGATGAAAATCCGCTCGCCCTCAATGATCTCGTCGCCGACCTGTATGGAATGCGGCGCAACGAATCGGCCACGCGTTCGATACAGCCGCAGCGTCCGCTGTTGCGCTGCCTTGTGTTCGTTACCGTTGCGAAGCTGCTCGACCACTTTTGTTTTCCGGGCAAGCACCACGTTCATATCTACGCTCACAGGACCAACATTCACGCCCCAGCGCTTCGCATCGCGCGCGTAATGGGCCACTTGTGCCGACGCGATCATCGTTTTCGTCGGAGTGCAGCCAGTATTCACGCAAGTCCCGCCAAGATACGCCTGTTCGATTAGCGCCACATTCCAGCCGCGTTCGGCCAGTCTAAACGCCAATGGATTGCCGCCCTGCCCCGAACCGATGATGATTGCGTCAAATTTCATGCGTCTTGCCTCGGATTGGGATTGTCTTGGACTCGGCAGGAAAAGTCCACCAGTGCGCCTTGCACGGCAAGCGCGTTACATTAAGATATATGCCGAGCGAAGGAGAAAAATGACTTCATCGTCCCGTCTTGCCGCGCGCGTTTCGATACTTCTCGCCGTAATTCTCATTACCGCTTCAGCAGTTCTTGCCCAGAGCCAGACACAGTTTGGACCGATACGCCTTGAGGTCGACGCCACGCATGCGCCGCAAAAATATCTGCGCGCGCATTTGCAAATCCCGGTAATGCCGGGTCCGCTCGTTTTGCTTTATCCGGAATGGATTCCGGGCGAACACATGCCGGACGGACCAATCATCGACCTCGTCTCGCTGAAATTTAGCGCGGACGGCAAGACCATCCCCTGGCGTCGTGATTTGGTGGACATGTTCGCGTTTCATCTGGTTATCCCGCAGGGCGTGAGCACGCTCGATGTAAATTTCGATTTTCTTCTCTCAGCGCCGGCGGAGGGCTATTCGGCAGGGGCATCCGCCACCGCATTTCTGGACGTGCTGAGTTGGAATCAGGTGCTGCTCTATCCGCAGGGCTATCCAATTACCGACATCACGTATGAGCCGAGCTTGCGCCTACCGGAAGGCTGGAAATTCGGGACGGCGCTGCCCGTCGCAAAAAAAGATGGAGACACAATTGATTTTTCGCCCGTTGCGCTCGATACGCTTGTCGATTCGCCCGTGCTCGCGGGAATTTATTTTCGAGCGATTCAGCTGACTCCCGGACAGGACCCGCCCCACGAAATGGATATTGCCGCAGATAGTCCCGCCGCTCTGGCGATGACACCTGAAACTCAGATGCACTTTCATCAGCTCGTCGCCGAAACAGGGGCGCTTTTTGGCACGCGCCATTATCGCGATTACCATTTCCTATTAACTCTCAGCAATGACGTAGCGCATTTCGGCCTGGAGCATCATGAGTCAAGCGATGACCGCACGCGCGAGCGCAGCTTGATTGACGATCAGGATCGCGTGCTTTTCGCGGGATTGCTGCCGCACGAATTCGTGCATTCGTGGAATGGCAAGTTCCGCCGTCCATACGATCTGGCAACGCCCGATTATCATCAGCCAATGAAAGACGACCTGCTATGGGTCTATGAAGGATTGACGGAGTATCTCGGCCAGGTGCTAACCTCGCGGAGCGGCCTGTGGACCGAACAGCAGGGCTTGGACGACATCGCGCGCCTCGTCGCCCAGTTCGAGCACTGGCCCGGTCGCAATTGGCGTTCCCTGCAAGATACAGCCGACTCAGCTGTCTTTCTCTATAACGGGGATATGGACTGGGAAAACTGGCGCCGCAGCGTGGACTTTTACGAAGAAGGCGAGCTGCTTTGGCTCGACGTCGATGCAACGCTGCGCCGCTTGACGAAGGACCAGAAATCGATGAACGATTTCTGCAGAATGTTTTACGCAGGGCCCAGCGGCAAGCCGGATCTGAAAACGTACACCTTCGACGACGTGGTCGCGGCGCTCAACCAACTGGCACCGTATGACTGGGCAGGATTCCTGCATTCGCATTTGGACGCAACCGACGCGCCCACGCCGCTCGAATCGGTTGAAAATTCCGGATGGAAGCTCGTTTACGACGAACAACCGAATGAAATGATGGACCTTCGGGACGGCGTACGAAAAACGACCGACTTGAGCCTTTCGATCGGACTGGTGTTGGCTGAGGACGGAACCGCGTACGACGTGATCGAGAATAGCCCTGCCTTCAAGGCCGGCTTCGCTCCCGGGATGCGGATTACCGCGGTCAACGGAAAGCAGTACTCTTCCGCCGAGCTAAAGAGCGCCATTGACGCCGCGAAATCCTCGACCGGTCCGATTCAAGTGATCGCTGCAAATGGGCCGCAGGTGCAAACCTATTCCATCGATTATCATGACGGCATGAAGTATCCTCACCTTGTGCGGGACGAGAGCAAACCCGATTATTTGGGCGAAATCCTACATCCATTGGCGCCCCAATGAACAAATCGCTCGTGATCGTCGGTGTTTTATTCCTGATCCTCGGCCTGGCGGCGCTGATTCATCCGGAAATCAAAATGCCGGCGAAGCAGCGCGAAATCTACGTGCGTTCCCAAAAATTGATCATCAATACGCAGCGGATTATTCAGGTTCCCATGGTCATGGGAATTCTGCTGATCGTTTCCGGGGGCGCCGTTGTGTTCCTGGGAACGCGCAAATCGGCGTAGCTGCGGCCGTTTCCTGAAAATTGCAAATCGGCAGAATCCGTGGAGGAAAAATCATGAATCGAAGTCTGCGCGTTGTAGGCCTGCTCGCAGCGATGGTGACGACTGCGCTAGTCGCGTCTGGCCAGGAGTCGCCGAAGCGGGCGATCACTTTTCGCGATTTGATTTCGATGCACCGCGTCAGCGATCCGCAAATCTCCCCGGACGGCAAATGGATCGCGTATTCCGTGGCGACACCCGATTATGGCGCGAATCACTTGGTCCACGATATTTGGCTGATTCCAACTGCGGGCGGCGAGTCCCGGCAGCTCACGCATGACGGCACGGCCGAACGGCCGCGATGGTCGCCGGACAGCAAGCGCATCGCGTTTCTTTCCTCGCACGCCGGCTCAACGACGGAGATTTATTCCATTTCGCCGGAAGGCCGCGAAGCCACCAAGATCACGGCGCTCTCAACGGATGTCGACAACGAATTGTGGTCGCCCGATGGCAAGTGGATCGCATTCGTCTCGGCGGTTTATCCGGAGTGCCGCGACGACGCGTGCAATGCAGCGCGCGAAGCCGAGAGCAAAAAAAGCAAAGTCAAGGCGCATGTCTACGAACGCCTGCTCTATCGCCATTGGAACGCGTGGTCTGAGGGCAAGCGCAGCCATCTCTTTGTAGTCCCCGCCGACGGAGGTACTGCGCGCGATCTGACGCCCGGCGCCGATTACGACGTTCCTCCATTTAATCTCGGCGAGGCGGAAGCAATCAGCTTTTCGCCGGACAGCCAGGAAATCGCCTTCACCGCGAACACCGACAAAGATGAAGCGCGCAGCACCAACGGAGATGTTTTCACTGTGCCGGTCAGCGGCGCTTCCGAACCGAAACGCCTCACAACCAATAAAGGCAACGACTGGGGACCCCTCTATTCGCCCGATGGAAAATGGATCGCCTATCGCTCTCAGCTGCAGCCCGGTTATGAAAGCGATCGATGGCGGCTGATGCTTTATGACCGCAGCAGCGGAAAAATCACCAATCGGACCGAAGACTTCGACGCGAATGTCGAAACGTTTGCCTGGTCGCCGGACAGCCACACCATTTATTTCGAGACAGAAGAGAAATTTGAAGATCCGATGTATTCGCTGGTAGTAACTTCGGCCGGTCGTCCTAGAGTCCTGCTGCCGGATGCGGCCATTGGCGATTTTGTGGTTAGTTCAGACGGTCACACTCTGATTTTCACGCGCAGCAGCCTGGTCATGCCCGCTGAAATCTTCGCAGCAAATTCGGACGGTTCGGATGTGCGTCAGTTGACGCACGAAAACAGCGCTCTTTTGTCGCAACTCGACTTGCCCAAAGGCGAACCTTTTTGGTTTGCCGGCGCCAGCGGTACCAAAGTAGAAGGGATGCTGATTCGGCCGCCGCATTTCGATCCCGCCAAAAAATACCCTCTCCTCCTGATCGTTCACGGCGGACCGCAGGTTCCCTGGGACGACAGCTGGGGCTATCGCTGGAACCCTGAAGTCATGACGGCGCCCGGCTATGCGGCTCTGCTGATCAATCCGCGCGGATCGCCGGGCTACGGCAGCAAATTTGTAGAGGAGATCAGCCATGATTGGGGCGGCAGGGTCTATACGGATCTGATGAATGGCGTCGACGCGGCGATCGCAAAGTATCCCTTCATCGATGGCTCGCGAATGGCCGCGACCGGAGGTTCCTACGGCGGATATATGGTCGATTGGATTGCCACGCATACAGGCCGCTTCAAATGCCTGATCAGCCACGCAGGTCCCTACGATGAGACAGCGATGTATGGCGCAACGGAAGAGCTTTGGTTCATGGATTGGGAATTCGGCGGACCACCGTGGTCGCATCCGGAACTTTACAGAAAATGGTCGCCCAGCGAATATGCCGGCGCGCTCGGCAAATTCAAGACTCCCACGCTGGTCATCGCAGGAGAACTGGACTATCGAGTTCCCTACACGCAGAGTCTGGAATTTTTCACGGCGCTGCAAGTGCAGAACGTGCCTTCAAAGCTGATGATTTTCCCTGACGAAGGCCACTGGATCCTAAAACCGCAAAACAGCGAGATCTGGTACTCCACGTATCTTGGCTGGCTCGCAACCTATCTGAAGTAAAAGCGAAAACAAAAGGACGGGCTTGCGACCCGTCCTTTTCTCTATCCCACTCCGAATTTTGTCCTTAACAGTTACGAGCCAATCTGCAGAGCTTCCGTGCGGCCTGCGAATTTCAGTTCCGTCATACGGTTATTGCTGGACTGAAACTCCGAGTCTGATGGCTTGTTGTTCAGCCGGACCCATTTGCACGGCACCGTCGCCACTACTTTGCCGTTCTGAAGTACCTCGAACGTGGGTTGGGATTCAGTTGCCTCCACTCTGTAGTGGCCGGGCATCAGCTGAGTTTGTCCTACGGTCAACTGTTGAGAAAGGTCGAACGACATCGAGTCGCGGTGATTTGTGGATGCCCAAGCGGGTAAGGTAAGCAACGCAACCGCCGCTAAACCAAGACAATACTTCGTGTAGAAACGCATGTTTTTTCTCCCGTAGAAAGACGGGAACGCTGCCGCCACGTGAGCTTTCCTCCTGGCCGACTTAGCGGAGCGCCCCGGAATTTTGAAACAACTACGCATTCAATGACTCCACTCATTTAGATGAGACTTCGTGGCAGGATGCTGCCGGAGTAACTCCACGCATCCAAAAGACTTAAGGAATTTCTGGCCGATCGATGCCGGCCTTTGATGCGTAGTTCGATCACCAGCGTCCCTTCGGGCGCAACAATCGAGATCCGGGGCTCATTGACCGGGACGACGCCGTACAGAACGGATTATCCTGGCGGCTACTTTCACAAAACCCACACCGTTTTCAGTACCCGCCTCGATCGCTCGATGATTGCGCGAATCTTTAAAGACGGTTACGTGTCGCAGCAAGTCACGTTAACTGAGGGACCCTTCGAACGGGTTTCCGTGAATGGCAGGCACCACGGAAATTATTTTTTGCTGAAGTCGCAGCGATTCACCGTCCGGCTCGAACCCGTTTCTTACGCAGCAGGCACCGTCGGGATCTCGGAGCACGAAGGTGCATTGAAACCAGTCGCAACCTCGCAAGGTGCTTCCGACACACCGCAACGGAAGATAGAAATCGGCACTATCGCAATCTCTTCGGAACCTTCGAATGCCGACATGTATATCGACGGTAAATTTGTGGGCCAAACTCCGTCGACGATCCAGCTTTCCGTGGGGGCTCACC
>JASHRM010000132.1 GCA_030037315.1 Candidatus Acidiferrales bacterium
CGAACCCTCTATTGTTTGAAGCTACCACCGGCGAAGTGACGGCAATGATCGTAACGATTCACGCCCGCGTGGCACTGCTCGACAATCATACTCAAAAGACCATCTATCAGAACCACGACATGGTCTTTCGCAGCCAATATCAGATTTCGTCGGACGTGAAGAGCTTCTTCGATGAGGAAGACCCCGCGCTCGGCCGAATGTCCCGTGACTTTGCGACGCGCTTCGTGTCCGACGTGTTGGAGAATTTCTAATGCCAGAGAACTCGCCCGATAAGCTCCTCGAACGTCTGGGCAGGGGCGAACCGATCCCAGCGATCGTCTTGCTGGGTGACGATCATTACCTGCGCGATTTATGCCGTGCGAAAATCATCGAAGCAGCGGCCGTGCCCGCGGAAGCACGCGATTGGGCCGTGCTGCGCATGTCCGCCCGCGAATCTGGGTGGGACGAAATATTGGCGCGCGCGCAAATGCTGCCGATGTTCGCGCCCCGGCAGGTGGTCCTGGTGGATGATGCCGGGACCGTTGAACGGCTCGGGGAAAAAGCGCGCGAGCAGGTGATCGCCGCTCTTGAGAAATATTTCGCGGAGCCCTCCCCTCTAACCACCTTGGTCCTTGAAGCGCCTTCGCTCGATGGCCGGCAGCGTTTCTCGAAGCTTCTTTATGACAAAGCGGTTTGTGTCGAGCTGACAATCGGCTCGGAATCCGCTGCGTCGCTAGCGATGCAAATGGCAAAAGATTTGCGCGCAGCGCTTGATCGCGATGCCGCCGCGCTTCTTGCCGACATTATGAATGGGCAGCCCGCGCGGATCCGTATGGAACTGGAGAAGCTGGCCACTTATGTCCACGGCCGCAATCGCATTACGATGGGCGACGTCGAAAATCTCGTCGTCGCCGCACGAAAAAACACCGTTTGGCAGCTCGCGGACCTTTTGGTCAGCCGCAAACGCAACGAGGCGCTCAGTTTTGTGGATAATTTGCTTCGCCAGGGAGAACCGATCCCTCAGCTCGTGGGAGCTCTGGCGTGGACGTATCGCAAACTCATCGAAGCTCGCGACCTGCCGCCGCGCACGAGCGGCTATCAAGCGGCGCGGACACTGGGTATGAATCCCACCGCGGCAGAAACGGCGATCCGCCAGGCCCATCGAATTCCGAAAGCTGATCTGCTCGATGGCTTGGCTGCTCTGGCGGAGGCCGATAGCGAATCGAAGTCGTCCAATCCGGATCCAGCTGCAATGATGGATTTTCTGATCGCGCGCCTTGCGTCGCCTGCGGTGTCCGCCGCAGCACGTTCCACGTAATTCCCGCAAAGTAAAAAAGGCGCTCCGATGTTACCGGGCGCCTTTCAAGCGAAATACTGGCCGAACCGCAGGCTACTTTTTTGCCTTCAGTGCATTCAAAGCCAGACTAAGCCGCGACTTGTACCGGTTCACCGTATTTTCGGAAAGCGTCCGCTTGCGAATCGCCTTGTCGAGCTCGGAAAATGTCGCGGGTATTAATTTTTCCGCTTCGCCGCTGTTAGATGAACCAAGCGCTGTGCGCATTCGCCGGATTGCCGTCCGCACGCGTGTGCGATTCATCCGATTGATGGCGGCTCGCCGCTCCGCGTGGCGGATATTCTTCAGTACCGATTTCGTCTTCTTCTTGTGCTTTACAGGGTTACCCTGAGCCATTCATTACTCCTTCAGATTTGAATTCGGGTTGATTCAGGTTATCTGACGCGCACACGGCTGTCAATTTTGCATCAGGCCGTCAACTGCTGTAATTTATCCGTGGCGGAGACCCATGAGAACCTGTTGTGCAGCTCTGATATTGCTGACGGCCGTTACGCTGGCCGCATCCTCACGCGCCCAGGATCGCAGCCAAACGCGCTCCATGGTGATTTCCCGAAATGGAATCGTGGCCGCAGAGTCTCCGCTCGCTGCGGAAGCTGGAGTGCGCATCCTCGAGAGCGGCGGCAACGCCGTCGACGCCGCGATTGCCACGAATGCAGTCATGGGTGTCGTCGAGCCAATGATGAACGGCATCGGCGGGGACCTCTTCGCAATCGTTTACGACGCGAAATCAAACAAGCTGTACGGACTGAATGCCAGCGGCTGGGCGCCCAAAGCCTTGACCATCGACTATCTGCGTAACCTCGGCGAGCGCGAAATGCCGAGCAAGGGTGTGAACTCGATTACAGTTCCGGGTGCCGTGGATGGTTGGCAAAAGCTATCGACCAGATTCGGTCGAAAGAAACTAGCCGACGATCTGGCGCCCGCAATCCTCACGGCGCAGAGTGGATTCCCCGTTGCGGAATGGACGGACATCTTCTGGACAGAAGACGCTCCGCGATTTCTACAAGGCGATGAGGCCAGGAAACTCTATCTACCGAACGGCCATGCGCCAGCAGTCGGCGAAATATTTCGCAATTCCGATTTAGCGTGGTCCCTGCAACAAATCGCCCGCGATGGCCGCGATGCTTTCTACAAAGGCGCCATCGCCGCTAAGATTCTTGACGCGATGAAGAAGTACGGCGGCTCGATGAGAGCCGGAGACCTCGCCGATTATTCCGCCGAATGGACTGAGCCGATTTCGACGACGTATCGCGGTTGGACCGTCTACGAAATGCCGCCGAATGGCCAAGGCCTCGCCGCGCTCGAAATGCTCAACATTATGGAAACATTTCCGCTCGGCCAGGATGGCTACGGATTCCAGTCTCCCAACGCGTTGCACGTAATGATCGAATCGAAGAAGCTGGCCTACTCCGATCTTGTGAAATATATTGGCGATCCGCGTGGCAAATCTCTGCCTGTTGCCACATTGCTCTCCAAGCAGTGGGCCGCACAGCGCGCACGACAAATCGATCCATATCACGCGAATTGCAATGCAACTGCCGGCGATTTGCCTTCTGGCGGAGACACAACCTACCTCACGGTTGTCGATCGCGAAGGCAACATGGTCTCTCTCATCCAAAGCAATTTCGCCAGCTTCGGATCAGGAATCGTGGCGGACGGCGGCGGCTTCGTCTTTCAGAATCGCGGCGGACTTTTCAGTCTCGATCCTTCATCGCCCAACGCACTGGCCGGCCATAAGCGTCCGCTCCACACCATCATTCCCGGGTTTGCACAAAAGGGAAATATTCGCCTCGCATTCGGAATTATGGGCGGATGGAACCAGTCTCAGGCCCACGCCCAATTCATTTCCGATCTCGCCGACTACGGAATGAATATTCAGGCCGCCATGGAAGCACCCAGGTTTACCAAACTCACTTTCGCCGGTTGCGACGTGGTCCTGGAAAATCGCTTTCCGGTGGCTACGCTTGACGCGCTCACCGCCAAGGGCCACGAGATTGGCCTCCGAGGGCCCTTCACCGCCAATGTGGGCGGCGGCCAAGCCGTATTGCGCGATGTCTCTACCGGCGTAAATTACGGTGCTTCTGATCCGCGCAAAGACGGCGAGGCCGTCGCCGAAGTGCCGCTACAATCTCCGAACTAAAAAACCATTCGCCCTCCTTGCCAAAAGGCCGCTGCCGCCTTTACCCTCGTTATTCGCATCTCGGATAGAACCGCCCGATGCCCAAGAAGAAACATGGCAACAAAACGAAGCCTGCCGCGGATGCAGCTGTCGGCTGCCTCTATGTGGTCGCGACGCCGATTGGCAATCTCGAAGACATTACTCTGCGTGCTCTGCGTGTGCTGAAAGAAGCCGACTTAATCGCCTGCGAAGATACCCGGAGAACCCTCAAGCTGCTTTCTCATTTCGATATCTCCAAGCGGCTTGTCAGCTATCACGAACACAATGAAATAACCCGTGCCCCCGAGATTGTGATTGAGCTTGAGCAAGGCGCTCAAGTTGCTCTCGTCACCGACGCCGGAACTCCCGCGATCTCCGATCCCGGTCATCGTCTCGTGAGCCTCTGCCTTCGGCATGGGATCCGGATCGTCCCGGTGCCGGGCGCTTCCGCGTTCGTCGCCGCGCTCGCAGCTTCGGGAATGCCCACCGAGGAGTTTGTGTTTGCGGGCTTCCTTCCCGCGCGGCAAACCGAAAGACGCAAAGCGCTACGCATCTTGAGCTCAGAGACGCGCACACTTGCGCTCTACGAAGCGCCGCATCGTTTGCTCGACACCCTCGAAGACGCCCTCGAAATTCTCGGCGATCGTCCCGCCGTCATCGCTCGCGAAGTGACGAAAGCCTACGAAGAATTTTCGCACGGCCATTTGAAAGATCTGGTGGAGTCCGCACGAAAAAAGCCGGTCCGCGGTGAAATCACTCTGCTCGTCGGCACATCGGATGGTCATATCCCTCAACCCTCCTCCGAAGCGCCTGCGAACGAAGTGCCGCTCGCGCGTCATGTCGAGGAATTGATGAAATCGCGTGGAATCGACCGCAAAGCTGCCCTGAAGCAAGCCGCGCGGGAGCGCGGGCTAACGCGCCGCGAAGCCTACAAACAGCTCCTCATCACCCGCGAATCTTAGCCGTCGGCAACGCAAAGAGATCGACGCCAAAATTTCTCCCTTGACACGGCCGCCGCCATCAGCTACATATTGTAGCGCTACAATGAATAGCCTGAACCCAAAACGCCCAAAGGGCCTCGGCGAAGTCGAACAGCTTGTGATGGATCACGTTTGGACGCATGGCCCTTGCTCGGCCGAATCGTGCAGAGAAGCGCTCGGCCCCGCCCGTCCTCTAAAGGAATCGACGGTTCGAACCATCCTGCATCGTCTCGAGAAAAAGGGCTTCGTCACACATGAGGTTCAAGGCCGCACCTACATCTATCGCGCTGCCGAAGGGCGGCAGAACGTCGCGGTGCGTGCCGTCAAGAACATCATCGACCGCTTCTGTGGCGGATCGGCCGAGGAATTGGTGCTCGGCATGGTCAATGGCGAGGTCATTGATCGCACTCAACTCGAGCGGCTCGCAAAGAAAATTGCCGAAGAGTCGACCAACGAAGATTCTGGGAAAGCGTCGAAAAGCCCCTCCCGCAGAGGACAGGAAGGAGACCCTTCCAATGGCGTCTGAATGGAATCGATTCTCGACAGAAATTCTGGCGATCCTGGCGAACGCAGCGGTGCGGTCGCTCATTGTTGCAGCCGTGATGGCGCTGGTCGCCACGGCATTTCGAGTGAAAACCGTTGCAGCACGACTGCTGATTTGGCGCTACGTGCTGATCGTCGCCCTGGCGATGCCGCTACTGACGTGGATCTGCCCTTCTGTGAACTTGCTCGTGCCGATTCCGATTCCCAGGAGCAACTCGGCGATCCTAAGCGCATCGTCGCAGTCGATCGCACGTACTCGGATGAGCGTCAGCCCGATCATCTCGTCGGATCGTCCGGGCGTCTCGGAACAGTCCACACAAGTCGCTCCGCCGTCTGCGGCCGAAAACCATGATTCAGCCTCCCGAGAGCGCAGTTCGTCGCGGCGGCGCTTCTCCTTCAACCTTCTGATTCTGACGGCCCTTCTTTGGGCGGCCGTCACGTGTGCGCTGATGGTTCGTCTGCTCGTCGGCGTCCATTTTTCACGGCGCCTTGAGCGCACTTCAGCTCCCCTCACAGGAGCGCGCATGGCAAACAGCATCGCCGCCGTTTCTCGAGCTCTCAACCTGATTCAGCCGCCGCGAGTCGCGGAATCGGACTTGATCGCAGTGCCATTGATGCTCGGCGTGCGAAAGCCCGTGATCGTGCTTCCCGCCGATTGGCGCGACTGGACAGACGAGGAAGTCTCCGCCGTGCTGGCGCACGAAGCCTCGCACGTGCAACGCAAGGATGCGCTCGTGCAACGCCTGTGCCTGATTCATCGCGCGGTTTTCTGGTTCAGTCCGCTTTCCTGGTATCTGGCAAAGCATCTCGCGGACCTTTCCGAGCAAGCGAGCGACGAAGCCGCCCTCGCAGGCGGCGCTGATCGCTCCCGCTATGCCGCGGCTCTTCTGAATTTCTTCAAGCAACTCGAAGCCGGACCGCAGCGGGTCTGGTGGCAGGGCGTTTCCATGGCGAAACCGGGGCAAGCAGGACAAAGAATCGAACGAATCCTGGCGCGGAGGCCTATGATGTCGAGCAAAATCAAGAAATCGTTCGTCGTCGCATTTGCTGTCGTTGCCCTTCCTGCCGTAGCGTTGACGGCATCTTTGCATCCGTCGGTGTACACGCCGCAAGACCCCGGACAGCCAGCTGCACCCGAAACTCCAGCTCCGCCGGACATCGCTGTCACACCCCCGCCGCCGCTTGCGCCCCAGCACAGCATTACCGCACCTGCGCCCGCTCCCGCGCCACAGGAACCAGGGCCGGTGGTCGTCGTTCCGCCGATTCCTGAAATTTCAAGCCTGCGGTCGTTTACCCTCGTTGTTCCCAACGTGCCAAATGCCGCCGAATTGCGAGCAATGGTGAGCCGTGCTCTCCACAGCGGCTACGTGTATGGCTACGAATTTGGAGGGTCGCGTTTCGTGATCGTGCGCGGAGATTCAGAAGATAACTTCATTGTCTCCGGCTCATCGGAGGACGTAGAGCACGCTAGCGCCCTGCGCAGCAAAATCCAGGGCCATTTCATCTGGTTCGAGCGCGACGAGAAGTCGTACATCATTCGCGATCCGGGTACAGTCCAGCGCGCCGAGAAACTTTGGGAGCCTATCGACCAGCTCGGAAAACAGCAAGCAGACCTCGGCAAGCAGCAGGAAGAGCTGGGCAAGCAACAGGAAGAATTGAGCAAGAAAATGCAGGAAGTGCGCGTGAAAGTCCCCGACCTTTCCGCGCAAATACAAAAAATTCAGGAGCAGGTAAAGCAGCTCGCTTCCAACGGCGGTACGCCTCAGGAAATTGGCGAATTGCAGCGCGCCATCGGCGACTTGCAACACCAAATCGGTGAAACGCAATGGGACGCCGGCCACATGCAGGGAGACATCGGCCGCCAGCAGGGGGAACTAGGACGCAAGCAGGGGGAACTCGGCCACCAACAGGGAGAATTGGGACGCCAGCAAGCGGAAGCCTCTCGCGAAGCCGCGCAGCAGATGCGCACGTTGCTCGATGACGCCGTCGCTCACGGCACCGCTCAACCCGAGTAGCTATGAAATCGACTGCGTGAGTGCCTCGCGCGTATTCGCGAAGAACGCATCCACGCAGTCGAGAACTTCGCTCGCAGTCTGGGAGTGATGGACTGAGTAGCGCAAATCGCTGCCGTTGCGAACTCCGTGCGAAAAATACGTGGCGAACTGCTTCATTTTCCCGATGGCATCGGGCATCTCAGCCTCGATCAAATTGCGAAAATAGCTTGAAAGCAGGTGGTAGCGATCGCTTTCGGTAGGCTCGTCATACCGGCCCGTCGCCAGGTAATCGGCAATCTGGCGAAAAATCCACGGATTGGATGAAGCGGCGCGCCCGATCATCACGGCGTCGCACCCGGTTTCCTCGATCATCCTCACCGCATCCTCCGGCTTGCGAATATCGCCGTTTCCGATTACGGGAATGCGAACCGCTTCTTTTACCGCGTGAATGATTTTCCAGTCCGCCCACCCCGCGTAACCCTGCATGCGGGTCCGAGGGTGAACGGCAATCGCTTCGATGCCGATCTGTTCGGCCATGCGCGCCACCTCCACGGCCACGATATTGGTTTCATCCCATCCGGAGCGAATCTTGATCGTCAGGGGAATGCGAACGGCGGTGCGCACCGCCTTGAAAAGTTTTTCCAGATGGGGCAAGTCGCGCAGAAGCCCCGAGCCTCCGCATTTCACGACTTTCTTGACCGGACACCCAAGATTGATATCCAGATGATCGAAGCCAAGCTCTTCAGTCAGCGCGGCGGCGTCCGCCATCACCTTCAGATCGGACCCAAAAATCTGCGCGGCAATCGGACGCTCGTCTTCCTCAAAGTAGAGGTACTTCAAAGTGCGCGCGGCTTTCCGAGTCAGCCCTTCGGCGCTGGTAAACTCCGTCATGATCAGGCCGCAGCCACCGAGCGACCGAATCACCCGGCGAAATACAGTGTCCGTCACTCCGGCCATGGGAGCGAGGATCGTCGCAGGCCGGATCGGCAGATCGCGAATTTTGAGTTGCTCGGGAAACATAGGAAAGGATCGCCCTAGGCAGCGGTGTTGTCGAGTCCGGTGTTCACGAGTTCCGCGGAAGAATCATGAGGCGCGGATAGAATGCCAGCCGCTGCCTGGAGCTGCGCGATCAGCGCTTCCTTCGATCCGCCGAAGAAATTCTCCAAAACTTGTTCAAGCGCGTGTGCGCGTGCTTCACTGGCGCTAAGCCGCGGCGTGTAGATGTACGCGCGGCCCGATTTACGTCGGTCCACGATTCGCTTGCGAGCCAGCCGGTCCATGATCGTCATGATCGTCGTATAGGCGCGTGCGCGGCGCTGTGCCAGGCGATCGCGAATTTCGCGCACCGTGCCTTCTCCCATGGGCCAGAGCGTGTTCATGCAATCGAGCTCCAGCGGGGCAAGGTCCAGCAACGAATGCCGCGGCGAAACTTTGTCGGCGACTTCAGTCATCACTCTTCTTCCCATCCCCCAAGAAAACACTCGCGCGCAATAGCGTTCGCCGTAGCGCCGGATTTCGCTCCGTCCAGGCGCCGGGCGCTTCATCCGCGCACCCGCCCGCGTACGTGGCGCGCATGCTCGCCATCTTCGAATCGATATCGTCGATAAAATTCAGCGCGATGGCTTCTGGCACTTGCGGCAATGTTGGCGAGCCAAATTCGAGCGAACCATGATGGCTCAGAATCATGTGTTCCACCAGCACGGCGAGCGGAGCCGGAAAACCGTCGATGGCCTTAATTTTATCGCGCACCATCGAAACGCCGATCGTGATGTGGCCCAACAGGCGCCCGTGGTCCGAGTAATCGATGCGGCGCGTATATCGCAGCTCGTGAATTTTGCCGATATCGTGCAGCGCCACGCCGGTCAGCAGCAAGTCCGCATCGAGTTCCGCGTAGTGATTCGAGACGGCCTTCGCCAGGCCAATCAGGCTGACAATGTGCTCAAGCAATCCGCCGATGTACGCGTGATGCATCATCATCGCCGCGGGCGCGCGTTTCAATCGAACAGCGACGGCAGGATCTTCGATCACGCTTACGAGCAATTTCTGTAGCCACGGATTCTTTACCTCACCTACGGCGTGCCGAAGGCTTTCGAAAAGGCGCTCAACGTCGTGCTTAGTGTGCGGAAGAAAATCGATCAGATCGTATTCGCGTTCCGCGCAGGGGATAATCTGCTCCACGGCCAGCTCTTTTTGGCCGTTGTAGAGCTTCACGCGTCCGCGGATATTCACCACGTCGTCGCATTCGAACGTGGCGGCAAGCTCCACGTAGTTCTCCCACATCTTCGCCGGAATAATTCCGGTGCGATCGGCGAGGCTAAGCTCGAGCCAGGATTTCCCGTTGCGTACCGAAGTGCGGACCTGCTTTTCGCGAACCAGGAAGGGCGAGGTGACGACCTGCCCTTCCACCAGATCGATTACAAAATGAGACTTCATCAGCCGTTAATTTTCGGCACAGGCGCCTTCTTCTTCTCTTTCTTCTTATCCGGAGTATCAGGCGTCGGTGCCACTTCCTGAATCACGGTGCCGCCAGCCACGGCGGCCGTATCGACATAACCGGGTTTCACCGTCACGTAACTTTCCTCGCGCAGCTGGGCGAGGTAGTCGCGCATTGCCGGTTCCATCTTCTGCTTGTAGAGAATGTTTGTGATTTCGCCTTCCACTTTGTCGAGCGGCTGTTGCCCCGCCTGAAAATGATCGAGCACTTTCAGAATTTCGAATCCCGTCTTGGTCTGGATGACATCCGTGAATTGCCCCTTGTCCATTTTGAACACGGTGTCTTCCAATTCCTTCGCAAGTTGGCCGCGCTCGTAAACGCCCAAGTTCCCCTCGTCCTGCGCCGTTGGCCCTTCGGAATACCGCTTTGCCAGTTGAGCGAAATCCTCGCCTTTGACAAGGCGATTATGCAGATCGTCCGCTTTGGTGCGGATTTCGGATATTTCCTCCGGACTCTTTCCCTCGGTGCCAAGAAAAATTTCGGCCAACTCCACCTGCTCCGGCCGGTTGAAATCTTGCTTGTGCGCATCGTAGTACGCTTTCACTTCATCGTTCCCGATGTCCATTCGCCCGCCTACTTCGCGGCGAATCACTTCCTGCTGCAAAATCCCGTTCCGGATCTGTGTCTTGTAGTCGTCCCAGTTGAGTCCGGACGACTCCACGGCCTTTTCCAGGTCGTCGAGCGTCCCCAAATTGTTCTGTTTGCGTACCTCGTCGAGCCGCTTCACCACGTCCGCCTCGACGTTGATGTCCATGTCTTTCGCGCGCTCGATCAAGAGTTGCTGATCGATCATGTCACGCAGCAGATTTTTCTGGTGGTCTTTCATCTGAGCTTGCAGTTGAGTCTGCGTGCAGTTTTGGCAATCCTGCTGCACTTCCTGGGTCAAGCTTTGCGACGCCTTCTGATAATCCGAGAGCGTAATGATTTGATTATTCACGCGCGCAATGATTTCCTCGACGACGGTTGGTTTAGTCTGCGCGCCCGCGGTCGCAGGGATTTCGAGAAAAATCGCCGGAACAAACAACACCGCAACAATGAAAGTTCGGGGTTTCATTTTTGTGCTCGCTAAAATTCTATGCCTACGATTGTAGTTGTAGCAACACGTTTCTAACTGCTTCCATCGGTCCGCTTTTTCCGTTCCTCCAGGAAACCCACAGCACGCCCGTCGGATCGAGTTTCAGATCGCGTCTTTTGTGAATCAACTTCACCAGCCGTTCCGGACCTAGCTTCGTCTCTTCGTAAAACTTGATGCCGATTTGATCGCCGCGCCGGTCAACGTTTGACACCAGCAGCTTTTCTGCCAGGGCTTTTAGAACAGCGTAATCGAGCAAATTGCTCACGGCCGGGGGCGGCGGACCGAAACGGTCTTCCAATTCGCGCCGGACTTCTTCGCGCTCCCCAGCGGAACTGACGCCGGCTATCCGTTTGTAGATGCGCAAACGCAGATTCTCGCTGTCGATGTATTCGGCAGGGATTCTCACTTCCTGCCCCAGGTTGATCGTCGCATGCCGCTCCGGCGTCACTTCTTCGCCTTTGCGCTCCGCGACAGCGCGCTCCATCATCTGGCAATACAGATCGAATCCAACAGCCTCGATGTGTCCATGCTGCTCGCGCCCCAGCAAGTTTCCGGCCCCGCGCAATTCCAGGTCGAGCGCCGCGATCCGGAAACCCGCTCCGAGATCGCTGAACTCCTTCAGCGCGGCGAGCCGCTGCCTTGCGATCGGCGTCAGCGTCCCTTCGTTTGGCACCAGCAAATACGCGTACGCGCGCTGGTTCGACCGTCCCACTCGCCCGCGCAGTTGATATAGCTCTGAAAGACCCATCCTATCCGCGCGATTGATGAGAATCGTGTTCGCGCGCGGAATATCCAGGCCATTCTCGACGATTGTTGTGGAGACCAGCACATCGGCCTCATTCCTCACGAATTTCAGCATCACCTTTTCAAGTTCTGTCTCGCGCATCTGGCCATGCCCCACAACAACCTTCGCCTTCGGTACCAGCCGCTGCACCATCGACGCGAGCGACGCGATTGACTCCACGCGGTTATGCACAAAAAATACTTGTCCGCCTCGGTCGAGCTCTTCTTGAATCACGCGCTGCACCAACGTTTCGTTGAATGGCGCTACTGTCGTCTGAATCGCCAGCCGGTCCTTGGGAGGCGTTTCGATCACGCTCATGTCCCGCAAGCCGACAAGAGACATGTGCAGCGTTCGCGGAATGGGCGTCGCTGACATCGTCAGCACGTCCACGCTTTTGCGCATCTCCTTGATCCGCTCTTTGTGCGCCACTCCAAAGCGCTGCTCTTCGTCGACTACCAGCAAGCCAAGATCCTGGAACTTCACGTCCTTCGAAAGCAGCCGGTGCGTCCCGATAATCACGTCCACTTTTCCGGCTTCCAGATCTTCCAGGATCTGCTTCTGCTCTTTAGCGTTGCGAAAACGGCTCAACAGTTCGATTCGCATCGGAAACGCCGCGAACCGCCTGCGAAACGTCTCCAAGTGTTGAAACGCGAGAACCGTCGTCGGCGCCAGCACTGCCACCTGCTTCGAATCGGCCAGCGCCTTGAAGGCCGCGCGCATCGCAACTTCCGTCTTGCCGTATCCGACGTCGCCGCATAGCAACCGGTCCATCGGCAGCGGCGATTCCATGTCGCGTTTCACATCTTCGATGGCGCGCTGCTGGTCCGGAGTTTCCTGAAATTCGAAAGCGTCCTCGAATTCGCCCTGCCAGGTCGTATCTTTCGGAAACGTGTGGCCTTTGGACGTTTTGCGTTCGGCGTAAAGCGCGAGCAGTTGTTCCGCCATGTCGTTGACCGATTTTCGCACCCGCGATTTGCGCGTTTCCCAAACGGTCGCGCCAAGCCGGTCGAGCGTCGGCTCGATGCCTCCGAGCGATTGGTATTTCTGCACCAGATCGATGCGCGCCAGCGGCACATAGAGCTTGGCGTCGCCTGCGTAGTGCAGGAGCATGAATTCGCCGGTCGCGCCTTCCACAACCACCTGCCGTAAACCGTCGAACTGCCCAATCCCGTGGTCCACGTGCACCACGTAATCGCCCGGCTTCAAGTCGGAAAAGTCGCTGAAGAAGCTCGCCGTCTTTGGACGCGAGCGCGGACGCTGCGCAGGAAGCGTCTCAAAAAGATCGGCGTTGCCGTAAATCGAAAGTTTCGCGCCGTTGAAAACAACGCCTTCGTCCAGCGGAGCTTTGACAAGAACGATGGCCGGCGCATTCGTCGTGGTCGATTCCTGCGCGAGCCGCGTCACGGTCACGTCCTCCTCGAGTTCTCCGAGCGTGTACGGCAGTTCGTATTCGTGGGAAATGTCCGCGAATCTCTCAAGCTCCCCGGTGCTCGCCGCGGAGATCATCACTCGTTCTCCAGCGGAAAGCCTTCCGCGTACTTCGTTCATGAACGCCGACACGTTGCCGTGATAGCGCGCCGTCGGTTGCGTTCGGATCGTGGGGACGGGGCCCTCCTCGGTAAGACCCAGATGCTCGACCGAAAGCCGCGGAAAAAGCTCGAGCGCCAGAACCCATTCGTCTTCGCTCACCACATACCGGTCCGCCGGTTCGGCGAGCGGATTGTCGGCTTCTTTGAATGCTTGGTGGAGCTGCTCGCGATATTTTTTGACCGCCGCCGCCAACAGGGAAGGTTCGTCCAAAATAAGGAACGGCTCGGTAGCCAAATCGAAAAGCACCGCCGGGCGCTCTTCTTTGGGGATCTCGCGAAATTCCCAGCCCGGATAAAACCCGCCCGGAACCTCGCTGTCGCCTCGGCCAGAGGTAGCCGTCACACTTTGCTTCTCCAATACCTCGACGTCGCGAAAGATTTCTGTCAACGGCAGCAACAGAGCGCGTTCCATCGGATTCGTCGACCGCTGCGTGTTCGGATCAAATGCCCGTATCGACTCGATCGTGTCACCGAGCAGCTCAATCCGGACCGGCTGCGGCGTTTCGGGCGAGTAGACGTCGATAATTCCGCCCCTCACGGCGTATTGGCCCGGCATTTCGCAGCTCACGTGCTTTTCGTATCCGGCGCCTTCGAGAAAACCGATCAGGTCTTCATGAGCCACGCTCTCATCTCGCGCAACGTTTCTCGCAAGATCGCGGTAAAAGGTCCTCTCGCGCAAACGCCAAAGTGCCGCTTGCACCGGAGCGATCAAGATGTCGGCTTCGCCCGTTGCAATTCGCCACAGAGCAACCGCACGCGCCTCGGAAATTTCCGCATGTGGCGAACGATTCTCGTACGGCAGCACGTCGTGCGCCGGCAAATGTACGACCCGCCGCGCCGGCTTGCCTGTAACCGCGCGGTAGAACCAACGCATTGGCTCAAGAAACGATTCGGCCCGTTGATTCGAGTCAACCAGAAAAATCGCCGGATGGCCGATCTGGCCCGCGATCAAAGGCAAGATTGCCGCCTTTGCCGAATCGGTCAAACCAGATAAGCGCGCCTCGCCAGTCGTTCGCCGCAGCGCGCTATACGCCGCTTCGAGCGCGGCTTGGCGCGACACGGCCGCAAGCATTTCCGAAACTAGGGGAAGGATCATGAGTGCTTTTCTAAGATGCGTTCTGCAAGGAACGTCGCTTCTGTCCCTGAAGAAAGGAGGCTAGCAGCGTGCGGGACCATAAATCGATCGTTCGCACACACCAATTTCTCGCCGTTGCGTTTCCATACGCCCCAGTAGAGAATCAGCCCAGTTTGCGATACGACCCGTCCCAAACTTCCGTCCATCGGCGCGTTCCCGTGGGAACAGCCGAAGCCTTGATTCTACCATGCGCGCGTCTTTCGCCCGGGAGCGCGCGGTGAAGCGCGTCGAAACAATCTCAGCAATTGCGGGCCTCGTCCTTCTGCTTATTGGCATCCTGCTAATCAGGCATGCGCGGCTGCCCATGCGCAGCATCCTCGTCGACGTAGACGGCTGCCACACCCCAGTCACGATCATCGACCCACCCAACGGCCTGAGCGCTGCCGGAGCCGCTGTCTTCCTGCACGGCTTGTCGGCGAACCGCCGCACCATGCTCTATCTCGCGTCGGATTTCGCGGGCCACGGGTTCCGGGTGTACATCCTCGATTTGCCCGGACACGGCGACAACCGCGACGAGTTCACGTTTGCGCGTGCCGGCGAATGCGCCGCCATCACCACGGAATCACTCGCGCAAGCTGCCGCCATCGACCCCCCAAAAACCGTCCTGATTGGGCATTCCATGGGTGGCGACATCGCAATTCGAATGGCCGATCGCATTCCAGTCGCTGCGACGATTGCCTATTCCCCGGGTCCGATGGAACTCCGGCTTCCCATGCCGTCGAATCTTCTCGTCTTCAGCGCACAATATGATCCACCTCCCATCCGTCGAGAAGCCCGCGCGATCGCGGCCACCGCAGGCGGTAACCGCACCGCCCCTGAGGACTTTTCCCAGGATCGAGCATTCGAATTGCGCGACGTTCCTCATGCTTTTCACATCAGCTGGCTTTTCGATCGCTCTTCAACTCGCATTTCCGAAATGTGGGCCATGCAAGCTCTTTTTCCCCACGCCTCTCTGGAAACGCTGGCCCTGAATCTGGATTTGGCGAAATACGGCGCCGCGCATCTTGGCACGCATCGCCTGACCGGCTGCCTGATCGGCGTGCTGGGATTGGCGTTGCTCTTTCCGATGTGCGTCTCCGCGGTCGCCAAAGCCGCGGGCCCGGCGCTCTCGGGTGAAACGGATGTCGCTGCGGCTCCTCCGCACCCCGGCGCAACGCTCGCCTTGATGGAAGGAGCAATCTGCTCGCTTGCCGCCGTCTTAGTGCTCGCCGCCTTCGTGCCCCTGAAGTTTCTTCACCTTTACTCAGGAGAGTATCTGGCCTCGTTGATCGTCATCGCGGGCATCCTGCTTCTCGCGTTCAATTGGCAGACTACGAAGCAGAATTGGTCGCCGCGCGCCGCATCTATGTTCGCGGCCTCCGTCCTCGGATTCGCGATCGTTCTTGGCTTCGGCGCTTGGCTTAACTGGCAAATCACCGATGTGTGGATGAACGCGCCGCGCTGGTGGCGTTTCGTCGTTCTCCTGCCCTTTGCGTGGGTTTTTTGCCTTGCGGAAGAAGTGATTCTCGGTCCGCTGCGTGTCGGAAAGGCTTGCGTGATTCGCTGGGCAATTTTCTTCGGGATGCGGCTCGAACTCTGGCTCGTATGCGTGCTCGGCTATTATTTTCTGGGAAGCGGCCAGGCGTTGCTCGGCATGCTGGTGTTTACGTTAGCGGCATTTTCTTTGCTCCAGCGGCTGGCTACCGATGCGTTACGCGCCAGGACCGGCCCGACGGCGGCCTCGTTTTTTAGTGCTATACTCGCCGCCTGGTTTATTGCGGCCATTTTCCCTCTTGCGTGACCCGCGCCAAAAAGAACCAGAACAGCGTCCCATGAGAGATATCGCTATCGTCGGAGGCGGTCCCGCCGGCGCGCTTTGCGGCGAACGCCTGGCAACCCACGGCTTCCGCGTCACGATTTTTGACGAACGCCTCGCATGGGAAAAGCCCTGCGGCGGCGGCCTCACGCACAAAGCAATCGAGGCCTATCCTTTTCTGCTGGAAGGCTCACAGCCCAAGAAAATCGTCCACACCGCCGAGCTGATTTCCGGCGGAGGGCATCGTGCGCGATTCGAGATGAGCCGCCCGATCGTCATCTACGCGCGCAAGGTGCTGAACGGCCTTCTTTTGGACCGTGCGGTGAACGCGGGTTGCGCTGCCGTCCGCTCTCGTGTCACCACCGTCGATACGAACGGCGATAAGGTCCGCCTAACCGCGGGAGGCGAAGACCATCGGTCCGACTTCGTCGTACTGGCAGGCGGTGCACGCAACCAGCTGCTGCCGGGCACAACGGCCCTCGGCACGAAGGATCTCGAAGTTACTCTTGGTTATTTCGTGCCCACCGAAGAAGACATCCTGAAAGTCAAATTTCTCAAGCAATTCGAAGGTTATCTCTGGTCTTTTCCTCGTGCCGACCATCTTTCCGTCGGCATCTGCGCCAAGCTCGGACAGAGTCCCACCCAGGCCTTGCGGCGTCATCTCGATGATTTTGTTGACGAGGAGAAAATCCCGATGGCGGGCGCGAAGTTCTACAGCCACATGCTGCCTTCTCCGCAAGCCGCCACGATTCGTGGCCGTAAGATCGCAGGACGAAACTGGGCGATGGCCGGCGACGCGGCCGCATGCGTCGACCCGATCACCGGCGAAGGCCTCTATTACGCTCTGCGTTCAGGCGACCTGCTGGCGCAGGCGCTCATCGAAGGCCATGCCCACTCCTATCCGGAGCGATTGCAAGCGGCGTTTTCTGCCGATTTGGAATTTGCCGCCATGATCGCGCGCAAAATTTTCCGCGGTACTTTTCTCGGCGGCGCGATCACCACCCGCATGGTGCAATTGCTAAATTATTCACCCACGTTCCGCGATCTGATTCGCGACGTCTTCAGCGGTTCTCAGGATTATCGTTCGCTCAAGCGCCGTCTATGGGACCAAGTCGGCGTCACAATGCTGGAATTCGTTCGCAGCGTCTTCCGCCCTCGCGGCAGCAGTGCGTACGTAGACAGCCGCGAATCCCTATGAAGAAAGCGAAATCTCGCAGGCGCCGGGTCTGGGCGCGCCGTCCCCGCAAACCTGATGCACGGTCATCCAAATCGCAGCATGGCCCGCGCATCGGATTGGAAGCTACCATCGAACGGGTCGTTGAGCCCGAGCACACGATTCAGGCGGTGAACCCAAACTTGCCTGCCGTTTTCTCCACACCGTCCATGATCGGGTTAATGGAGCACGCTACAGTCGCTGCAATTCTGCCGGAATTGCCGCCCGGAACGATCTCGGTCGGTACCCGGATCGAGGTGGATCATCTGAAGGCTGTTCCGCCGGGAGCCACCGTAACGGCGTGGGCGCGGTTCGTGAAATATAAAGGAAGATTCCTGGTCTTCGATGTTGAAGCGCGCTCAGGCGAGCATGTCATCGGCCGCGGCCGGGTGTTTCGCGCGATCGTCGAGCCTCGCTCTCACGGCGAAAAAGCCCAATCCCGCCTACGCTAATCATCTGGTTTAGTTCACTTCAACAGTTGAGGCCTGTCAAAGGCCAGCCGACACGAGCAATCGAACGAATGTGCCGACAATTCCGCTATTTCCTCTCCGCGAGATCGATCGATGCCTTCGTCGTCTCCCACTCCAAGTTCATCGTGCAGACGTTTCCCGCCTGATCGAACGAAATCGTAAAGTTCTCCATGGGTGAGCTCAACTTCGAAACTCTCATCGGCGCGCGAGTGAAATCGTCCTGCTCGCCCGGATAAGGAATGCCCCATTCGCCGGTGTCCTTGCTCACAATCAGCGTCCACGCCGTCGCAGTCGGCAGCGCAAAAAGCGTGTAGCTTCCCGCAGGCACGGCCTTGCCGCCCACATGGACGTCCGCTCCCACCACAAAGCTCGTCGCCTCGTTGGCTCCCGCTCGCCACGGTTCGCCGTAGGGAACAAGGTCGCCGAAAATCTTGCGCCCCCTCATACGCGGGCTCGAGTAGTCCACGTGAATCGTTTTTCCATCTGGAAATTTGCATTCGGCGCTTGCCGGAGGGCTCGCCGGCCGGCCTTCTTGCGCTTTGGCCAAATCCGCCGACATCCAAATGCAACACGCAATCAAAGAACACGCCGCAGCCAGTCGAGTTCGCATGATGCCTCCATTCGATTACCTGTGCTTACGTTAGACGTCCAAGAAAGAACATTTGTCTCACGGTTCTGCAATTCCCACCGTCGCGCCATCGGCCAGCATTCCTTTTGCCGCTTGCTTGCGAATCCATATCAACAAGAGAGCCAAGGCTGCAAGCGCCACGAACCAAATGATCTTCGCGACGTCCACTATCCAACTCGCTGCCTTTCCAACTCTTGCCAGCAGAAACGGCAGGAAATTCCACGTTGTGATGTGAACGTAATCCCACGGATCGTAGCTCATCGAGTCGTTCGTCAATGCCCATGCGTCCATTTTCCCGAGCGCGAACGCCACAATATTTCTTAGCCTCAAACCGATGATGAACGTTGGATGACCGAACGTATCGAGCTGATAGATCTCAAGCGGACACCAGAACGTTACCGACGCGATTTGCACAACTGCGCTTGCTGCCACCAGCGCCATGCCAACCCAGAAAATCACGCGGCTCAGTTCCGCTCGGTATCGCAGCAACAGCGGCACCGAAATGAATGCCGCCATCTGCACGGGGGTCGAAACATATCGGTCTCCCCACGCGAAATCGCCGCTCCAATCCGTATATTTCGCGTAAAAGCAGAGATAGCCGAGCACCAGCGCAAATGCGGTGATCAGAAACGCGCGGAGTTGCAATTGTAGTCGCCGCCAAAGCGCTACCGTGAGGATCAAAGTCAAAATCAGCAGCGGATCGAAAAGAAAAATCGACTTCTCAGGGCTAATCAGCGCCCCCCAGAACCCCACGTGAAATGGCGTCTCAAAGGGATAAGCCGCCGGCAGCGCCGGGTTCAGCAGTCTCTGTTCGCGTGCGAATACGTCGATGTACGTGTTGAAAAATGAGCCGAAGCGATGGTGGTGATACAGCCGGTCGATCAGAAAAAATCCGCAGTAGATCGGAATGGCAACTTTCGCGTAAGCAACAACACGCGAGCACCACGTTCCGGCGCTGGCTTGCGTGAACCATAGGACCAGCAACAGAAACGAGCCCACCACCAGTAGATCCATTCCAGTCGTCAGTCGTGTCAGCAGATTCAACCCCAGCGCGAGTGATCCGATCCAAAGCGCAAAGCTCTCGCCGGTTGTCACCCACTCATATTGAAATGTGATTCCCGTCAGCGTAAGCAACAGAATGTAATTATTTTCCATCAGGCTCTGCGTGTATTCGAGAAAGGTGGTGCAGAAAAGCAGCGCAAAGCAGCCCGCGATCCTCTGATTCACACTGAAACCGAAATTCCGCAGCAGCCGATAACAAACGAGCAGCGTCAGCACGCACACTAGAATATTCGTGCTGTAGCTCACCGCGATGTCCCGCACCGTTGGATCAACGTCGTACCCGTGAAACATCGGTAGCCGCTCGATCTCTGTCCCGACGATATCGGCCGGCAACATCAGAAGCGACTGGCCGATACCGTACCAGCCGTGCAGCCTGCCGCCAACTCCGTGAATGCCAAATTCTGGATAATCCTGTGGATCAACTTCAGGAGAGGACGTCCACCACGAATGCGTATTCTGCAGGCGATGCGTGGTGTCGCTCGAGCCCAACTCGCCAGATTGCACTAGGAAGGCCGCTAGAAAAGCCGCGAGCGCAACCAAAAACACCGGACTGAAACGTAATCGGCGGGCTGGCACTGCCATCGCGTGATGCTAACGTACCTGTCCCGCATCGCTCAAGCATCGCCCGCCGCATGATTCTGAAAGCATTGTCTGGTGCGCAAGTGGATCGGGCCGCACTTGAAAATACAATTTGGCTTCGTCATGGGCAAATCTCGGTCGATCAACGAGCCAGCCGGCGTTATGCATCTTCAAGAAACTGGCGATCGTAAATCTTCAAGCCAGTCAGCGTTCGCGCTGCCGACGGCAGATCCCGCTTCAATCGATTGCACTTATTTTCACATTAGCAGCAAAGTACTGTACTGCGGTTCGATACTTCC
>JASHRM010000013.1 GCA_030037315.1 Candidatus Acidiferrales bacterium
GCGTGCTGTTGGCCGTGCCCAGCAGATCGCCAACGGTTACGCCCTCGTTCAGGTTGTCAAAAGTATCCGGCGTCTGAAACCACGAGCGAGAGAATCCCAGATTGAGATGTATCGAATCGGCCTTGGTGACCTGAAAGTCGAGGCGATCGAAGACATTTTCTTCGTTACCTTTGTCATGGATGACCTGAAATTCCGGAGGATCAAGAAAGCGTCCGCTGTTCAGGCCGCTTGCGGAGATAAAGTTTCCCCAGTTCTGGCCGCCGTACCCGAGATTGAAATCGAGCGTGGAAGAGCCGAACGTGCCGTAATCGGCGGTAACGGCGCCATGCGGCGTCGTCATGCCTTGTCCTGATCGCGTTGTGACATCGATGACAAGACTCGTCTTGTCGCCGTATTCAGCAGGCGGCGCGCCATCGATTACTTCAAGAGACTGAACCGCGTCGACCGGAATTTGATTTGAAAAAACCTTGCTCTGCTGATCGGTGATCGGCTGCCCATCCACGGAAAACGAATTCTCTGCGTGGTCGCCAAGGCCGTGGAATAGGCCATTGGAATCGGAAGAGACACCGGGCGATGCGAGCGTGACCAATGAACTAACCGAAGAAGAAGCGCTCTCAAGAGGCAGGTCCTGAATCAGATTCCGATCAACATCCGTATGCGCCGTGGAATCGGTTTCGAGCAAGTCTCCGGCTGCTTCCACTGTGACCGTCGTATTGGCTCCCTTCAGTTGCAATGCGACTTTCAAGGTCACGGGAACCGACGATCGAACGTCCACGTCTTGCACGAAACTTTGAAAGCCGGTCGCGGTCACCGTCATGTGATAGGGATTGAAAGGCACATTGGTAAACGCGAAGTTCCCCGTCGCGTCCGTTGTCATGGTGCGCTGGAATTCACTGACCGGATTGTGGATGGTGACCGTTGCGCCGGGAATTACGGCGCCGGATGGGTCTGCGACCGTGCCCTGAATTGTGCCCGAGTTCCCGGCGTTTTGTGCAGAGGAGGCTGGAGCGGTCAGCCACAGCAAAGTCACAAAAAGTAGAAATGCGAACAGCGCTTTCGTCGTTCTCATCAGTTCTCTCCCGAATATGAATGCGCCGCAGGATTCATGCCCGCGTGGATTGTTGTGAGCATCGGAGACGCCGAGCGCGTTCAAGCGCCGGGCAACCATCAGAGAGAAATTAGTATTGGGGTTTACGGTTAGCCAGGAGGGGCTCGGGGAATGCTTAGAGTCCGGGCTGCATCGATGTCGGGTGTTCGCGTCTCGCCCGGCACGAACCTTTCGACCGGAATTGGGGTTTGCGCCTCCGCATGAATAATCGGTTGCGGAATCGCAGTGTGCCCCACGTGGCAGGCCTGGCACTGGACATCCTCACGTGTGTCCGCATGCCAGTGGCTGGCAGAATGAGTCGCAAGTGCGCCGAACGTTAAGATCAGCGCGATCGCCAGTGCTCGATGGAGGACTTTTCGGATCATCAACCCACGCCGATCAGCCATTCTAACAATGATTTCTTTGAGGCGGCAATCGCGAAAGAGGTGGTACAGAACGAAACAGATAATCCGCGGCTTTGGCGGCGGAGCGGCGGCTCGGACCGGATGAGCTTTTTACGCTCTAATTCGAGTGCTCGATGGCCTGCTCGACGAGAGTGATGCACTTCTCAACGTGTTTGCGCAACGGCCCTTCGATCTGCTGCTGGCGTTCGCGCGCAGCGAAGAGTTCATCGGCAATATTGAGCGCGGCCAGCACGGCCACTTTTACGGAGTCGATTGTTCGCGTCGCTTGAGCGACCGTGCGCATCTTTTCGTCGACGTAAGCTGCGATCTTGCGCAGATATTCCTCGTTGTCTCCGGCGTTGAGGCTGTAAGTCTGATCGAAGATCTCGATTTTCACGTTGGCTCCCTGAATGTGCTGGGTGCGGCAGCATTGTCAGCGATTTGGCCGCACAGCGCAATAACGTCTCGCCGGACGAGGCGAAACGCGATCAGCTGGCGCGGAGGGTGGCGCCAAGCTGCTTTTCGAGCGCGCCGACAATGCGCGAGGAAAATTCGGCGATCTTGGAATCGGTGAGCGTGGCCTCGGCGCTCTGAAACGTAACGCGGATCATCAAAGAGAACTTCCCCTGCGGCACTTGTCCGCCGCGGAAAAGGTCGCCAGCTTCGACGCGCCGCAATTCGGGGATGCCAAGCTTGCGGATGGCCTGTTCGACTTCCGCGAATTTCACGCCGTCCGCGACCACCAGCGAAAAATCGCGCTCGACCGCAGGAAACCGCGGCAGCGGCTCAAATCTTCGCGTTGCTACGGCAATCTCGAAGGCATTCAGGAGATCGCCCAACTGCAATTCGGCCAGAAAAACATCCTGGCGCAGCTTCAACTGATCGGCGACGCGCCGCGATAGCTGGCCGGCGGTTCCAACGGCGTGGTTCTGAGACGTGAAAATCTCGGCCGCTCGTCCCGCAGCAAGCCACGGTCGTGCCGCTGTTTTCCACACAAACCCGCCGGCGAGTCCGCCGATTCGATCCAAATCGCCCTTCAAATTCGCAAAAGAGAATTCCTGGGGCTGCGAATGGATCGTCTTTTCCCCGGCAAGGCCGGTGGCTCCTAAGGTGAGAACGAGAGCCTCCGCGGGCTCGCCGTTGCGCATTTCATACGCTTTGCCGATTTCGAAAAGCCGCAAATTGCGCTGACCGTGATTCAAATTCCATTCAAGCGCGCCCACCATGCTGACAGTTCCATTC
>JASHRM010000133.1 GCA_030037315.1 Candidatus Acidiferrales bacterium
TGGAATAAAGATACGGCGTGAAGGATTCGAATTCCGCCGCGCACGTGTCTACTCGCTTGAAAACCGGCAAGACTCCAAGCTCGTGCCGGCGCGCGCGAACGGACGCTGATTTCACGTTCCACAGCTTGGCGAGCTCTTCGTCGCTCGCGCCCGAGCGCTTGGACTCGAGCAGCAGCTCTTTTGAAATTCCGCGCAGCGAGCTGGCGGCGACCTGGCGGTCGAGCGCGACCATTGCCTCCATCTGCTGAATGAACCACGGATCGATTTTCGTGAGCGAGCAGACTTCGTCGCGAGTCATTCCGCGCTCGAGCGCTTCAAAGAGCCAGTGGATGCGGTCCGGTCCCGGGATATGCAGCTTTTCGCGCAGGAGCGCGGTGGTGACTTCCGCCGGAGGCCGCCATGCGGTGCTCGGCTCGAGCGAGCGAATCCCCTTGCAGAGCGCTTCCTGAAAGGTGCGGCCGATCGCCATTACTTCACCGACGGATTTCATTTGCGTGGTCAGCGTGGTTTCGCTGCCGGGAAATTTTTCAAATTGCCACTTCGGAATTTTCGCGACCACGTAATCGATGCTCGGTTCGAAGCACGACGGAGTCTTGCGCGTGATGTCGTTGGGAATTTCGTCGAGCATCATGCCGACGGCGAGCTTCGCGGCGATTTTCGCGATCGGGAAGCCGGTGGCTTTGCTGGCCAGCGCCGAGCTGCGCGAAACGCGCGGGTTCATCTCAATCACGACCATGCGGCCATCTTCCGGATTGACGGCGAACTGGATATTTGAACCGCCGGTTTCGACGCCGACTGCGCGGATGATCGCGGCTGCAGCGTCGCGCATACGCTGATATTCCTTGTCGGTGAGGGTCTGCGCAGGCGCGACGGTGATCGAGTCGCCGGTGTGGATGCCCATGGGGTCGACATTTTCGATCGAGCAAATCACCACGAAGTTGTCGCGAAAGTCGCGCATCACCTCGAGCTCGAATTCCTTCCAGCCAATCACGGATTCTTCGATCAGCGCCTGATGGACGGGGCTGGCGTCGAGCGCGCGCGCGATCGCGTCGACAAATTCCTCGTGGTTGTAAGCGATCGATCCGCCGGTGCCTCCAAGAGTGAAGGACGGGCGGATGACGACGGGATAGCCTATCGCGTCGGCGAGGCGAACTGCGTCGGGAACATTTTCGACGACTTCGGACGCGGGCACTTCGAGGCCGACTTTGCGGCAGACGTCCTTAAAGAGCAGGCGATCTTCGGCGATTTTGATGGCGTTGAGCTGCGCGCCGATCAGTTTCACGCCGTATTTTTCGAGGACGCCTTTTTCAGCAAGCTCGACGGCAAGATTCAGTCCCGTCTGGCCGCCGACGGTGGGCAGCAGCGCATCGGGACGCTCGGCAGCAATGATCGCTTCGAGATATTCGAGAGAGAGAGGCTCGATGTAGGTGCGCGAAGCGATTTCCGGGTCGGTCATGATCGTCGCCGGGTTCGAGTTGACGAGGATTACGTCGTAACCTTCGGCGCGCAGCGCCTTGCACGCCTGAGTGCCCGAGTAGTCGAACTCGCACGCCTGCCCAATGATGATCGGCCCGGAGCCGATGATCAGAATTTTCTTAATGTCAGAGCGCTTGGGCATTTCTTATGTAGGCCGGTTGTCGACCTTGCCGTGATTTAACAACCCTCCGACCCTCAGAACAACGGTGACTGGCGAGTGACTCGGTTTGGATGAGTCGCTCGTTGCTACCGTGAAACAAAGTATGTGCCTCACAAAACCTGGCTCTTCAAAAAGCGCGACGCAGCTTCCTTCGGGCAAAGCCAGCGAGAATTCCCCATCCAATCCAGATACGGTTTCAGCGACCGACGTTTGGACGCCCCGATCAACCTTCCAAACTGCAATGCTTGCCCGCACGATGGCGGCCCCTGAGGGATCTAGAACAGAACCGGAGAATCGTTGCACGAACGGTTCGTCGGCAAATTTTCCCACCGCGAAATCGGCCAGCGCTTGTTGAAGCCCGCTATCGGGTAAGAGATCCATTTTGTAGGCGATCGGAGCCCACTGCCCGTCGACGGGTACCGTGATGTAAGGAGGCACGAACGAACCGCGCCAATCTCGAGCTTCAATGCGATAGTTGCCCGGCTCGAACTCCGGCGGAATGGCAAAGCCTTTCTCGTCAGTCACACTCGAATAAAAAAGAGACCTGTCTGCCGGGCCGAGAACACTGACTCGAACGCCCTCAAGCGGCTTGCCGTTTGAGACCGCGACGAGACGGATATTCGTTGAGGATAATGTTGGTCCAGAGACAACTCCTGGTCCGTCAACAACGACGCATTCAGCAGCCGACACGCTCGCCGCTGTGAGAAATAAGAGCAGAACCGCAAGAGCCTTCATCTATTTCCCTCGTCCATCAACGTGATGAAATCGTCGAAGAGGTAACGCGCGTCGTGGGGGCCGGGCGACGCTTCGGGATGATACTGCACGCTGAAGAGCGGCAGCGAACGATGGCGCATGCCTTCGTTCGTGTGATCGTTCAAATTGATGTGCGTGATTTCGACGTCACTCGATGGCAGCGAATCAGGATCGACGCAGAATCCATGATTCTGCGCCGTGATTTCCACTTTTTCCGTGAGCAGATTTTTCACGGGATGGTTCGAGCCGTGGTGGCCGAACTTCAGCTTGAATGTCTTGCCGCCGAGCGCGAGGCCGCACAGCTGATGGCCGAGGCAAATTCCGAAAATCGGGACACGCCCGGTTAATTTTCGGATGTTCGAGATGGCGTAACTGATTGGTTCGGGATCGCCGGGGCCATTGGAGAGAAAGACGCCTTGCGGTTTCATCGCGAGAACGTCTTCGGCAAGAGTATTTGCCGGGACGACGGTCACGTCGCAGCCATGGTCAACCAGCAGGCGCAGGATATTTTGCTTGATGCCAAAGTCGTAGGCGACAACGCGGTAGCGTTCGCCCTGCGGGGCTGAGGCTCCCGTCGGGGCGCTCGAAGCAGGGGAGCCGATCGATCGTTGCGGACCGGAGCCGTTTCCGCCTTTTGCGCTCGGTGTTGAACCGTGCGCGGCAGCGGCCGCCGCAGCGGCTTGGATCGGAGCCGCCAGGTCCACGGAGCCGCGCGACCAATCGTATTTTTTCGCTACAGTGACGCGGCTTGCAAGTTCCTGACCGGCCATGCTGGGCAGCGCGCGAGCCTCGGCAATCAGCTGATCGGCAGGAGTGCCATCGGTCGCGATGATTCCGCGCAACGCGCCGACTTCGCGCAGATGACGCACCAGCGCGCGCGTGTCGATGTCCCAGATTACCGGCACGCCGTAGCGTTCAAGGTATTGCTGGGCGGTTTCTTTTGAGCGCCAGTTGGACGCGAGCGTCGAAAATTCTCGGACGATCAAGCCCTCGATGTACGGCTTGGTCGATTCCTCGTCATCGAGATTCGCGCCGACGTTGCCAATATGCGGGTAGGTGAGGCAGACAATCTGCCCCGCGTAACTTGGATCGGTGAAAACTTCCTGGTAGCCAGTAAGGCTAGTATTGAAAACGACTTCGCCGCCACGGCGGGTGCGAGCACCCGCCGCGCAGCCGTTAAATACTCTTCCGTCCTCTAGCGCGAGAATCGCGCGTTGTGCGAGGGCTTCGTTCAGTGTGTCCTCCCGAGGATGTCATTTCGATGCCGCACTGACGGTAGATGATGGCGACGAGCTGAGCGATCCGAAATGATCGACCGGCCAATACGCGAAGACTGCTTTGCCATAAATGAATTGCCGCGTGACGGGACCGAACACGCGAGAGTCGTTGGAACTATCGCGGTGATCACCCATGACGAAGTAGCTGTCAGGCGGAATTCGCCGCGGGGGGTAATTCGAGCCGTCAAGATAGCTGCTTGGTACATACTGGTCCGCCAATTCCCCGCCGTTGATGTAAACGTGCCCCGCGCGAATTTCAATCACTTCGCCGGGCAGGCCGACGACGCGCTTGATGAACGACTTCGAACGGTCCAGAGGATACCAGAAGACGACCACGTCGCCGCGCTCGATTGGCTCGAAGCGATAAATAAACTTGTTGATGAAAATCCGCTCCTGATCGCTCAAGAGCGGATTCATGCTGGTGCCTTCCACTTTTACCGGCTGGTAAAGAAAAATCATGATAACGATCGCGAGGCCAAGGGCAACGGCCAAATCGCGGGTCCAACTGCGAAGCTCGCGCCGCAAAGGCGCAATAGGTGCCGGATCCAGCTGATTCGTTGGACCGGGAGTGGGAACGTCCTGCATGCTTTGGTTATCTACAGATATTTATATCACGAGGGTAGAGACCGCGCAAAGAACCGCTGGCGCACCGACTTACGATTGCAAAGCAAAATGTAGAACCGCAAGCGACGCGATCAAGGCCGTTTCGGTGCGCAATATATTTTCGCCGAGCGAAACTTCGGTGAAACTTGCGTTGCGCGCCGCCGCAATCTCGGCGTCCGTCCAGCCACCCTCTGGACCAATTGCGAGAGCGGCCGAAATTTGACCCTCTTTAACTAGAGACGCGCGAAACGGCGAAACGTCGCGCTGTTCGGAGAGAAAAATCTTCAGATCCGCGTGCGAACAGCGAAACGCGTTTTCGGGGCTTGCGGTTTCGCCCAGGACCGGGGACCGCAAGCGGCGAGATTGTTGTGCGGATTCGAGCAGGATTTTCTGCCAACGCTCGCGGCGTTTGTGCGCTGCGGCAATCAGCGGCTTATCGGTGCGCGCGGCCGCCAGAGGAATGATTTCGGCGGCGCCGAGCTCTGTCGCTTTTTCGAGGCACCATTCGAACCGGTCGAACTTGACGATGGAGACAAGCAGGCTGATTTCTAGTCGAGGCTGCGGTGCTGCGACCGGCTCGACGAGAGAGAAGTCCACGCGATTGCCATTGCGCTTCGACGTTTCTACACGCTCGATTCTTGCGAGAAAGACGCGATGGCCGTCGCTCAGTTCGTAAAGTTGACCCGGCTCCGCGCGCAGCACACGGCCGAGATGTTCAGCGGCATCGCCCTGAAGGGTGGCGGAATTCGATTCAAATTTGTCGACGAAGAAACGGCGGCGCATTAGGTGGGATTGTAGCGCGGCTGAACCCCGCCAATCACGAGATTGGCGCTCCCCAAGAGGCGAGATAGCAGTTAGCCGAAGATGTCTTTGACTTTGTCGAAGAAGCTGGAGGATCGCTCGGCGGGTTTGTTTTCAACTTTTACTGTTTGGTGGAGCTGCTCCATCAGTCGGCGCTGCTCCCGCGTCAGCTTCGATGGAATCACAACGCGAATGTCGATATAGAGGTCGCCTTTGCCGCCATGCGGATTGGGCAGACCTTTTCCCTTTTGCCGGAAAATCTGGCCGGATTGCGTGCCTTCGGGAATTTCGAGATCGGCCTCGCCGTTCAGCGTGGGAATTTTGATTTTTGCGCCAAGCGCGGCTTGCGCGAAGCTGATCGGCATCGCGCAATAGAGGTCGGCGCCGCGGCGCTCGAAGAAGGGGTGCTCTTTCACTTCGAGAAAAATATAGAGGTCGCCGTGAGGCCCGCCGTTCGTTCCGGGCTCGCCCTGTCCTGTCATGCGGAGACGCGTGCCGGACTCGACGCCCGCGGGAATGCCGACTTCGAGAGCGCGTTCGCGCTCGATGCGGCCTTGTCCGCGGCACGTGGCGCACGCCTCGCGAACGACTTGTCCCATGCCCTGGCATGCCGGGCATGTGCGCGTGATCGAGAAAAATCCTTGCTGGTAGACCATCTGGCCGCGTCCGCCGCAATTGCGGCACGTGGTCATTCCAGTTCCGGGTTTCGCGCCGGTGCCTTTGCAATCTTCGCAATTCTCGTGACGCGAAAGACGAATCTTCGAACGAACGCCTGTAGCGGCCTCCTCGAACGAGAGGCTCATGTCATAACGAAGATCAGCACCGCGCTGACCGCGCGAGCCGCGGCCGCGACGGCCTCCGCCTCCGAAAACTTGGTTGAATCCGAAGATGTCGCCGATGACGTCCTGGAATTCTTCGAAGATGTCGGCGCTAAATCCGCCAGCTTCGAACCCGCGTCCGCCCAAACCCGCGTGGCCGTAGCGATCGTAAATCGGGCGCTTCTGCGGATCGGAAAGGACGCTGTAGGCTTCCGACGCGAGCCGGAAATTTTCTTCGGCTTCCGCCTTGTTGTTGGGATTGCGGTCCGGATGCCACCTCAGCGCCGCTTTGCGATAGGCGGACTTGATTTGATCCGCGGTGCAATCACGCGCGACGCCGAGAATTTCGTAGTAATCCTGCTGTGTGCTGGATGCCACCTTGTTCCTCGTTAAGAACTCGTGGATATGAGTCAAAAACTGCTAGCCACTCACAGGCCTCCCCCGGAACCCGCAAACAACGATAGTAAATCCGCGCTCCACAATCAGATGCTAATTCTCGCGCTTCGATGCGTGAGCGGAACGCTTCTCCGGAGCGGTGGCCACGCGAACCATCGCGGGCCGCAAAACTTTGTCCTGAAACATATAGCCCGGCTGCAGCTCGCTCGTGACGATTCCTTCCGCATGGTCCGACGTTTCCACCTGCTCGATGGCATGGTGAAAATGCGGATTGAATTCCTTGCCGACCGATTCCATGCGCGTCAGGCCTTGCTTTGCAAGCGCGTCGGTAAGCTGGCGATGAATCAGCTCAAAACCTTTCAAGTATTCGGCGTTGGCGGACTTCTCCTGGCCGGCCAGAGCGCGGTCGAAGGCGTCAAGCACGGGCAGGATACGCTCTATCAAAAGCTCGACACCGCGATGACGCTCCTGATGCCGTTCTTTTTCAACGCGCTTGCGATAATTTTCAAAATCGGCCTGGCGGCGGACAAGCGTGTCCGTCAGCTCTTTTACCTCGGCTTGCAGCTTCTGCAACGCGTCAGGCGCTGGAGCCGGAGCAGCATTCGAATCGCTGGTACTTTCCACTTCCGAGTTTTCGAGCTCTCGATCGTTTTCCTTGTTGCGGTTGCCTTGCGGCGACATCGATTAGTTCCCTTCTTGATTGTCGGAAAAAAATTGCGCCATGAATGCGACGGCCGTGATCACGCGCTCATAATGCATCCGCATGGGCGCCAAAATTCCCAAGGTGCCCTGCACCTGATCTTTGGATGAGTACGAAGCCGAAACAAGTGCAAGATGCTTGCCCGCTTCCGACATTTTATCGAGACCCAGCTCCACGTGAACTGGCTCAGGCGCCTCAATGCAACCGCTCAGCAATTCGATCAGGCGATCTTTTTCTTCGATAGCTTCCAGAAGCTCACGGAGTTGATCCTGGCTCGTGAACTGCACGGATGAGGCGATCTGGGCCGCGCCTTCCACGTAGACCTTGCGCTCGTCGCTGCCACCAAGGATTGCCGGGTCGCAGAGAATCAGAGCGGCATCCGCCAAACGGCCATATTGTTCGCGGTCGCGCGCGACTTGCGCCTTTAGGTCCGCGCGCATTGCCTCAAGCGTCCAGCCGACGTAGTGGCTGTTCAAATAGGCGGCGACGCGGTCGAGTTCCTCTTGGCGAAACGCCCTGCCGGGGCGAATCAGCTTGTCACGCGTCACGCCGCCAGTTGTTACGAGGACGACCAGCACGCGATTATCAGGCACGAGCAAAAAGCGCACATGTTCGACCACGCTGCGCGCCAAGGGCGGCGAAATGAAAATCCCCAGACCGCGCGAAACCGCCGCAAGGACGTGGCTAGCGCGCTCCATCACGGCTTCAGGAGTTTGGGCGGTAGCTAGTTCGCGGCGGATCCACAGGCGGTCTTCCGGGCTGGCAGTGGCTTGCGCCGTAACTTGTTCTACAAAAAAGCGATAGGCTGCTGCCGTGGGAACACGTCCCGCGGAGGTATGCGGCTGGTAAAGGTAGCCCTCGTCTTCTAGGTCAGCCATCACGTTGCGCACAGTGGCGGGACTTAGTGGCTCGATGTGGCGATGTGCCACGCTGCGCGAGGAAACAGGCTCGCCCGTTTCGATGTAGACGCGCACTACATCGGCAAGAATTTGTTGGTGCCGCTTTTGTTGCAAGACTGTGGAACTCATGAATAGCCGAGGGTCGTGCTATGAAATTTTAAACGGTGTTCGGAATCGCGTCAACTTGACAACAAAGCCGCCGCTACAAAACCATCCACGCGGCGGCGCAATGGCGTCAAACCGATACGGGTCTTCGCAAGTTCTCAAAACGAAGAGATACTTCGACTGCGTCTGCCGAGGTTTTCGCAGAGCGGGCGAAAACTTACAAATCCGCCGGCAGACTGCGCCCAGAATGACAGCGGTCGTGGCGCGAAAGAACTTGGTTACTGCGGGACTAAAAAAACGAATCGGGCAAGATCGACAAGGATCGTGCCCGATAAGAACGTAAAAAGGCGAGGAGTTGTCAGTTCTCAGGCAGTTCGGATGCTTCGGGCATCTGCAACTTGGCCTTGGCGAGAGCGCGGACGATGTTGGTCTCAACGGTTTGTTCGGATGTGTTTCGGACGGTGGCCAGTTCGCTGATGAGAAGATACTTTGCGCGTTCAAGCATTTTCTTCTCACGAAATGAAAGCGGCTTTGTGCGGCTGAGTGCAACGAGGCCCTTCAGAACTGCGGCGACTTCCATCAGGGATCCCGTTCGCATGCGGTCCGAATTTTCCTTGAAGCGATGTTTCCAATCGTGGTGTGACGCCGAGCGGCCCTTTTCGAGATAGGAGAGCACAGCGCCGGCTTGGTTTGAGCGGATGATAGGTCGCAAACCCACGCTCTCAATGTTGGCTTGAGGAACCATCACCTTCAGGCCACTTGAGAGAATCCGCAGCATGTAAAAGCGTTCTGATCGGCCGTTCACATAACCATAACTGATCTGTTCAATCAATCCTACGCCATGGTTCGGATAGACAACCTTCTCGCCTAGTTTGAAATCCATGAGTGGAAATTCCCTCCCCCGACTGCTGTGGGAAGTCTAGGCCTGTGGATATCGTGGCGTCAAGTTTTTCCAATCAATTCATACAGGATAAAAGTTGCGTTCACACGCATTTTTACGGGCTTTTGGCAACACGCGTGCCCTATAATCGCGTGCGTGTTGATCTTGGCCTTGGATACATCTTCGCCCGCCGGAAGCATCGCCGCGTTGCAAAATGAGAAAGTGATTGGAACTGTTTCGACGTCGACCACCGAAATTTATTCGTCCCGGATGTTCCGGCATCTCGATTTTCTGCTTACTGAACTTTCGCTGAACCTAGGTTCATTCGACGTGTTCGCAGTTGCCGCTGGGCCAGGTTCATTTACGGGGCTGCGAGTGGGGCTTGCAACTGCGAAAGGCTGGGCGGAGGTTTATCGCAAACCGATTGCGGCAGTTAGCAATCTTGAAGCAGTTGCTGCACAGCAATCTCACGATCCGGCGGTCGTAGTTCCAGTACTCAATGCGCATCGCGGGCAGGTCTACTTTGCTCGATACCGACGTACAGGCGAAGGTAATCTGGCGCTCGAAGGCGAAGAATGCGTGGCGAGTCCGGATGAATGTCTTGAAGCTGTATTGTCGGGTCACGATTCCGAGAAGATCACCATCGCGGCGACTGAGCCAGAACTCATGACGCGTGCTCTCGAGCGCTATCGATCCAATCACCCGAGGGCCGGCGGAATTTGGCTTGAATGCGCCTCACCGATCCTTGCTCCTTACATTGGAATACTCGGACTGCAGCGGAGTCAAACAGGCGAGCTTTCCGATCCACTAACGCTGGATGCGAATTACGTACGCCGCAGCGATGCTGAACTGAAATGGAAAGCGCCGAGCGGAATTTGAATCCGAGGCGCGTTGAAGGTCGCGACATCGACGCGATTCTCGACATCCAGGAAGCATCTCCGGAAATCGCGCGATGGAATGCGCGGGACTATGCGCGTGTGGCTGAGTCCGAAATGGCGGGCTGGGTGGTCGAGGAGTTGCGCGTCGTTGCAGGCTTCCTGGTTGCGCGGCGTATCGGCGACGATCTCGAAATTCTGAACCTTGCCGTGCGGCCTGAAAATCGCCGAAACGGCATCGCGACTGCGCTGTTGGACGAGGCGCTGAGATGGGGAAGGACATTCCACGCTGAGAAGGCGTTTTTGGAAGTGCGCGCGTCAAATGTGGCGGCGCTGCGTTTTTATGCGCTGCACGGATTTGATGTGACGGGCCGGCGAGCGCAGTATTACTCCGCTCCAATTGAAGACGCGCTGACTCTGACTGCCACAATGAAGAATGATTGAGCGCTTCCTGTTAAAATGGCGGCGTGAAATCGTTTGATGTGGTCATCGTGGGTGGCGGAATTATCGGTACTTCTGTCGCGTTGGAACTTGCCGCGGAAAAGCTCCGGGTAGCGGTCCTTGATCGGCAGCAGCCCGGCGAGGAAGCTTCATGCGCCGCAGCTGGGATGCTCTCCCCCGCTCCCGATTCGCCCCGCGGTATCCCGCTGGCGCCTCTCGCGAATGAAAGCCTGAACCTTTACCCCGAATTTGTGGAAACGGTCGAACGCGCGTCCGGCCAATCCGTCGATTACGCGCGCAAGGGCGCGGTCGAAGTCTTCTTCGGAATAGAGGCCGAGACACAGCGCGACAAGCGCGTGACCGAATGCACGCGGCTGGGCGTCAAGGCACAAGCTGTCAAGTTTGAAGAGATTCGAAAAAAGGAACCTTTGGTGAGCAGCTTGGCGCGCGCTGCGGTCTGTTTTCCCGAAGAAGCCCGCGTCGATCCACGGCTGTTGATTCGCGCAGTCATTGGCGCGGCCCAGGCGCGCGGCGTTCAGTTTTTTCCTGATTGCGAAGTGACGGCGCTGGAGTTTCGACAGGATCGATGCGCAGGGGTGCGAACACTAACCAGCAATTTCGTCAGCGAGAACGTGATTGTTGCGGCTGGTTCTTTTTCCGCCAGCATAGGCGGCGAAAATAACCAGTTAGCTCGCCTTGCTCCGACGCGACCAGTCCGCGGACAATTGATCGCGCTTCGTCGCGACGGATTGAATCTGACTTGCGTTTTGCGCTCCGATCACGTGTATCTGGTGCCGCGACGCGACGGACGTGTGATCGCGGGGAGCACGCTCGAAGAGGCGGGATTCGAGAAGCGAGTGACGGCTTCGGGCATCCAGCAAATACTGGATCGCGCGATCGAACTCTGCTTCGAGTTGGCTGGTGCCGAAATCGTTGAAATGTGGTCGGGGCTGCGACCGGGAACGCCGGACGATCTGCCGATCATCGGTCCGACGGACATAGACGGACTGTTAATCGCCACCGGCCACTACCGAAACGGAATTCTTCTGGCCCCGGTAACCGCGAAACTGATCAAGGAATGCATCACGCACAGGCGTACGATGTTTGACGCGCAGGCTTTTTCGCCGTTGAGATTCAAAGAGACTGCGGCACACGCCGGCTGAAGAATCCTCCAGCAAATTTGAGATTATCAGTATGGAATAGGGGCGATGGGATTCTGACGCACCGTACGGCTGGGAGGCCCGGGCAGCGCGGAGGCCTGTCCAGGGCCGGTGAATTGCACCCTGTCGGCATCGAGATAAATTGGACGGTCAATTACCGCTTCGAGCGTTGAGCCGCGCGGAAGTTCCGCGTCAGGCCCGCGCGTCAAAAGGACCGCACCTAAACCCGTCAGCAGGCCAACGCCAGCGCCGATTCCCGCGCCTTTGCCAACATTACCAGCCGCTGCTCCCACGCCAGCCCCGATTCCGGTGCCAGCCTCCGTCGTTCGAATCACGGTGCCAGCGTCCTGGCCTTTCGCGCTATCGCCGATCACTTTCCCTTCTCTGTCGACAGTTTCATTGCCGCCCGTGCCGGCATTGCTGGGCGCCGCATTCAAATTGACCATATAACCGTTCGGCAGAATGAGCTCGGTTAGCTTCACGGCGATTTCGGCGCGTCCTTTTACGCGTCCGGCGCGCTTCGACTGAGTGACTTCCCCGCTCACGTAAGAACCGGCAGGAATCGCGACGCGATCGTCCACCATCACCGGGAATAAGGTTTCGAGATAAATCGGATCGCCGGGACGCGCGCTGCGGGTTGAAATCGCGTTGTGAAGAACCAGCGGGATGTGGCTGCCAGTCGGAACCACTACTTGCGCTTTCTTTGCTGATGTTGAGGCCGTTGCCGTCGTACCGGAGGACGCCGCCGTCTGGCCTGCGGGCGTAGCGGCGGGAGTCTGCTCTGAAGGCCTGGCTGCCGGAGTTTGATTCGAAGGCGGAGCCGACTGAGCGGGACCAGAATCCTGTGCGTGCGCGACCAACACAGAGCCCAGCGCCAACACAGCGAACCCCACAAAATGCAAACGAAAGCGCTTAACGGCCATAAAGTCCTCGCTGCTTCGTAAGGGATGCCCTCCGCCAACTGGCGGATGCCCGGAGCCCCTTAAGCTAATTTTGCGCCTCTTCGAGGCTTTTTCCTGGAATGCATATACCTTCTTGGACACGCTTAGACACGCCTGCCAAGTTTTCGTGCAGGACCTTTCTATACTAAACGTCTAGGCGAAATTTAACATCCGATGCAATTCCAGTGGAAGACATCCCTGCGCCGAAAGACGCTGGTCATCGTATTGGCCGCGCTGGTGGTTTTAGAAGGCGGCCTCTACGCGTTTTCGCGGATCGTGCTTCTGGGCGGCTTTTCGCGTCTGGAAGAGGATTTCGCGAGCCAGAATTTGGGCCGTGCCTCTCTGGCCCTGTCGAACGAAGTCGAAGGGCTCCAGCACCTCACGCTCGAATACGCGAACCGAGACCAAACGTACGCTTACACCGAGGCTGGCAACTCAAAGGGTCTTGCAAATGAATTTTCCAACCGGACTTTCGAGCAATTACGCGCCAACTTCATCGTGGTCATCGATCGATCCGGCCATCCTGTATTCGCCCAAGGATACGATCTGGCCGCTTTGACGCCCAGAACCCTGTCGCCCGCGATGTTGACTCAACTGAAAAGCGATCCCGCGTTGCGGGGGGGCGGCGGAGCGCCACGCGATGTGAAAGGAATTCTAACGATTCAATCCAAGCCCGTCTTGCTGGCTTCGAGCCCGATTCTGAGCAGTGACGCGAATGGCACACCGGCAGGGCGGCTCATCCTAGGGCGTTCGCTAGACTCCGACGAAACGGTCCGCCTGAGCGAGATAACCGACACGCTGATCGATATCGGGCCACTCGATCTGAAGTTACTGCCCAAGGATTTTGCGGCCGCGACGCAAAAAATCTCAGACAGCCAGCCCATTGCGGTTCATCCGTATCCGGGCAGCATGCTGGCAGCGTACGAGGACCTGCACGATATCAACGGCCGGCGAGCAGCGGTGCTTCGCGTCCTGCTTTCGCGCACGATTTACCAGCAGGGCCAAACGACGCTAATTCAGTTTCTGCTGCTTCTCTTGGCGTCCGGATTTCTATTTGGCGCGATCGTTTTGTATCTGCTGGAAAGATTCGTCACGTCGCGGGTGGCGAGCCTCAGCCGAAACATTAGCAAGATCGGCGTGAGCGGGAACCTGACTGATCGAGTGGAAGTTTCCGGACACGACGAACTCGCGAAGCTTTCTGCTTCGATCAACGAGATGCTTGAGGACTTGGATCGCGTCCAGACCGAGAGGCAAGAGGAGCGGACGCGCCTGGCGATGATGGTAGAGAGAATGCCGGCGGTGCTCTGGACGGCAGACACCAATTTGAGAATCAAATCGGCCACAGGAGCCGGGTTAGCAGCGCTTGAAATTGGCTCGCCCATAGGGCTTTCCGTCTTTGAATTTTTCGCGACGGATGATCCGGGCGCCCCTCCGATTGCGGCTCACCGGCGAGCGCTGGCCGGCGAAATCATCCCGTACGAAACGGCGTGGAAGGAGCGGCAGTTCGAGTCGCACGTTCAACCATTAAGAGACGCTGAGGGGAAGATTCAGGGAGTTATCGGCGTCGCCCTCGATATAACAGAGCGAGAGAAACTCACCGATCAGCTTCGCCAGTCGCAAAAGATGCAGGCAGTGGGAGAACTTGCAGGAGGCGTGGCGCACGACTTCAACAACCTGCTGATGGTCGTAAAGGGACACGCGCAGCTCCTACTGGACCGGATGCCGGATGGATCGCAGTCGAAACAGAGCGTAACTCAGATCGAGAAAGCGGCGGATCGCGCCGCGGCGCTGACGAGGCAATTGCTGGCGTTCAGCCGCAAGCAGGTACTGCAGCCACGCGTGCTGGATATGAACGAAGTGGTGGCCGGGATGATTCGAATGTTTTCACGCGTGATCGGTGCAAACATCGATATGGCGTTTCTTCCCGGCGGGAATCTTTCGCGCGTGAAAGCGGATCCTGGGCAAATCGAACAGGTTCTGCTCAATCTGGTGGTGAACGCGCGCGACGCGATGCCAGACGGAGGCCGGCTGACCATCGAAACATCCAACGTGGAACTCGATCAGGGATACGCGGCTTTGCACGCGAGCGTTGAGCCCGGCCACTACGTAATGCTCACTGTCACAGACACCGGCTGCGGAATGGACGAAAAAACTCAAGCGAGAATCTTCGAGCCATTTTTTACGACGAAGGCACCCGGAAAAGGAACTGGCTTGGGACTCGCCACGGTTTACGGCGTAGTGAAACAGAGCGGGGGCTACATTTACGTCTACAGCGAACTGAATCGCGGGACGACGTTCAAAATTTACCTGCCAAAGGTTGTGGCCGAAGTCGATAAGGTGGTCGCGACGCCCGAAGGCGAGGGGCACGCACGAGGTTCGGAAACGATTCTTTTCGTCGAAGACGAACAGAGCGTGCGCGATCTGGTTCGAGAATACCTGGGGCCGGCTGGATACTGCGTGCTTGAGGCTGCCGACGGCCTGCAAGCATTAAGAGCGGCGTCGGCACATCCCGGGCCGATCCACTTGCTAATCACGGACGTGGTGATGCCGCATTTGAGCGGTCCGGAACTTGCGACAAAGATCAGCGCCACGCGGCCGGATATGAAAGTTCTGTTCATCTCCGGATACACCGACGATACCGTTTTCCGGCACGGAGTGCTGGAAGGCGACGTCGCGTTCCTTCAGAAACCGTTCAACCTCAAAGCGCTTGCCAAGAAGATTCGCGAAGTCTTGAGTGGGCGTACCGTAAGCGTCGAATCCCACCCAGAGCTCGAGGAAGCGTAAGAAACTGCAGCCGGAACCACGGGAAAGAACTGGAAGCGGATTCCCGCCTGCCTTCAGCAAAACGGCCTGGGATAACAGTCGGGCTTCTGTGGCCGCGATGAACTACTAAATCAGGAAGACAGTTTGGCCGGTTAATTCAAAGCGCTTGCGGCAGCGAATGTTTCGGCACGCGACCATGTTATCGACACGGACCATGTAAGAACGCGCCTTGGCGAACTGCTTTTTATCTTCTTCGTTCGCACCGCCGGGCGCTTGCGCCTTCTTCGTTCGAACCATCCACCGAACGGGATACGTATTTTCCTGGCGGCAGTGCGGACAATTCAGCGGAATCTGCTTGGTTTCTTCCTTCTCGTCGTAAAAGCGCTTTTCGTCCATTTTATTTTTTCCGTCTAGGTATGTTCGCCGATCTCGTCCAAATTTACAAAACGAATTCCCGTATCGATCCAGCGCGGGATCCAATACTCAAGCGCTGCGACGGTGTGCCGGCGATCGCCATTCGGCAAGCGATGATCGCCGTCGTGCAGCAGCACGATGTCGCCCGGTCGGACGCGGCCAAGGCGTTCAATGACTGGCTGGGCAGGCTGCGATTTCCAATCGCGCGCGGAACGCGACCACATCACGAGCCCGCTGCCAGCTTTCTTTACGGTTGCGGCGAGCCAAGGTCCTCGATAGCCAAATGGCGGACGCATCCAGCGGGCAGTTTGGCCGGTGGCGGTACGAATTGCGTCGTCGCAACGCTGCAGTTCGCTGCCGATGCGAGCGGGCGAGCGAAACGTGAGCGCCGGATGATTCTGCGTGTGATTGCCGATGGTGTGTCCCTGCGCGGCAATTTCCTGCGCCAGCGCGGGCGAGGCCAACACGCGGCTGCCGATCAAGAAAAACGTCGCCGTCACTTTGTGGCGCGCCAGAAGTCCGAGCAGCGAAGGAGTGACGGATGGATTGGGGCCATCGTCAAAGGTGAGCGCCAGTGTGCCCGGCTCGCGCGTGTGGCGAATCGTTCTACCAAACAGCTGCGACGATGGCGCGACCGCGGCCCAAGAAAATGCACCGGCTGCGGCACATGCGGCGCCGGCCGCCCATAATGCGGGAGAATTCATCCGGCGGATTCTCGCACCGGCCCGCGCAAATGCCAACGCAGGATTTCGCGAGCAGCGTTTGATACGATGACGCGACCGGGCAAGAAATGGAATTGCAATCCAAAACACGCGCGCATTTTCCGACCTGGCTGAAGATCGCGTCGGCTGCGTGGCTTGTTGTGTGGTTTCCCGTTTACTGGCGCACCTGGGGCGGAGCAAACTTCATTCACTTGTGCGATATCGCGATGATTCTTACGTGCGTCGGAATCTGGACGGACAGCGCGCTGCTGATTTCGAGCCAGGCGGTGAGCTCGCTGGTTGTGGACATAGCGTGGCTTTTCGACGTGGGATCGCACTTTTTTCGCGGTCGGGCGATTTTTGCAGGAACGGAGTACCTTTTCGATCCGCACTACGCGCTATGGATCCGCCTTTTGACACTTTTCCATGTGATTTTGCCGGCCCTGCTGCTTTGGGCGATCTACCGGATCGGATATGACCCTCGCGCGTGGAGCTTGCAAGTCGCGATCGCGTTGCCGGCATTCATCGCAGCCCGATTTACAGCTCCGGCAGAGAATATCAATTACGCATTCACCAATCCTTTTTCGGGTACGCAGTTGGGGCCCGCACCCGTGCACGTGCTCATCAGCTGGCTCTTCATGTGTATTGTGGTGTATCTGCCGACACACCTGGCGCTGTGCAGAATTTTTTCGCGGCGACGACACAGAGCTGAACGCGAGATTTAATTCGTCTGGCGAAGCGCTCGCAGGTCGATACCAAGTTGCTGGCATTTCTTATAGAGGTGGCTTCGCTCGAGGCCCAAGGCTTTCGCCGTGTTGGTCATGTGATGGCGGTTGCGCTTGAGCTCTGCGAGCAATGTTTCGCGCTCGAAGATTTCGATGCGGTGAGAGAGCGTGCCTGCTAGATGTCCTCCGTGCGCAAAATCGTCCAACGATCCCGCCGTCGCCATTTCAGACGGTGACTGCGGCAATGCGCGCTGCACAGCGGCAGCTTCAACGGTATCACCCGCAGTAAACAGCAAAACGCGCTCGATTACGTTTCGCAGCTCGCGCACATTTCCGGGCCAAGAGTAATTTTCCAGAGCCGCGAGCGCGGCGAGAGCAAATCTTTTGGGTTTCCAGTGATTCTGCTCGGCAAGCTGCGCCGCGAAATGTTCGGCCAGAACACGGACATCCTCGCGACGATCCCGAAGCGGCGGAAGCGCGATGGGAAAGACGAAGATGCGGTGGTACAGATCCTCGCGAAACGTGCCCTGACGGACCTGTTCTTCAAGATTGCGATGCGTGGCCACGATCACACGCACGTTTACTGCGAAGGGACTCTCTCCGCCTACGCGCTCGATCTCGCCCTCTTCGAGCACGCGCAGCAGTTTGGCCTGCATGGCAAGCGGCATATCTCCAATTTCATCGAGAAACAGAGTCCCCTGATGCGCCTGTTCGAACTTTCCGATGTGGCGGGCCGCGGCGCCGGTAAACGAACCTTTTTCGTGGCCGAACAGTTCGGACTCCATGAGTTCGGCGGGAATCGCCGCACAGTTCAGCGAAATGAATGAGTTCCCTTTGCGCGAACTTTTTTCGTGAAGCGTGCGCGCGATCAGTTCCTTGCCAGTGCCCGTTTCGCCACGAACGCAAACACGAGTCTCACTGGCAGCGACGTGTTCCACCTGAGCCATCACCTCGCGCATGGCAGGGCTGGAACATACGATCTGGTGACGGCCAAGGCGCCGTTTCAGGTCACGATTCTCTTCTTCGAGGCGCGTGAGCCGCACGGCATTTTCAACAGTGAGCAGCAGCTTATCGGTGGAGATCGGCTTTTCGAGAAAGTCGATCGCCCCCAAACGCGTGGCGCGTACGGCCATATCGATGGTGGCTTGGCCGGACATCATTACCGCGGGAGAAGCAACGCCGGCTTTCTTCAGATCTTCCAGCAGCGAAATTCCATCCCGTCCCGGCATTACCACGTCAGAGAGAATTAGATCGTATCGCTCGGCTTTGGTCAGCTCGACTGCGCGTGCCGCATTGTCACAGACCGTTGCTTCATGCCCCGCGAGACGAAAGGCGCGAGAGAGCGATGCGAGCGTATTCGCATCATCGTCGATGATCAAAATGCTGGCTTTCAGGCTCACTTCGTCGACTCGCTTGTCCCGCCGCCGTTGACGGGCTGCTCCGCAGACGGAAGATCCACGGAAATCGGCTGCAACGGGGGCTTCGTCGGCAAATGAATGTGAAACGACGTGCCGACCCCAGCTTCGCTCTCGACGGAAATTCTGCCGCCGTGATCGCTGATGACCGACTGCACGATCGCCAAACCCAGTCCGGTGCCGTGTTGCTTGGTAGTGTAGTAAGGCGTGAAGAGGCGGTCGCATTCTTCGGGGCCAAGTCCGGTACCCGTGTCGGAAATTTCGAGAGCGACATTTCCATTGTCTTGCGTGGTACGCAGCATCAAAACTCCGCCAGCAGGCATTGCGTCCATCGCATTGAGGACGAGATTTTCAATCGCGCGCCGCAGAAGGGTCTCATCGGCCTGAATAGAGGGCAACGCTTCGGCAAGGTGCAGTTCAGGTGTTATGGGCGGCTTACCAACAGCGCCGAATTGCGCTTCGAACAGCTTCACCGTGCCACGAACCACTTCGTTCAGGTTGACATCGTTCAATTCGGGCTGCGGCATTTTCGCGAAGTCGCTGAAACGCGTAACGATTTTCTTTAGATTTTCGACTTCAGCGAGCAAAATCGCGGTCGATTCGCGGAAAACTTCATCGAATTGTTCGGGCCGCCGATCGCGGGCACGCTGAAGATTCTCGACGGTCGTTTGCAGCGGGAACAGCGGATTTTTCAATTCGTGCGCCAACCGCCTTGCCAATTCGCGCCAGGCGGCCACGCGTTCAGCTTGAACGAGGCGCTCGCGCTGTTCGTTTAGCTGCTCGGTCATGCGGTTGAACGCGGATGCAAGCCGGCTGATTTCCCTGGGACCGTGAACATAGACGCGCGCAGCCCAGTTCCCTTCCGCCACTTCCTCCGAACCGCGAGCAAGAGCTTTGACAGGACGCGTGATTCGCGTTGAGGCCCACCAGCTCAGGAGCAAGCCGAGCAGCAAGCCGATTCCCGCGACGGCGAGGGCGACGAGAACGATATGCCGTTCAAGCAGCACCATCTCGTGCTGGGAACGGCCTACCAGCAACACGCCGAGCAGTTCATGTTCGCGGCCCAGAAGCGGCATGGCGTGAAATTCCTCCGCACTCGCAGAATCGGGCGTCCAGAAGATTTTGAAATCCTCACTAGAGGGATGCTGCTGCTCTGCTTCTACGAAATTCGCAAAGCGGCCTGCGCCGCTAACGGGGCCGCTTTCGGCAACTAAATTTTCTGGCCGGAAATTCGGATCCAAATTCATGAAGAGAAGGGCGCGCATTCCGGCAGGCAACACTAGAGAATGCAGGAAATTCTTGCTGAGCCGCTCGCCGCCAAGCACGTAGAGATTTTTGTCTCCGACGCGCACCGTGGAAACGGACATCAATCCGAGCGTCGGCCCTTCCTGCGTATCGACTTTCATCAGGAAAGAGCCGGTGGCCACCCAATCTTGTGGCTCGGTCAGCCAGATCATTTTGTAGCCGAAGCGGGCGGGCGATTCATTGGAGGAGATAATCGCGCCATCGCTTGAAACGAAATCGAGAAAATCGAGCTGGTGAGAAGTGGCCGCATTTTTCGCGTCGTTCACATAAGCAGATGCGTCAGTTTGCTGGCGGCTGAGATCGATCGCCATGCGAGTGGTTGTCTCCGCATCGGCAATGCCTTGAACGCGGCGGACGACGTCCTGTTCCTGGCTTTGAAATTCGCGTTCGAATTGCGCGACGAGGGCTTCGCTATGCTGGCGGTTCGATTGCTCAAACGCGCGGCGCGTGACCACAATCACTCCCGCAGCCACGCCGCCCACTGAAATAAACAGAGCGAGTATGAATGCGAAAAATAAATTGGTGCGAAACGTCACTGCGAATCCCCCAGCCAAACGTCAGCCAACGGCCACGACTCGCCGGTTGCAGGCGTTTTCCAATCTTTCACGCGGGCGCTAAGGCCATACACGCGCGGCAGCCAGACGAGCGGTATCACGCGATAGCTGCTCACGATCGCGCGCTCTCGATCATAAACCTGCTGCGCAGACGCGTCGCCCGGCAAACTATCGTAATGCAGGCCAGTGATGGGCCCCAAGATCCCGCAAAACTGGTTCAGTGACTTGCGAGGCAACGGCGACGGCATCGAAAGCCGGATTAGCTGAATGTCTGGTTGCGCGGAAGCCCCGGAACCATTGGCCGCCGCTTGAATCGAAAGCGGAATTCCCGTCTCGCGTGCGTTCACAGCGATTCGCTCCGCAATGGTCTGCTCGAGCGTGTCATTTCCGTCGTACCCTAAGACGATTTTGGGCGATCCAACGGATTGCGCCCAGAGATTTTTCGCTGCGTTGACGTCTACGGCAGTCGAAAAAAGAAACGCCGTGCCGCCGGACCACTGAGGCAGCAATCCTCCCGCGGGTTCGCCGGTTTTCTGCAGGATGAAATTGACGATGGCGGTACGGTCGATGGCGAGTGTCAGCGCTTGCCGCGCATTCACATCATCCGCCAGCAAGCTGTGGGCGGCAAAGGCGAGTGCCAAAAGTTCGTCCGGCTGCGAAATGGCGAGACGCACGCCCCGCTCTGCTGTCTGGCGCGCCTGCTCCGCTGGAATCTCTGCGACGTCGGTTTTGTCGAGTTCGAGGTCGACTGAGCGATCATGCGCGGAACGCCCCATCTGGATTTCCACATAATCGACGAATGGACGACCCTGACGAGAGCCATCGTTCGCCACGAGCATGGCGTGCTTGCCCGGATCCCACTCGGCGATTCGGAACGCACCGGAACCGGCAGTGCCTGCAAAAGTGCCGTCGGAATTGCGCCGCTCGTACAGCAAGGAGTCGATCTCATCGCGCAGAGCCGCTTCCTGCGGGTTCGCGGGAGGCAGCGCCGGATCGAGCGACGTGACTGCGGAAGCAGTATCGATGCGCAAAGTGCCGCCATATTTCGGCCGCCGCGCGCTTTCGAGCCGGCTTCCGGAGAACGCAAGGAGGCTAATGGCTGCAAGAAACAGAAACAATCGAAGCTTCATATAAACCTGTCTGCAAATTTCGGGAAATTGCGCGCACGGACTGCGCGTCGTCAGAAGACCATAACGCAAGTACCGGACCGGGAATCTCAAGCGGCTGGCCAGCTGGAGCGGGCCGCCCGTCAGTAACCGAATAGAGCTGGATTTGGTCGGGCTGAGTCCAATCTCCGGCACCCGTGACGAGCAGTTGCCAATTCGAACTGCAGGACGATGCGATCGACGCGATGTCGCTGCCCCAGTTGTCGAATGTGGCAATCGATTCCGCGGCGCCCGTGAATAATTGCGAGCGCCCATCAGTGCCCGCCACAATCCATTGCGACGCGAGCGGACCGCCGACAGCCGGCGGCGGGGTAGCAGCCGAATAAAAAGACGGAAACTTTAGGGTCACACTGTTCGAATAAAGTACGGAACCCAGAAAATAGTCGCGGGACGGATCGATTTGCCAAATCGCGTTACCCATCGGCCATTGCTGGCCGGCGTTTTCGCGGCAATCGATCGTGAAGCCCGCGCTCCAGCTTGCGTCGCAGTAGATACCGCCTACGACTGCGCTGACGTGGGTGGCGTCGGTCACAGTGAGTCGGCCTCGCGTATCCCGCGAAGGATAGAGCTGGGAAATAGCGCTCGATTCGTGCTGGATAAGCTGGTCTCCGGCGAGCTGGTAGGCGGATATCCTGCTCGGCTCAAGCAAATACAGGATCGTATGGCTTGCGTCCAGCGAGGCTTGCGCAAAATCGAGTATGGGGTGCTCCTGCTGCCACACGATTTTGCGAGCGAGGGTCGGTTGCGGAACGGGCTGACTCGGCGACGTTTCCACGCTTCCGACGGTGACAACAAACGCGGATTGCGAATCGCCGCGATGGATGGTTGCGACCAACGCAAAGCTGTCGAGGCTTTTGGAAATCGTGATTTGAATCATGGATTCGGCGGGGCCGTTCTGTGAAACGTTCGCCAGACGACCGCCTCGCAAGATCAGTTCCTGGATCGAAGCATCGCGAACGAGCGCCGGGTCGACGGGCGCCGAAGCGATCTCGTTCACGTCGACAGAAAATTCCCGAGAGGGGCCAAGCGCCGCGGCAAGCCGTTCTGCCAATGCGTGCACGGCATCATTCCAGACCACCGGCAGCTGTGCCGATTGCGGGGGCGAGGGCGCGGCGGAGCACAAAACAAGGCACGCGACGGCAAATATGCGCAGCCAGAGGGGTATTCGATGGAATGGCCGCATCGGATTGAGTTAATTGCGCAAGGATTTGCTGGTACCTCTTCATGATACACCCGCTGAACTTGACCTTCGGTTTGCGGTTCGCACGCGTAAACAGCAGCGCCGGTTGGGGCTTGGACGAGACTTGGAAGCAGCAGGTGCGGCTTTTCGACACCGAAGATGGTGCGAATTAGAGCCGGCGATACCCTGACTCGCACGATCTTCCTACGAGCCTCCCCCGGCTGTTTCCAAGCTGCGCCGAAGCCCCTGGCAAGGTTATTCCGGCGTTGCTCCGAATGTCTGGCGGATCGCGCTCCTAGCCTGAAGGGCGATTCTCCAGATCAACTCGGGATCTCAAGGCTTCGCGATCGGCTTGCTCGAATTCGTCGCGTCGCTTCCGATGAACGAGCGCAGCGCGTCGTTTGCGAAAAAGAATTTGCCGTCATTTGGCACCATCATGATTTGCACGCGATCGGAAAGGCGTTGCGCCACCGTGTACTGCACGAGAAGCGGATTCGTCTTCAGCGCCGCGGCTTGCAACTGTAGTTCTTCGGATTCCGCCTGTGCGGTAAGGCGAATTCGATTCGCCTCCGAATCGGCCTGCATCTTGTCGCGCTCTTGATCGGCAGCCGCCGTGACGCGAATGCGATTGGCCTCGGAATCGGCCATCAGCTTCTGGCGGTCTTCTTCGGCTTGCGCCGCAAGGCGAGTGTGATTTGCCTCGGCTTCCGCGAGGAAATTCTGGCGCTGTTGTTCGGCTTTGCTGTCGATGACTTTGGCCTGCGCTGCAGCGTCAGCGTCTTCGATCGTCGTTTGCTTTCGCGCTTCCGCTTCGAGACGAGACTGCTCGATCTGTTTCTGCTTCAGCGGAAGCGTGTACTGCATCGCGTCCGACTGCGCCTTGGCCATGATGACTTGCGACTGCGCGTCGGCTTCCGCGCGTTTCACTTCGCGCACTTTTTGGGCTTCGGCTTGCGACTGGGCGATGGCGACTCGCTTCTGTTCGATTTGCGCATCGACGGAAGTACGGTCATCTTCCTGCTCTTTCAGCAGCAAATCTTCAAGGCCCTTCGCGTATTCCTCGGGCAATTCGACCTGTTTCAGCAAAACTTCTTTGACCACGATTCCGTCACCGGCAAGGCGCGCGGTAATCGCTTGCGCGGCGCGAGAGCGAAATTCCTCGCGCTTGTTGGCAAAGACGTCGCGAACGATGTAATTCGGCGCCAGGGCTTCAAAAGTGCTCACAACGACGGGCGCGACGACTTCCTGGTCGATCGGCTCGGAAAGATTCGCGTGAATGTAATCGAGGCGCCGGGAATCGATTCGGTAGCGCACCGTCACCGCCAATCCAACTTGAAGACCTTCGCGAGCCTGCACGATCAGCGGCGGGATCGTTTGGCCGCGGACGTCCAGCGCGGCAGTGGTGAAAACGCGGTCGCGAATGTCGTACATCACGGCATGCTCAACAAACGGGACCACGAAATGGGTGCCCGCGGAGAGGGTCCCGGGCCTTACTCCGGAAATTTGGCTGACGCGGATCGCAGCGTAGCCATCGGGCACAACGAGAATGCTCACGCTCAGCAGGCCCAAGAACACGCCGATGACGGCGAGCTTGCCTGAAATGGTCCACCGAATGGCGCGGCGGGGACGGCGCGGAATCTCAACAACGGGGGGAGGCGGATCCGTCAGATTCATATCCGCTGAAGGCCTGCCGCGGCGCAAAGCGCGGTTCAGCTCGAACGCGAGATAGATGTCATAGAGAATGGTGCCGGCGGCAGCCGCGAGCAAACCGAAACACGTCACGAGAAATAGGATCTTCAGCAGAAGCATTTCAATCTCTCACTTTCCTGCGGCTCCTCACCGGCTCTGACGATGCGGTTGATTGCGGTGAATCGGCATTAGGGCCATGAGGCCAGAAAGACCGACCCATTCGAGTCCGATCGCCAGCGCCACTGCCGCTGCGATCACTCCTGCTACTTCTGCAAATCCGATAAAGGTGACCATGGCCGCCTCGCTTCCTTGTGCTTCCGTCAAAGTGCCGGTTCCTCAAACCGGCGATGCATAACCGACTCTGGGGCTGAGTGCAGGACACCTTCCACGACTCGCCATAAGGAGAGAAAGGACTTAGCGGCCTGGGCGGCGGTGCCGCCGTGGTCGCCGGAACACGCCGTGGAACGCAGTCCGCGATGGCGGCTGAAAAACCGGGTGAATGGGTATCGCGCCAGTGCTGTAGAATGCGCGTCAACAATGACGGCATGTCGAGGCCGGGGCGCCGCAACCGCGAGTCGGTATTTGGGCATAGCCGCTCTTGTTTTCGGGCTGGCCTGCGCGATTGGGGCCGCCCCACAACACTCCACAAGAGGCGAGCCAAACCGGCCGGTCCCGGCTACGTCATCCAGCGCATCGCAGCATGCCCGCCGGCTGACGGAGCCGGTCAACATCGTTCCGGTCGATGCAATCCGCGAAAACAATATTGGGATTGCGCTGATGGAGCGGCACATGTTTCCGGACGCGCTGGCGCGGTTTGAACGCGCGTGCATCCTGAATCCCAACTCCGATGTGGGGTGCCTGAATATGGGCATTGCCATGCTCAACATGCAGGATTATGACGACGCGCGCAGAACCCTGACGAGGTCCGCTCAGCTCAAATCGCATAATCCGCGAACCTGGTTCAACCTTGGGCTGCTGGAACGCGCGATGGGGAATCTGCCGGCAGCCCAGAACGATTTTGAGAAAGTGGCGACGCTCGACTCTCACGACGCCGACACGCAATATTTTCTCGGCTACCTGGCAGCCGAAAGCCAGAACTATGATGAGGCAATCGGGGATTACAAGAAGGCTCTCGAATTGGAGCCCTTTCACGCCTCGGCCGAATATGCGCTTTCGCAAGCCGAACAAAACACAGGCGACGCGGCAGATGCGAAAATCGACCTCGAGAAATTTCAGCGGATCACCACAAATCGTCTGAGCAAACCGATCCGGTTCGTATACGGCGAGCAAGGGAAATACTCTTTCGCGGAAGAAATGCCAGTACCAGAGCAGCATGCGTCAGCGGCGCTGCCGGTGCGGTTCGTCAACGTAACTGAGCTTTCGGGACTTCCCACACGGCCAGATCGTCCCGCAAGCCTTCTGTACCGGAGAGGATCTCGAAGGACTCGAGCACGAGCGAGCAACCCAGTTCCTTCACCCGAATCGTTCGCGCAGTTCCTGGGCAGCGGTGCGTGCGTTTTCGATTACGACGGCGACGGCCTACCGGACATTTTTCTGGTCAATGCCGATGGCAGCGGCAACGCTGCACTTTTTCGCAACCAGGGACATGGCAAATTTCTCGATGTCACCAAAGCGGCGCATATCGATTTTCACGGTGAGGGAATGGGTTGCGCGACCGGCGATTACGACAACGACGGCCACACCGATCTTGTTGTCAGTTCGAGCCACTCGCTTACGCTGCTTCATAACGAGGGTGACGGAACGTTCAAAGACGTGACGGACGAGACCGGAGTGCGAACGGAAACACCCGATGGCGCACTGATCCTCGGCGTGACGTTCGTGGATTACGATGGCGACGGTGACCTGGACCTTTACGTCACGCGCCTGAACAATTTTCATGTGGCCCATCTGAGACAGCCATTCTTTTTCCCGGACGATTCCAAGGCTCCCGGTAATGTCCTCTGGCGCAATCAGGGCGGTGGAAAGTTCACAGACGTAACGGAGAAAGTCGGCGTCGCCGGAAGCGCGTCGGGTATTGGCGCAATCCCTTCGGACTTAACGAACACTGGCGCGCTCGATCTTGTGCTCACGGGCTGGTCGAAGTTCCCAACAGTGCTGCTCAATTCGCGCGAAGGATACTTCCGTGATTCCAATCCCTGGGCGATCAGCATGCCAGGTCCGGCGGCGGGAGGCATCGCGTTCGATTTCGATCGGGATGGCTGGATGGATTTGGCGTTTACGCATTGGGCGCCACCCGGACTGAGCGTGTGGCACAACATTGCAGGCAAATCCTTCGAGCGAATTCCGTTGGTGGCTCCGGGATGGATGCGCGGCTGGGGAGTTTCGGCCCTCGACTACGACAACGATGGCTGGGTCGACCTCGTTGCCGTCGGCGAAACGTTTTCAGGCGAAGGCCGCATCGCGCTCTTTCGCAACGCAGGTCCGAGCGAGCATGGGAATTTTCGCGATGTAACGCAACAAACCGGCCTCGACAAAATCGTGTTGCGCGATCCGCGTAGCGTGATCGCGTTTGACGCTGAAGGAAATGGCTCGACGTACCTGCTGATTACACAGAATGGGTTGCCGCCCATCTTGCTCAAAGCCACCGGGGGCGACAAGAACGGATGGATGCAACTGCAATTGGCGGGTGATCCGGACAACAAAACCGGCCTCGGCGCGAAAATCGATATTCTGGCTGGCGCACAGCGGCAAACGGTGGAGACCGGAAATTCGTCTGGCTACCTGGGACAAGGTCCGGCCGCGGTCAGCCTCGGATTGGGTCCCGAGGAAGGCGTCGACGTTGTGCGCATCCACTGGCCCACCGGCGTGCTGCAAGACGAGATCGGTGTACGAGCGGAATCGCGAGTCCCCATTGCGGAAAGTGAGGCAGGCGATGCTCCAAACTAAGCAATCGCGCAACGGCGAGGATTGGAAATTTGAGATTTCACACGGAGATTACGAAGGATCAAAACTGCGTGATGCCGGGTCTTGTGTCCCTGTGCCACGGCATCTTGAATTCCATTAGATTAGCGAAAGAGCGAGTCGGATTGAGGAACACGCGCACCATCGCACGCTTGCGATCGCTCTTCGTTTCATTTTCCCAGCGGCTGATGTATCGCTTATCGACGAAATCCTCGGTGACCATCCACGCCAAACCAGCGGTTGGGGTAATGACCCAATCGACGCCGCCGCGGGCCTTGGGATTCTGTTGCACGTTTCCGATCGACGCCTCGCTGATCGGTCCAATTTCGAACTGCAAGCTATACGCCGCTGCGTACGCGGTGGCTCGCAGACGGCTTTTCCAATATCGGCTGTTCATATCGAATGTGGCGTCGCGATAGCGAGGGTCGTGTGCAATTTCCAGATAACTCGCGACAGCGCCTTCCATCGGGTGCGCGGCATAATTCGTGAGGATTCCGTCGCCGTCGCCCCACTCGTGAATGTTCGCCACAGAGGCAGCGTAATCGCCGAAAAACGGCCCGGTCAGGCCTGCTCTCGTTTTCTCCTGAACTGCCAGTCGATATCCGTGTTCAACCAGAAGAAACCGCAGCGAATCCCGGATTAGGCCGCCCCATTCAATTCCTCCGCGCATTTGGTCTGGAGAGGGCGATGCTGCTGGATCGGAAGTGAGTCCGAGATCGCTCCAAAGTTGAAAACGAAATCGAGAGAAAGGGCGTCCCAAGTTTGCGCATCGGGTACGAGCGGTTCCGCACCGTCGTCGAGGATGCTCTGCGAATAAATTGCGGGGCACATTCCCGCAATAAAAGCCGACAACACCAGCTCAGACACTAAGACGCGCGGTTTGGTGGTCAATTCGTTTCCTCGGCGAGATTCGAACGTGGAATCCTGAAGCGCAATCGATTATATATTCTCTTCATCCATCCGAACTGGCAATTGTGACAGCACGGTCGACCGGTAGAATGAAAGTAGCTATCGCTTGATCGATATATCCGCTGCGTGCTAATTTCAAATTATCCGTAGCGATTTGCACTCGCACACTCAAACTATGCCTTCATCGCAATCGGTCGCATCGGACGCGAAATCCGGACAGCGCAATCAGCATTCAGCGCCGGCTTCAGGCGATGAGCACGTCTTTTGGCGTGTCGAAGGCAGCCTGCTGAATCTGACGGCGGTCCGTCCCGTCGGATTCTTCACCTGGAACGCGCAGACGTTTTTGGAGCGCTGGACGCGGCGCGGCACGATGGCTTTCCTCGCGCTGGCTCGCCCGTTTTTCTACGCGTCGGATCGAGTGTTCGCTACGCGTGTTTTGCATTCGGTGCTGCGCGGCGAAAGCCGCGACCGGCTGGATCTGCTCGGCGAAGAATTCTTCCACTACCATTTGCGGCCGCGACTGAAATCTCGCGGCGTGGCCGAACTGCAGCAACTGCTTGCAGGCGGCGCGAATGTGGTTCTCGTAAGCCAGGGACTCGATCACATCATGCGGCCCCTGGCCCGCGAGCTGGGTGTGCGCTGGATTCTCTGCAACCGGCTCGATTTCCGCGACGGAATTTGCACGGGACGCTTGCTGCATCCTGTGATCCGCCCTCGTGGGCCCTTTGCGAAATTGCGATCCGATCAGCCGGATGGCACCATCGCACGCTCCGAATTGCTGCACGACCTCGGATTTGCGAAGCAGCCGGAGGTTTTGGAGCAAACGATCCGGCCAACCGAGCGGATTATTCCGACTCCCTGCGTGCCCGTGGTTGACTTCGATTCGCACAAGAATGGAACGCCGCTTTCCGTGCGCGGCGCACTGAAAGGAAAACAGGTTCTCCTGATCGGCGGTACCGGATTCATCGGCAAGGTGTGGCTGGCGAATCTGCTGGCGGATGTGCCGGATATTGGTTGCGTGTATTTGCTGATCCGGGGACATCGCACCGCGACTGCACTGCAGCGCTTTCAGCGCATGATCGAAGAGTCCCCTGTTTTCGATCAACTCGCCGCAAAGCATGGCGACCGTTTGCTGGATTTTCTGGGCGAGCGCGTCGAGATTTTGAGCGGAGATGCCAGCAAGCCTAACCTCGGGTTGGCGCCGGAAGTCCGGGAACGCGTTGGACGGACGCTTGATTTGATCGTCAACAGCGCGGGCCTCACCGATTTCAATCCCGATTTGCGCGACGCGCTCTCGATGAACGTGCGGTCGACCGCCTACCTTCTCGATTTTCTGCGCCAGTGCGATCACGCCGCGTTGCTACACCTCTCCACTTGCTACGCAGTGGGCCAGCGCGATGGACGCATCCTCGAGGATTTGCAGAAAAATTACGCGCCGTTCAATGCGCCAGGATTCGACGCGGAGAAAGAATGGCGGTCGCTTGAGGAACTCGCCAAGCATACCGAGGCACGCGCCGATTCTGCCGAACTCACCGACGAGCTTCGCAAGCAGGCGCTTGAAAAGCGCCATGCCGCAAAGGATTTGCGCGGAGCTGCGCTCGATAACCAAATTCGCAAGAATCGCACGCGCTGGCTGCGGCAGTCCATGATGGAAGCAGGCACGAAGCGCGCCAACGAACTCGGCTGGCCGAACACCTACACGCTCACGAAAAGCATTTCCGAATCGCTGATCCGCAATTACCTCGATGCAAATCCGCGCGCGGCCATCGCGGTGGTGCGGCCGTCGATTGTCGAATCGTCGATCGAAAGGCCGTTCCTCGGTTGGAATGAGGGAGTAAACACTTCGGCCTCGCTTTCTTATCTATTGGGCACGTTTTTCCGCCAGCTGCCGACGAACGCGAGCAAATGCCTCGATCTGATTCCGGTCGATTTGGTTTGCCGCGGCATGACGCTAATCGCTGCAGCTCTTGTTGAGCGCCGCAACGACCGCGTGTATCAGTTGGCCACGTCCGTCTCGAATCCATGCGACATGCGTCGCTCAATCGAGCTGACCGGATTGGGGCACCGTAAGTTTTACCGCTCGCAAAACGGGTTTCAGCATCGCTTGCGGCTGAAATTTGACGCGATTCCTGTCTCCAAGGCGCGCTACGAGAACCTTTCGGCACCCGCGCAGATGATCCTGGTGCAAGCTATCAATCGCACGATCGAAGAAATCCCGTTCGCGAAAGCGCCGCTGGCGCGCCAAGAGCGCGACCTTGAAAAAGTAATTAAACTGATTGCGCTTTTCGAGCCGTTCATCTTGCACAACGACCATGTTTTCGAGGCGGCGAACGTCGAAAAACTCAGCGCTGCGCTGCCTGCCGACGAGCGCGAACTCTTCGCATACGACGCTCGCTCGCTTGATTGGTGGAACTACTGGATCAACGTGCACATTCCGGCGCTGCGAAAGTGGTGCTATCCTCTCATCGAGGGCCGTCCGCCGGAGGCGAACCGGCGCCGTACCGTGCCCATCGCGGGTCGTGGCGGGAATTCCGCTGATGGCTCGGCGGAAGCAGCTTCCGCGACCACGCCCTGACATCCGAAAACTGTGTCTATTTTCCTGACTGGAAGCACCGGCTACATTGGTGCCCACGTTGCGTCCAACCTGCTCGCGGATCATTCCGGGCCGCTCAATCTGCTCGTCCGCGCAGGAACCGCGGAAGAGGCCAAGGCGCGCCTATGGCATTCACTGCAACTTCATATGGACTTGCCGTGCTTCGAAAATTATTTTCACTCGCGCATTCGCGTATTTCGCGGCGACCTGACCGATGCGCATTTCGGACTTTCTGACGACGATTATCGCCAGCTCGTTCGTTCGACGGACTCGATCGTTCACTGCGCTGCGTCGCTGAACCGCAAATCGGAAAAGAGCTGCCTGAATGTGAATCTACGGGGCACGCTCGAAGTGATCCAGCTTGCGATGCGAGCCCGCGACGATCACGGCTTGCGGCGATTCAGCCATGTGAGCACCGTCGCGGTCGCCGGCCAGCGCTCGAACGAAGTGATCGAGGAAGATGCGGGGATCGATTGGAGCCGTTCGGATTACGATCCCTACGCCCGCACGAAGAAATTCTGCGAGCACATGCTGACCCAGTTGCTTCCGGATGTGTCTCGCACGATCTTCCGCCCCAGCATCGTGCTCGGCGATAGCCGCCGGCCCGAGACGAATCAGTTTGAGATGGTCCGTGCGTTCGTGTTTCTGGCGGGTCTGCCAGCGCTTCCCTTCCGCCCAACCGATAAAGTGGATATCGTTCCTGTCGATTACGTCGCTGATGCAATCGCGACGATCCACCAGAAGGAAAATCCGGCCTACGGAATCTATCACCTCTCTTCCGGCGAGGACTCGGAGACGTTTCAAGAACTGACCGATGCGCTCGCGAAAGCGCAAGGCAAGCGCGGCCCGATGTTTGTTCCGGGCATGGAAAAACCATCGTCGAAGATCATCGACGCGCTGGCCGGCCGCGCCGGAAAAATCGGCGGCTTGGCCACGCTACTAAAAGTCTTCATTCCCTACCTGGTCTGGAACACGGTCTTCGATAATCGCCGGGTGATCGCCGAAATGGGCAGAAAACCGGTGCCGTTCTCGCAGTATTGCTTTCAATTGCTGCGATTCAGCCGCCAAAATCATTTCAACTACAAATATGTTGACCTGCCGGCCGCCAACGCAGCTCTCGCCTCCGCACAGACCGCAGCTCAGGACGCGCCCCGATGATGGATATGGATGTGGCCATCGAGGCTTGGGTCAGCGGCCTGATCGAACTGAATAAGCTTGAATACGTGCTCGGCTCGGGAAAAACGTGGCGGCCAGGCGAAAAGCTCAAGCTGCTTTTCGCGGGCTACAACGGCACCCGAAATACCGGCTCCGACATTCGCGTCGAAGAAATCGTACGCCAGATTCGAAAGATTCTCGGCGAACAAAACATCGCCGCCACGGTAATGACGCAGAATTTCGAGCTGACGCGCGGCTACTTCGGCGACGCGCAGCAAGTTCACCTGCCCGATGTATTTCCTCCCTTTCTGAATTCCGAAGTGCGCAAGCACGACGGCGTGATCGCATGCGAAGGTTCGATGTTCAAAAGCAAATTTGCCAACGCGCTTTCCGCGATGATGATCGGCGCGCTCGGCATCGCGTCCGTCCGCAATAAGCTTAGCGTGGCCTATGGCGGCGAGGCCGGCGCGATGGACTCGCTTCTGCAAAAAATGTGCAAGCGCTATTGCCGCGGCTCGCTGGTAATCACGCGGAATCCGGAATCGCAGGAAGTTCTGGGCAAGCTCGGCATCGCCACCGAACTCGGCGCAGATACGGCTTGGACGTTCGAGCCTCTCGGCAGCGACTACGGCACGAAAGCCCTGCTCGATGCCGGATGGGACGGAAAAACACCTGTACTGGCTGTCGCTCCCATTAATCCCTTCTGGTGGCCGGTGAAGCCTTCGCTTACTAAATCCCTGGCGCACGCGCTGGCCGGCTCATACGAAAAAAGCTACTACCGCACTATTTATTTCCATCGCTCGGGCGCCGACGTGGACTTGGCCTACGCGAAATACCTCTCGGAAATAGCTGCGGGCGTTCAAGGGTACGCTGAAAATCACAAAGTCTTCCCTGTAATGATCGCGATGGAGATGCTCGACCGCGATGCCTGCGAGCGCGTCGCGCAGAAAATCGGCGGCGCGCCCGTTTTCTGTTCAGACGAGCGCAACATGTACGAACTTGTGAGCATCCTGCGCGCATCTCATCGGCTGCTTTCTTCGCGATTTCACGCGATCGTCACCTCGATGCCGGCGGGCGTTCCGTCGGCGGGTGTCACCATGGACGAACGCATCCGCAACTTGATGCACGACCGCGGTCATCAACACTTGCTGATGAATGTAGACGAGCCTGATCTCGCGGATAAAATCGCCGTTGCACTCCAGAGGCTCGATTCAGACGCGGAAGAAATTCGCGAGTCGATGGGCCGCTGCGTGGTGCGCAATCTGAAAATGATGTCGCGCATGGGCGTCTATTTTGAAGAGCATGTGGCGCGACAATATCCCGACTTCCCCATCCGCACCGGCGTCCTCGGTTGGGAAGACTACTTGCCACCGCTAGAAGGATGCCTGCGCCACCTGCTTGAGAAATATGACGGGGCCATCGCCGCATGACGTTTCTCGAGAAAATTTTCGAACGTCTCGAGACAAACCCGCAGGCCCCGGTGTTGCGCGAATTTAGCGATGGCCAGCTTGTTTCCGTCACGGCCGGCGAACTGCTCGCACTTATCGAACAGGCGTGGCGGTTTCTCGATGCGCGTGGATTAAAGCAAGGCGACCGCTGTGCGCTGCTCGCGCCCAATAGCATTCGCTGGGCGGCGCTCGACCTCGCGATGATGGCGCACGGTTTGATCGTCGTGCCTCTGTATGCGCGTCAGGCGCCCGCTGAGCTGGCGGGCATGATCGCGAATTCGACTCCCACGCTGATCTGTTGCGCAGACGCCGCCATAGCTGGCGAATTGCGAAAACATCTCGATTCCGATGTACCAACCGCACTTTTCGACGAGATATTTACCTGGTCGAATACGGCTCCGGCAACGCCCCACCGGCACGCGGAAGCCGATCCCGTCACGATCATCTACACCTCCGGGACTTCGGGCGAGCCAAAAGGCGTAATTCTGAATGCGGGTAACGTAAATCACATGATCGGATGCACGAATGCGCGGCTCGATCGGTTGATGGGTCCGCGCAACGCTCCGGATCGCATTTTTCACTATTTGCCGTTTTGCTTTGCGGGTTCTTGGATTCTGCTGCTGACGGCGCTTTCGCGCTCCAGCACGCTGACTCTTTCGGCAGACCTCACGAAGCTGGCCGACGAGATGAAAGCCGCGGCACCCGATTACTTTATGAATGTGCCGACGCTGCTCGAGCGGGTGCGGACCAAGGTCGAAGAATCCATTCAAAAGCGCGGCGGATTCGCGACGAAACTTTTTGAGTTTGCTCGCGGAGGATATTTTCGCAAGCACAAAGGTGAGCCGCGACTTGTCGGCTCGCTTGCACTCTTGCTTGCGCGCAAACTGATGTTTCCTGGGATCCGCGCAAATATCGGGCCGAATCTCAAGGCGCTGATCTGCGGATCGGCGCCGCTCTGTTTGGAAACGCAGCTCTTTTACCTCATGATCGGCATCCCAGTCCTGCAAGTCTACGGACTTACGGAAACCACGGCGATCTGTACAATGGATGACCCGAGGAAATTCGAGCCCGGTCGCGTGGGTCCAGCGATTCCAGGAGTCGAAATGAAAACGGCGAACGACGGCGAAATCCTTGTTCGCGGTCCGAATATCTTTCCGGGCTACTGGCAGCGTCCTGCGGAAACAGCGAAGGCGCTGGCTGGCGGCTGGTTCCACACTGGAGATATCGGCGACGTGGATGCCAATGGAAATTGGGCACTTACGGGCCGCGTGAAAAATCTGATCATTCTGAATTCCGGCCACAACATCGCGCCCGAACCGATCGAGGAAAAACTGTCCTCCGCTCTTCCGGAGGCGCAGCAGGTCGTTTTGCTCGGCAATCAACGCAGTTTTCTTGCCGCTCTTATCACAGTTGCCGGAAACGGATCAGGCAATGGCGCTTATCAGGCACACATCCAATCCGTTTTGAATGCTGCTAACGCCAATCTGCCTCACTACAAGCAAATCCGTGCATTTCATCTCGTGTCGGAACTTTTTAGCGTTGAGAATGGTCTGCTAACAGCGAACGGCAAGCTGAAGCGCGACGCGATTGCCGCTCGGTACGCCGGCGAAATCGAGACGATGTATCAGAAAAGGCTCGCATGAAGAGCTTTCGCGGCAAAACGCTTTCGTGGGCGCTATCCAGCGGCACGATTGAACTCGTTCTGGATCGCGCACCCTGCAATGAAATCGGCTCTGAAACCCTGCCCGAGCTCGAACAATTCGTCACGGCTTTGCCAGAGCTTCAAGAAGATGCACCCGCGCTGATCATTTCCAGCGCACGCAAACAAGGATTTTGCGCCGGCGCGGACTTGCGCGAACTATACGAGCGTTCCCAGGGCCTAGACGTAAGCGACAAGCGCGCCAGTGTGCGGAATTTCATCGAAAGAATTCATCGGGTGATGAACGCGCTCGACTCCGCTCCGCTTACAACGATTGCCGCAGTACATGGGGTCGTTTTTGGCGGAGGTTTCGAGCTGGCTCTCACCTGCGATCTAATTATCGCCGACAAAATGGCACGGTTTTGCTTTCCGGAATTGCGGCTCGGGCTGATTCCCGGCTTCGGGGGCATTCCGCGCCTCAAGCGCGATCTGGGGAACGCGGTCGTGCGCGACCTGCTGCTCACCGGCCGCAGCATCAATGCGGCAAAGGCACAGTCTGTCGGGTTGGTCAGCCAGGTGACTGCCGAAGGCGACGCTCTGCGCGTCGCGCGTGCCACAGCGGCGCAGCTCGGGAAATTCGATCGCCATACGGCGCTCGAAGCCAAGAAATTCATCAAGCCGGTTCCGTTCGATGAGCTCCGCGAAGAAATCGATATTTTTTGCGAACTGATTGCGCGACCTGCGGTCGAAAGCGGATTGCGCAAGTTCGTTGAAAGCAAGGACGCGCTGCCGTATCTGCCTTGAGCGGCTGGCTTGATTTCGTCGAAGAGAATTGGCCGCGACAAACTGTGCGAAAATAGCGCTCATGCCTGACATCGACACGACGACGAATCAGATTCTCGATCTGGCTTCGACGCACTTCAAGGTGCCGCGCGAGCAGCTTTCGCCCGACGATGACTTTTTCAAAAAGCTTGGCATCGATAGCCTGCAAGCCTTGAGTCTGCTGACGCGCATCGAGGGCCACTTCCACATCGAGCTACCCGATTACGAATTGCAAGGCGTCACAGATTTCCGCACGCTGGCCGAACGAATACAATCCCGCCTGTGAGCCACCGAGACACAGAGACATCTGATCTGACTGAACTCAACGAACTGACCGAGAAAATCATCGGTTGCGCCATCGAAGTCAACCGTAACCTCGGACCGGGTCTTCCTGAATCAACTTACGAAGAGGCGCTATCCATTGAACTCGCCGATGCCGGTATTGAGCATGCAAGGCAATTGCCCTTCCCGATGTTTTACAAGGGCCGACCTCCCGGCATGAACCGTTTGGATCTAGTAGTGCGGAACGCTGTCATCGTTGAAATTAAGAGCGTCGAACGTTTCGATCCAATCTTTGCGGCTCAGGTTCTGACTTACCTGCGCGCGACCGGAAAAAAGATCGGACTTTTGATACATTTCAACTCGCGCCTGCTTCGCGATGGAGTGAAGAGGTTTATTCTGTGATTTCTCTTCCTTTTTGTCTCGCTGTCTCTGCGGCTGCGTGCTGATGCTGGATCTCCACCAATACAACTGCCTCGGTGAAGCGCTGCGGGCAGCGATCGACCGCTGGCCGGACGAAATCTGCCTGATCGAATCGGATCGCGACCGTGAAAACACGCGCCTCACCTATCGCGAATTTAAGGAAGCCGCGCTTCCCTTCGCGCGCGCGTTGCAGGACGCCGGTTTCCGGCCCGGCTCGCGTGCGGCGATTTTGATGACGAATCAATCGAAATGGCTGATCTCCGCTTACGCAATCTTTTTCGCTGACGGCGTGCTCGTTCCGTTGGATTACATGCTGAAGGCTCCGGACCAGATCAAACTTTTTGCGCACTCCGGCGCTGAAGTCTTGATCGCCGAATATCACCTTTGGCGAGAAATCGCGAAGGCTTCTAACCTTGACGGCCTTTCCGCCAAGCTCATAATTGCCGTCAACGCGCCACCGGACGCCGACCTGGGCGGCGCCAAGCGCTGGGAGGAATTTCGCAGCGGGCAAGAGCCTCAATTCGCCGCGCGTGGGCGAAAAGACCCCGCGTGCATCGTCTATTCGTCCGGAACGGGCGGCCGCCCGAAAGGTTGCGTGCTGACGCACGAAAATTATTTGGAGCAGGCGGCGGCAGTCGCGCCGGTTTTTCCCTTTTCGCCAGGCGATCGCTATCTCAGCATTATCCCAACGAATCACGCCATCGACTTCATGGGTGGATTTATCATGCCGTTCACGGGCGGCGGCACGGTTGTACATTTGCGAACCCTGCGTCCTGAATTGATTCGAAGCGCGTTCACAAAATACAAAATTACTTACATGGCGGTCGTGCCGCTCATCCTGAAGAACCTGCAGAACGGACTTCGCGAGCGATTTGCTGCTTTGCCTGCGGGCAAGCGCCGCATGCTCAAAGTGCTCACTGCGGTGAATTCCACTCTCACTCGCGACCGGCCCCGCCTATGGTTCAGCCGGTTCTTGCTCAAGGACATTCACCAGGCCTTCGGCGGCGGCCTGCGGGCGTTGCTTGTCGGCGGAGCGTTCACCGACCCGTCGCTCATCGAATTTTTCCACGATCTCGGAATTCCGATTTACAACGGTTATGGCTGTACGGAGGCGTGCACGGCGATTACGTTGAACGATCTTCGCCCATTTCGCCCGGACACCGTCGGCCGCCCGGTCGCCGGTATGGAGATTCGCACTCTGAATTTGAACGCGGAAGGAATCGGCGAAGTTGCAGTACGCAGCAGAACGGTGATGTCGCGGTATCTGAATGATCCGGAAATGACGGCCGAAACGATCGTCGATGGTTGGTTGATCACCGGTGACCTGGGCCGCATCGACGCGAGCGGCCAGCTCAAGCTTTTCGGGCGCAAGAAAAATATGATTGTCACCGAAGAAGGCAAGAACATTTACCCTGAGGACGTCGAAGCGGCCTTCGAAGGCATTCGAGTGAAGGAATTCTGCGTGTTCGCAGCAAATTATTTGTGGCCGGCTCATACCATGACGGGCGAGCAACTCGTCGCCGCCCTGCATCTCGATTCGGGCCAGTCCCTGACGGACGAACTTGTGAAAGATCTGGCCGATCGGAATCGCCGCTTGCCGAACTACAAGCGTATCAGCGGATATTTTGTTTGGGATGCGGATTTTCCGCGTACCGCGTCCATGAAAATCAAGCGCGTCGACCTTGCGAATCAAATCCGGGGACAGGTGCATCGCGACGTGATGGCGCCCCTATGATTTGCCGTCCATATTTCTCGCGCAGGATCATCGCAGCGTGAGCATGCGCTTTTTCGCCGTTGTGAATCCCGCGGCGGGCGGCGGACGCTCCGGCAAGCTCGCGCCAGCTGCTCTCGATCGCATCCGCAAGCTGGGCATCGAAATGGAGGTTGCGCGAACCACGCGCGCAGGTGATGGCGTGACGCTCGCGCGCGACGCCTACACGCGCGGCTTCCGCAATTTCCTCGCTGTCGGCGGCGACGGCACTTCGTACGAGATCGTGAATGGCATTTTTCCAGCCGCGCTGACCGAAGGCAAACCTGCGCTCGCCTTTTTGCCGCTGGGCACAGGCAATTCTTTCTTGCGCGATTTCACCGAACGCGGGGTGGAACATACGATCGATTCTTTGCGCGCCGGCAAGAAGCGCTCGTGCGACGTGATTCGGCTGCGTCACTCGCGGGGCGAGATCTATTTCATCAACACGATGAATTTAGGTTTCGCAGCCGATGCCGGCGAAGTGGCAAATCGTGAATTCAAGCGCTGGGGCGAACTGGGATACATTTTGGGCGTTTTCACAAAACTCGTGCGCCTGAAACACGCCGCCTTTCCGCATCGCCTCGATGAATCGCGTGAATGGGATCGCCGCCCGTGCCTGTTTCTTGCGTTCGGCAATAGCAAGTTCACCGGCGGAAAAATGATGATCGCGCCGCATGCCGATCCCTCGGACGGCATCATCGAATACGTTCGATGGTCGCCAGTCGGACGCCTTCGGCTGCTTTGGACATTTCCGCGATTATTTACCGGCACGCACATCGATCATCCACTGGCCGGCCGCGCAGGCGCGAAGCGCGTCGATTTCGATCTGAACGGCCCGGCGAACGTGATCGTCGACGGAGAGGTAATGCAGCTCGACTGCCGGTCCATCGAAATTCTCCCGGCAGCGCTCGACATCTTCGCATGAGAAAAACGTGGCTCACCGTCCGCTCGCTGACTTTATGGGCGATCAGCGGCATCCATTTCGTGGTGGTGGCGAGTGTCTTAATCCTGATCGGAATGTTGATCGATCCGCGCAAAAACGATAAGCCTCAGCGCGTTTTCTTTCGCAATGTTCTGCGTTTCGCCGGCGTAAAATTCGAAGTTCGCAGGTCGCCTGGATTCGACCCCGATCGAACCTGCATTTTCATGTGCAATCACGTAAATATCTTCGATCCCTTCGTGATTTATTCCGCGATTCCGCAATTCGTACGTGGGTTCGAACTTGAATCCCATTTCAAGCTGCCCATTTACGGCTGGATGATGGGACACTTCGGCGGAAACATCCCGGTTCCTGACGTGCCGACGCTCAAGAGTCTTGCGAAGATGAATCGGCTCGCCAAGGAATCGCTCGATTCGGGTATCAGCCTGATTGCATTTGCCGAAGGTTCGCGAACGCGTGACGGCCACGTCCATGAATTCAAGAAGGGTGTTTTCAAGATCGCCCAGAAATTGCGTGTGCCCATCGTGCCGATGAGCATTGTGGGTTCATACCAATTCTTTCAGACCGGCAACTGGATGCTCTATCCGGGGAAAATCACCGTCTACCTGCACGACACGATTGACAGCTCCGAGATCCCGCGCGACCTAGAAAACTTCTGCGAGCGGGTGCGGCAAATCGTCGCCGCGCCGGTGGACGAATCGCTGAAGCAGTTCCCGCCGCCGGATCAGAGAGGCTGAGGCACGCTGGCTCCGGGAATGGAGCGCCCCGCCCGCAATTCTTTCCAGGTGTAAACCACGCGGTGAATCACCGTAATCGTCGAGATCGTGGCGATCACCCAGAGCACGGGCGCCATTCGCATCGACGCGCCGCCGATAATCAGCAGGACGAGCCGCTCCGGCCGCTCCATGAAGCCGACTTTGCACGACGGGATTAAGGATTCGGCACGTGCCCGCGAATAGCTGACCATAAACGAACTGGCCATCGCCACCGCCGCCAGCACCATATAAAACGTGCGCCCAATCAGCGTGTAGTAGACGACCAGCCCCATGTAAAGCGCGAGGTCGGAATAGCGGTCGAGCGTGGAGTCGAGAAATCCGCCAAATGCCGTCACTTGTCCGGCGCGCCGCGCCACCTGGCCGTCGGCCATGTCGAGAAATCCCGCGAGAAATAGGACGCCCGCAGCCTGACGGAAAAGTCCCATGGCAAAAAGAGCCGCCGCCGCGGAATTAACGATCAGTCCGAGGTAGGTGAACATGTTGGGCGTGAGGCCGGTGGCCGTAAGGCCGGTCACCACATGCTGTAGCAGCCAGCCCGCTCCTTCGCCGATCCAATACGTGATGGGGCGCTTCAAATTTTCGCGGCCATTCTGCATTCTGAAAACATCATAGCATTGCGCTGATGCAAAACGAGGGGGGGTGCCGGCCGCACCGGCGTTCGCCGCGGTTCGTTCCATGGCTAATGCTTGGCGGCGTGCCCGAACGCATCGGTTCTGTCATCTCGAACCATCCGCGATTTTTGCGGATGTGTGAGGGAGCTGCGGTGCCTTTTTCCGGAATCCGAAATGATCAAGCGTCCAGCGCGCCGCCGCTGCCTTCCGGTAATTCGATCGAATATTTCGTGCGGGCCTTTTCGCGATGAAGTTCAAAGGCAAGCTCGATCAGCTTGTCGATCAATTTCGGATAGGGCAGTCCTGAGGCTTCCCACATCTTCGGATACATACTGATCGCAGTAAAACCGGGAATCGTGTTTAGTTCGTTCACGAAAATCTTGCCGGTTTTCTTTTCAAGGAAGAAATCGCAGCGCGCCATTCCGGTGCCGTCAATGGCGCGAAACGCGCGCACCGCATATTCCTGAATAATCCTCACTTGCTTTTTCGCAAGGGGCGCGGGAATCAGCAGCCGAGTTCCCTCCTCCAGATATTTTGCCGCGTAATCATAAAATTCACGGTGCGGCAAAATTTCGCCCGGAATCGAAGCGCGAACGTCGTCATTGCCGAGCACGGAAACTTCGATCTCGCGCGCCGTCACGCAGCGCTCCACCAAAATCTTCAGCGCGAATTCGCCTGCCAGATCCAGCGCGCCGGAGAGTTCGTTCGCCTTATTTACGCGCGTCATACCAACGGACGAGCCCAGTGTCGCGGGCTTCACGAAAACGGGAAAACGAAATTTCTTTTTGATCGCGCGAATCACTTTCGCGCGGTCCGCTTCCCACTCCGAGCGCCTTACGGCGATAAACGGGACGATCGGAATGTCCGCCTGCTCAAAAAGCCGCTTCTGGACATCCTTATCCATTCCGACCGCCGACGCCAGCACGCCCGCGCCCACGTAGGGCAGCCCTGTTAATTCAAGCAGCCCCTGCACCGTGCCGTCTTCGCCAAACGTGCCGTGCAACACCGGGATCACCACGTCCACCGCAACGCTCGGGCGCTCTGCGCTTGGCGTCAGCGGAATCAGTGCCGCGGAAGTAGGATCGGGCGGCAGCCACACGCGCTCGCCGGATCTCAGCACTTCCGGCAACATCTTCTGTGCCGGCGAACCGACCAGCCACCGGCCGTCTTTCGTAATGCCGATTGGGACTGCTTCGTACTTTTCGGGATCGAGCGCGCGAATGACCGATGCGGCCGACGCGAGCGAAACCTCATGTTCGCCCGAGCGCCCGCCAAAAATCACGCCAACGCGGAGCCGTTTGTTTGCAGTCATATGAATTGCGCCTGAAGACGAACTTCATTTGTATGCCAGCGGCGATCGAATTGCGAGCCGTCACCGCAGCGTCGATGCCCATTCAAACAACTCGCGCGGTCAAACCGGACAGGTTGCGCACCAAAACAAATCTGAGTCGTCCTACAGCGTATCGCATCGAATCTTGCACGATGAGATCGCCTCACATTTCGCTGTTTTGAGGTGTTCGGGGAAGCTTCGCAGGATAGCGGTCTGTCGAGTCGGTAAGTCGTAACCCATGCGTTGGCAGCAAATCCAAAGGAGACGTCATGTCTAGGTTGAGCAACAAAGTGGCACTGGTTACCGGCGGTTCGCGCGGCATTGGTGCCGCGATCGCAAAACGTCTGGCGACGGATGGAGCAAACGTGGCAATCACCTACGCGAAGAATCCGGATGCCGCGGCGGCCGTCGTAAAGGAGATTGAGCGTTCCGGTGGCAAGGCGATCGCGATTCAGGCGGACGCCGCCGATGCGAACGCCGTGAAGACCGCGGTCGAAAAGACCGTCGCGACCTTCGGCCGGCTCGACGTGCTGGTGAACAATGCAGGCACAGCCATTCCAAAGAAATTCGAGGAAACCACTCTGGAAGATCTTGACCGCGTAATTGATCTCAATTTTCGCGGCGTCATGTTGACGACTCACGCGGCGCTAAAGCACATGAAGGAAAACGGCCGCATCATCACGATCGGATCGTGTGTCGGAGAACGTGTCATGACTCCCGGCTTAGTGCCCTATTCGGCCACAAAGGGAGCAGTCAAGATGTTTAGCCAGGGATTGTCTCGGGAAGTCGGGAGCCGCGGCATCACAGTGAACAACATCCAGCCGGGTCCGATTGACACAGATTTAAATCCCGCGTCTAGCGAGTGGGCCGTGTCCCAAAAGGCTGCGACAGCGCTGAATCGCTACGGCCGAGTGGACGATGTCGCCGAACTGGTGGCGTTCGTCGCTGGTCCGGAGGCGTCGTATATCACCGGCGCGAACTTGACTGTCGATGGCGGCACCAACGCGTGACCCCCCGCGGCAGGGTGAGTTCAATTCGGCGAAGCTGATGACAAAATCGGGGGCGGGTAAGACCGGACGACGGATTTTGGCTCGGTGCTCTCGATCAGTGTGCGCCACAGGAATTCAGGAGACTTGCTGAAGACCGAATCGGCGGTTGCTGGCACGCTATGCCAAGCGCCGATTGCAAATTCGTTTTCGAACTGCTCCGGAGCCCATTGCGAGCGCCCGAGGAAAATACGCAGCGTCGGCGTTTTCTGCGGATCGGCGGCTAACGCAACGATCGTATCGGAGTCGAACGTCACATAAACATCATCGAAAACCAAAGTCGCACTCTTTGGGGGCGTCTTCGACCGGAAAATCGCGCTGCGCGCCACGACCTCCGCATCAACCGGCCCGCCGAAATAAGCAACCATGTCACTTTTCTGGAGCGCCTGAGAATCCGGAAACACGTCACGCACCTTGATCTTCGACGGCTTGTTGATGATCAGTCCCACCAGCAGTTGACCTCCCTCTTTAATGGGCAGCATCAGCACCACGGAATCGTGAAATAGAGGATCGGGCAAATCGCGGCTGGCGACCAGCATTTGCGCGCGAGTTTTGCCGTTAGGCGTTTCCTGCATAGCCTGGACAAGGAAAGCCGGAAGAAGGGCTACTGCCAAAATCGCGGATGCGAGCCAAGCACGCATGTGCGCATGCGCCGGGAATCAGGGCGCTGCTCTTCGCATCATATTCGGGACAAAAGCGCCGCACAAGTCGTCAGCGGATTATAGGATTTTCTTTCCCAGCCCGGAGAGCACCAACTCAACGCCGAGAAGTGCCGTCGTGTTGTGTAAATCGATCACAGGATTAATTTCGACAAGCTCGAACGAAACCATGGCGCGGCTGTCCGCAATCATTTCGAGCGCCAGATGCGCCTCTCGATAGGTCGCGCCTCCGCGCACGGGCGTTCCCACACCGGGCGCGTCCGATGGATCAACGAAATCCATATCGAGGCTCACCGCAATTCCCGCCGTATCGTCGCTCGCAAAACGAATCGCTTCCGCCATCACTTCGCGCATGCCTCGCTCATCGATATCGCGCATCGTGAACACATGCACGCCCGATTCCTTTGCAAAGCGCCGCTCTTTCGAGTCGAGATCACGAATGCCGACGAGCGCCACGTTGCGCGGCTCGACCATCGGCTTCCTGCCCGCGAGATCCGTCAGTTCCGTAGGGCCGTATCCCATAATCGACGCGAGCGGCATTCCGTGCACGTTTCCCGACGGCGAAGAATCCGGCGTATTCATGTCGCCGTGTGCATCGAGCCAAATGATGCCAGCGCGTTTCGATTCCTTGGCGAAATGCGATGCCACGCCCGCAACCGTGCCGACCGCGATGGAATGGTCCCCGCCAAGCACCAGCGGCAGCATGTCTTCGTCCAGCGTTTTGCGAACCACCTCGGCCAAGCCTTTGCACGTCTCGACAATTTCCCCGAGATAACGCGCCTTCTTCTCGCCGTAGGGCTGCTCCTCTGCCTGCGAAACGGGCACGTTACCCACGTCCTCGACCTGCCGACCCAGTTGCTTCAGTCTCGCCTGCAATCCGGCTACGCGCAGCGCTGAAGGCCCCATGTCGACGCCTCGACGGCTGGCGCCGAGATCCATCGGCACGCCAATGATGCGAATTTTTTCGGGCATTTCGTTCTCTGGGCCGCCCTTGAACCTTGGCAGGGGCAACTAAGGATAGACGCGGTAAAGCATCCGTGGAAAGGGGATGACCTCGCGGATGTGCTCGGTTCCGCAAATCCACGCCACCGTTCGTTCTAAGCCGAGCCCAAAACCCGCATGCGGGACGCTGCCGTAGCGCCTCAAATCGAGATACCACTGAAAAGCCTGTTCGGGCAGGTTGTGTTCGCGAAGCCGCTTGACCAACGTCTCGTAGCTCGATTGACGCTCGCCGCCGCCGATGATCTCGCCGCCGCCCTCAGGAGCGATCATGTCGAAACTCAGGGCGAGATTCGGATTTTTCGGGTCAGCCTCCATGTAAAACGCCTTCATGGCAGCCGGATAGCGGTGGATCACCACAGGTTTATCGAAATTCTTGGAGATAAGCGTTTCCTCGTCGCCGCCGAAATCGTCTCCCCATTTTGTGGGGTTGCCAGCTTTCTGCAGCACCTGCACAGCTTCATCGTACGTGATGCGTGGAAACGGAGGCTTGATGTTTTCGAGTTTGCTGACATCGCGGCCCAGCGTTGCGAGTTCGCGCTTTCGGCTCTTCACCACCGACTGTACCATCGCGCTCACCAGTCCTTCGCCAAGCTCGATCATGTCTTCCAGATGAAGGTACGCGGCTTCTGGCTCGAGCATCCAAAACTCCGTCAAATGCCGGCGCGTTTTTGATTTTTCGGCGCGAAACGTGGGCCCGAACGTGTACACCTTCCCCAGCGCCGCCGCAGTCGCCTCCACATAAAGCTGTCCGGACTGCGTCAAGTACGCTTTCTGATCGTCGATGTAATTCACTTCGAAGAGCGTCGTGGTCCCTTCGCACGCCGCAGGAGTGAAAATCGGCGCATCCGTAAGCGTGTAGCCCTGATCATCCATGAAGTTTCGCGCGGCGCGAATCGCGTCGGCGCGAATTCTTAGAATCGACGCTTGCCTCGGCGTCCGAATCCAGAGGTGCCGCTTATCCAACAGAAAATCGACACCGTGCTCTTTCAGCTGAATCGGATACGGATCGGAATCGGCCACGCGCTGCACCACTTCGATTGCGCTGACGTGAATTTCGCAACCGCCCGGCGCGCGCAGCTCCGCCTGAATTTTGCCAGTGACGGCCACGCTCGATTCCTGCGGCAAGCCTTTCAACGCCGCAAACGCGTCCGGATGCTCTTTCAACGAAACGACCCCCTGCAGCACGCCCGTTCCATCGCGAAAAATAGGAAATAGCAATTTGCCCGATTCGCGCAGGTTGTAGAGCCAACCGCGAATTGCCACCGTTTGGCCAACGTGATCGCCGGCGCGTTCGATTGCAACAACGGCAGCTGTGGTTTGGTTTTCCTGGGTCATCGATTTGCGGAATTCGAGCGGGCTTTGGTTTGATCGAACTTCTTTTCAATCTTGTCGAAGGACTCGCGAGCGGAATCGAGCGTCGGCGCGCCTCCCGCAGCTTCCTTCAATTCCAGCACCATATCGATTTTCTCCGGCGCGGCTGCATAGTCCGCAAGGGCCCCGTCCCAATCGATCGTGCCGCTAAACGGCAACAGATGCTCGTCCTTTTCGCCGTGATTATCGTGAATGTGCGAGGTCACGATCCGGTCGCGCATCAAGTCGAATCCCGCAGCGACGCCGCCCTCGATCTGTGCGTGGCCTATATCGAAGCAGAATTTCAGATCGAGACGCGTTTCCTTAATAAACTGGACCAGCGAGCCGGGGCAGCCGAGTTCATTCGGCGTATTCTCGATTGCGATCGTCACTCCGCGGTGCCGCGCAAACGTCACTAGATGCTCGAGCGAGCTGAACGCGGCATCCAGATTCCGCGGATTATTCTCCTGCCGGCTGCTGCCCATGTGCTGGATCAGATACTTGAAAGGAATCGCCTCCGCCACTTCCAGTGCGCGCTTTACCTCATCCATTGCGTCGATGCGACGGATGCGTTCTGGCTCCGAAATCGATATGGGGACGCCGCTTTCGCGATTCGGACTTGAATTGCGCTCGGTTGGCGAATGCAAGGAGTGCAGTTCCAGTCGATAATCCCTCAAAGATCCGGCAATTTCGCGTACGGATTCAGCGGAACGATAGTTGAAGTGAAACGACGCGCAGAAAATCTCAATGCTCGCAATCTCAGCTTGCGCGATCGACTGCAGCAGCGTAGGCGTGAGCGGCTGATTGACGTATCGGTAGGTCGAAAGAACGCGTTGCATCCCACCCCCGGGGCACAACAAAACGCGTGAATCTCTATCGTCTTTGGAAATCGCTGCGCCGTCAATAGCGGGCAGAATCTTCGCAGCCCGCCATATTCTGTGGCGTTGCGTTTATGCGGCTTCGGAGAGAAATTCCACCTGGAAAGACGACGGCACCAGCCCAACCGCTGCGCCACGCGACAGCAGCTGGCGGACGGCGCGGCGTCCCGGCTCGCCGTAATCGAGCGTCCAGTGGTTCACGTACATGCCAATGAACTTGTCCGCGAGCACGGGGTCCATGTCGCGCGCAAATTGCAGCGCGTACTCGACCGCGGCCTCGCGATGCTCAAGCGCGTAGCTGACGCTTTCGCGAATCACCCGCGCCACCTGCAGGCCTATGTCCGGACCGAGCCTTCGCAGCACCGCATTTGCGCCCAGCGGAAGCGGCAAACCCGTCGATTCCTGCCACCATTGGCCCAGATCGACCACTTTGTGCAATCCAGCCTGCGAGAAAAGCAGCTGGCCTTCATGAATCAGCAGGCCGGCTTCAACTTCTTTCGCTTGCACCGCCGGCAGGATCTTGTCGAACGGCATCGCGATTGTTTCGACGTTCGGTTCAAACAATTTCAGCGCGAGATATGAAGTCGTCAGATTGCCGGCGACAGCGATTTTGCGTCCCGCCAGCTCATTTTTCTTGATCGGGTGCGCCGAAACAACGGTCGGCCCGTATCCTTCGCCAAAACTCGCGCCGCAATCGAGCAAAACGTACTTGTCCGCGACGAATGAATAGCCGTAGAAACTGACAGCGGTCACGTCGTATGTTTCTTTGTGTGCTGCTTTGTTCAGAGACTCGATATCCGAAAGGACGTGCTCGAATTTCACGCCAGGGAGACGGACTTTGCCGGTCGCAAGCGCATAAAACATGAAAGCGTCGTCGCTATCGGGCGAGTGTGCAAGGCGGAGTGCGATGGTTTTCGCTGTCGGGGCTGGTGTCGACATTTCGATAACCGTCCTATTCCTTGTCGAAAGCTGGCTTCACCGCAAATTTCGAGTCGCGGGACAAATTTCCCGCCGTCACTTCCATACTGCCGCTGAATGAACGATCGGCGTTCGGTGTGTGCGTCTTCCCGGATAAGAACCGTTGTGAGACGCCCAAGGATACCACACGCATCACGGGGCGCATAGGCGGCGCAGTTTCGCTCTCGGTCTTCATTTGCGAGCCAAACGCGCGGGCTCTGTGGCGTGCTGCGATATCTCTCCGGTAGAATGCCGCAGGAGAAAAACGAATGCCGTCCTTTGGCGGAGTTGACTATCTTGAATTCGATTCCCTTCTAAGCGACGAGGAAAAACTGGCGCGAAAAACCGCGCGGCAGTTCGTCGACGAAAAAGTGCTGCCGATTATTGTCCAGCACGACCGCGAAGGCACATTTCCCAAAGAGCTGATCCCCGAAATGGCCCAACTGGGTTTCTTTGGCGCCAACCTCACGGGCTATGGTTGCGCGGAAATGTCCAATGTTGAGTACGGACTTGTGACCCAGGAGCTCGAGCGCGGCGATTCCGGCCTTCGCAGCTTCGTTTCCGTGCAATCGGCCCTGGTGATGTATCCGATTCACGCATTTGGTTCGGACGCGCAGAAAGAAAAGTGGCTGCCGCTGCTCCAGCAAGGTAGAGCCATCGGCTGCTTCGGCCTCACGGAACCGCAATTCGGCTCGAATCCCGGCGGAATGCTTACGCGCGCAGTAAAGAAAGGCGATAGCTACATCCTGAACGGCGAAAAAATGTGGATCACTAACGGTTCTATCGCAGACGTCGCCGTGATCTGGGCAAAATGCGAGGACGAAAAAGTCCGCGGCTTTTTGATCGAGAAAGACACGCCGGGATTCAAGTCGTGGGCCATTCACGGAAAGCAGTCGCTGCGCGCTTCCGTGACCTCGGGCCTGGCGATGAACGATTGCAAGATTCCCGTCGGAAATCTGCTTCCGGGTGTACAAGGCTTGCGCGGACCTCTTTCATGTCTTGATCAGGCGCGCTATGGAATCGGGTGGGGAGCGATCGGCGTGGCGATGGCTTGCTACGACACAGCGCTCAGCTACGCGAAGCAGCGCAAGCAATTCAACAATCGCCCGATCGCCTCGCACCAGCTCGTGCAGGATAAGCTCGTCTGGATGATCACCGAAATTACAAAGGCACAATTCCTCGCTCTGCAAGTCGGCCGGTTGAAGGATCAGGGCCGCGTTCATCCCGCGCACGTTTCGATGCTGAAAATGAACAACGTATGGATGGCGCGCGAGACCGCTAAGTTAGCGCGCGAAACTCTCGGCGCGAATGGCATCGTCGACGACTATTGCGTGATGCGCCACATGAACAACATCGAATCGGTCTACACATACGAGGGCACCCACGATATTCACAAGCTCGTGATCGGCGAACGCATCACCGGCATCGCCGCCTTCATCTAACCGCAACGCAAGAATCGCAAAAATTCGCCATGTGAAGCGCTCCGTGCAAGCCAGGGACGCTTGACCATTCTTTTCGATCGCGTTATATCCCGGCTGAATTAGAATCGTGTGACGCATCTCGGCCTGTAAAATCATCAGACATCGCAGGAGTTTTCATGGAACAGGAACTCAGCCTCGAATATTTGCGCGTCGTTGAACGTGCCGCAATCGCGTGCGCACGAACCATGGGCTTGGGCGACGGTCATAAGGCCGACCAGGTCGCCGTCGAGGCCATGCGGGCAGAGATGGATACCGTCGGAATGGACGGCACGATCGTTATCGGCGAAGGCGAACGCGACAAAGCGCCCATGCTCTTCATCGGCGAAAAGGTTGGCCTTGCATCCCATGACCGGCATCACCAATATCCTGCCGTCGATATCGCCGTCGATCCACTTGAAGGCACGAATCTCTGCGCTTCTGGCGCACCCAATGCCATCACGGTTCTGGCCGCCAGCGAACACGGAGGGCTTCTCCACGCTCCCGACCTGTACATGGAAAAAATCATCGTCGGGCCGCTTTGCAGGGGTGCCGTCGACCTCGATGCCCCTCCCGAAAAAAATCTTAAAGCAATCGCCAAGCGGCTCGACCGCAAAGTGAAAGACCTTGTTGTCACGGTGCTCGACAGGCCGCGGCACGAGAAATTGATCGCGGATATTCGGAAGGCTGGCGCTCGCATCCGCCTGATCGGTGACGGCGACCTGTCCGCAGGGATCGCCGCGGCGGTGTCGGATATGGGCGTTCACGCCGTTATGGGAATCGGGGGCGCGCCGGAAGGCGTACTCACCGCCGCTGCACTACGTTGCCTAAACGGACAGATTCTCGGCCGCTTGGTGATTAACGGCAAAGAGCATCGTGAGCGCGCCGCAAAAATGGGAATCAGGGATCCGAAACGCATCTACGATACGGCCGAACTCGCGCCCGGCAAGAAAATCATTTTTGCCTGCACTGGCGTCACGCCCGGGGGCTTGTTGCGCGGAGTTCGATTCTTTGGAGGGGGCGTGCGAACCCAGTCGCTGATCATGACCCTCGACGATCGCCAGATTCGCTTCATCGACTCGGTGCAGATCGAAAAGGGCGCACACGACGTTCGCGTTCGCTTCTACTAATTAGCGCCTACGGCGCAGCCTGCGCGGGTTCGGCGCCTTCTCTCAGTTCTTCGGAGCCCGCCTTTAAAAAACAACAACGGCCCGCCCGTCGAATCGACGAGCAGGCCGTCATGCCCACCCAGAATTGTGAATCGCCTCTAGCGATGCGCGGCTGCGTGCCCGCCCACATGAGCTTGCCGGCGCGGCATCTGTGGCATCCGTTCAGCCGTTTGCGGCGGAAGCGGCCGCACAGCCTGGCTGGTGCTCACATGCTCGCTGATGGCTTGCAGCCTCTTCAGAATTCCCTGCCACTGCGTCCAATCGAGTTGCCGAAGAAATGGACGAAGTCCCTGGATGAACGGGTCCTCGAGAACGGTTTCGCCGTTGCTCTCCGGGACAAAGAAGCGGTTCAAACCCACGCCTAGGGCTTCGGCAATCTTTTCGAGCGTGCCAAGGCTGGGGGTCATCTGGCCGCTTTCGATGCGCGAGAGATACGATCGCGATACGCGCGAGCGCGCTTGCAACTGGCTTTGAGTCATGCCGCGAGATTCTCTGAGTTGACGGATTCGCTGGCCGATGTTCTCCACCGTTTCGCGGTTCGGCCAGTTTTCAAAGAGTTGACGGTCGTCCCCCGGCAGATCCGTAGCAGATGGCGTCGGAATGACGAACGTCACCTTCGGGGGCAGCAGACGCAGACAGCGCCGGCAGTTTCCTGTACGTGTACGGTATTGAACTAATCCGCATACCTGACAGCGGATTACTTCTCGATCAAGTTCCATGGGAGCTGCTAAGCCATCTTTTTCCGCCACCGGTCTCCTCGCAGACTATTTCCGGCGGTGCGAAAGGGGAGGACTCGTGATCAACAGGGGAAGGCAGAAACAGGCGCGCGACGTATTCTGCATAGGGTGCCATTTTCTGTCAAGCCCTATTTATCCCCGCCCGCAAAATAATTCTATCGCCACGCGCTTCGGCCCTACAAATTGCAGCCCGGCGAAGGCATGGCGAACCGTGGCAAATGCCGCAACGATGCTTACTGAGTGAACATCCAACCTGTGTGGCACCTGCTTTTTCGTTTGATTGCGTGTGTTATGATCGCCCGCGCTTCGAAAATCTTTGGGCGGGAATAAATTGAAATTTATAAGGACTCTTTGCGTCTGCAGCGCCGTAGCCTGGTTGGCAGCTTCGAGTTTCGGAATATCTGCAGCGGCGCAGGGCCGCGGCACATGGACTTTATCCTCGGTACTCGAGGAATTAGACCGGCAGGCGAGAGATTTCCACAGCCTTTCGGCGGACGTCGAACGAACCAAAGTCACCATTGTGGTAAACGACAAATCCACCGAAAGCGGCAGCATCCTTGTCCGCGGCGACAAAATGCTGCTCCAATTGAAGGAGCCGGATCAGCGCACAATCCTTCGCACCGGCGATAATCTTTTCATCTACGAGCCGGGCCTGAAGCGCGTCGAGGAATACGACCTCGGCAAGAATCGCAGCCTTGTCGATCAGTTTCTATTGCTCGGGTTTGGGACGGGCGGGAAGGAACTCCGCAAGAGCTACCTGATCACGTTGCTGCACGAGGATAAAGTCGACGACCGCAAGGCAGTCGAGCTGGAATTGACGCCCAAATCGCAGGACGTGCGCAACCAGATCTCAAAGATTGAGATTTGGCTCGACGAGTCCAACTGGCTGCCCCTTCAGCAGGAGTTTTTCGAGGCGGGCTCGGGTGACTATTCGATCGTCCAATATTCCAAAATCGTACGAAACCCGGCTATTCCGGACTCTGACTTTAAGCCCCGCTGGCCCCGGGATACCGCCAAGATAAAACCGCAGGGCTGAACCCGATCGCTCTGGATTGTCATACTTGTCTAATTCGTGCGCCGACCCCTGCCCGTTTTCGCATGCGCCGATTCATTATCGAGCAAGGCCCGCTTGCGTCCCAGCCCCCATCTGTACCCCGCCAGATTCCCGTCGCGCCGCACCACTCGATGGCACGGCACTACCACGGACACGGGATTCGTCGCGCAGGCACTCGCAACCGCCCGAATTGCAGCCGGTTTGCCGATCGCGTCAGCAATCTGGCTGTAGGTTCGCGTCGAGCCGTAGGGAATCTTGCGAAGCTCGTCCCACACCCGACGCTTGAACGCAGTCCCCTGAACGTCGGTTGGCAGGTCGAGATGGGGCTCTTTCCCGCGCAAGTGCACTAGGATTTTTTCGACCCAGTCGCCCAGACTGTCACCATTTACGGCTCCACCGCGACGTTCTGCCGCGATCTCGGCATTCGGATATTCCTTCCGGAGTTCCCTCTCTAGCGTCGCATCCGGCTCGCCGAGATAGAGCGCACTGATGCCACGATGCGTGGCCCCTACCAGCATCCGGCCCAGCGGCGAATCAACGATCACGTAGTCAATTTGCATTCCCGCGCCTCCGCGGCCGTAATCGGCGGGAGTCATCCCCAAATGGCTCGGAGCGCGCTCATAGACCCTGCTCGGCGAGCCGTAACCTGCCTCGTAAAGTGCTGTCGTCACGTTGTCTCCTTTTTTCAAACGCGTCTTAAGATGTTTCATCCGCAACGCATCCGCGTATTGCTTGGGTGTGATTCCCATGGCGCTGCGAAACGCCCGCTCCAGCTGGTGCGAACTCATGCGAACCCGTGCGGCGAGAGCCGTCAGAGTCAACCGCCCATCAGTCGCCGAGTCAAACACACCGTTTGGTTTGACATTCGCTTCGATCGCGCGACAAACCGTCGCGATGGTTTCAATCTTGGGGTCAGTCGAGTGGACCCTGCTCGGCCAGCAGCGGCGGCACGCGCGGAAACCTTGCTGCTCGGCAGCCTCCGGGAGGGCGAAATAAACCACTTGCCGCAGTGCCGGCTTGCGCGCGGGGCATGACGGTCGGCAGTAAATCCCTGTCGACCTTACACCGTAGACGAAAGCGCCGTCGGCCTTTCGATCCCTGCTCTGAATCGCAGCCCATCGCGGCTCAACAGGTCCGGCTCCGTCCGTGCCCTTTCGCCTTCTTACTTTCGCAGGCATTTCGCTTTTTCCGCTCATCACTGCCATGCTCTCGATTACATTACGCGCGCTGATTTTCTGCGGCTATCCGATTTTTGCGGTCAAAGTCGGACCACCATTCGCAACTGCCAGAACGGAGAGTCGAGTAGCCGCAAGGTGGTACTATACCGAGGGTTACATAATAAGACACCAAGCAGACCCGGTTCGTTGACGCCACAGCCAACCTCCCGCATAGTCGGAAACCTACCGGGGTTTTGCAGGTCTTGGGGGATGTGTCATGGGAGCTTTGCCGGATCGCGATTCGCGGCCAATAGCTTCGCCTGTTCGCGAACTTGAAGCCCGAACCGAAGCCGTCGCAGCAAAAACCATTAAGCCAGGCCCGCGGCGATTCGCCCGCGTCCCCACCCACGCCATCGGAGTAGCCGACGAGCGCAGGCGTTATCCCAGAGCTTCTCTTGCATTGCCTCTTCGCCTGACCCGCATCGCGGGGATCGCAGAAAGCACTCCTGTGACTCTGGTCACAAAAAATATCAGCTCCAGCGGCATTTATTTCCTCGCGCCTCGCGAATTGCAACCCGGCATGGCGATTGAGCTCGAAGTGGCGCTGATCGAGCGTCCTCTCGGCCTTGGCAGCGTGCAGATGTGCACTGCAGCTCACATTGTTCGTGCCGAGGAGACCGACATCCCCGGCTGGCACGCCTACGCCGCGAGTTTCGATGATTTTGCGCTTCAGCGCGACGATTGCCTTCCCCAGCGTTACCAATCCGCATAGCTTTCGCTCAGTTTTCCCTCGTGACTGAAGAGCGCATTCTTCTGGTACGATCCCTGCGTGTCCCGAGAAATTTTGCTTGCGCGTTTTGTCCTGCTGGATTGGGACGGGACGCTACTCAACTCCTACGTAGCGGATCAGCACGCGTACGTTGCGATGTTCAGGGCTTTGGGCATTGAGTTTGGCGTTGAAGAGATCGACAGGCACTATTCCCCAAACTGGTATCACATCTACCGCGTCGCACGCGTTCCAAAAACTCAGTGGATACGAGCGGACCGCTTGTGGCGGGCGGCCTATTCGCTCGAACGGCCAGCGCTCTTGCCCGGCGTGCGAGCCACGCTGCGGACCTTGAGCCGCCGCTACGTGCTCGGCGTGGTCACAAGCGGCAGCCGCGCGCGAGTCTGCAAACAACTGCGCGGCCTCGGATTTTGGAAATATTTTGCGACGCGAATTTGCAGCGAAGACACCGGACTCAAAAAGCCGCATCCTGCCCCACTGCGGCGGGCGATGAAGGAACTCGGCGCGAAACCGGACGAAACGGTTTACGTCGGCGATGCAGCGCAAGACGTCGAAATGGCGCGTCGCGCCGGCGTCAGAGTTATCGGCGTCCTCGGTCCGTTTCCAACGGCGAAACGGATCCGCCGCGCCAAACCAGACTTGCTCCTAAAATCAATCCGCGAGTTGCCGCAATGCTTACAACCGTTCTGACGACCTGGCCAAATTAGCGGGGCTGCGGCTGGCGCGGCAATGAATCGGCTGGCTCTTCCTGGGCCGGTGCGGGCGCATTCGCATCTGGCAAAACCGCCGGCGTCGGAGCGGCATTCAACTTGAAATTTGCGGAACGCACGACAATGCGGAGATGCAGGGGCTCGTCTGCCTTCACATCGACGAAGTCGTCTGACGTTGTGTACGTCGGCAGCCAATATTTATTCTGAAAATTTTCACGGAACGTCTCAAAGAGAGAGAATGGCAGTTTCGTGCCGGCAGTGTTTCCCATTTCATTCACGAATTTTCCGTATGTTTCGACAATCGCCAGATCCTGATCATCGACATAGATGATTCCGTCGAAAAAAAGCCGGCCGCGATCGAGCCTCTTCGGCTTTACCTGAAAAATGTAAGCGTTAATTTCGTCGACCTTTTGCTTGCCCGCGTAAACCAGGTCGTAGCTTCCAATCTGATCGCTGGTCAGAAAAAAGAGCGGCAGCGAGAGAATCGTTCGCAGGTCGTCAACCGTGTACGTCGTCAATTTGAGATCCGATTGCAGCGGTTTCGTAACTCGCCAGACGCGCTGCCCATCGGGGCGTGTGTACTGCAAGCCGGTGATGGTCAGCTTCCCGCCGGGGCCGTTCAACTCTTCGAGACGAATGGTCTGCTCGAAATCGTAGGTCTCGTAAACTTTTCTCGCCGCGTCTTCGTTGGCCGCAAACGCCTGGATGATCTTGGGAGGGGGCATGGCAGGCGCCGGCGGCTGCGGTGCGGACGGCATCCTCTTGATCTCGATTGTGGGCGCGGCCGGCATCGGCCCCTGATCGTTGCTTTGGTCCTGAGCGCGCGCAGGATTTGCGCACGCTGTAAGAAGCATCACCGCCATCGCCGCGAGAGCTCTAGTCATTTGTATGTCTGAATCGAATTAGATGCATACACCCCGCGACACGTTTGACGGCAGGGCAAACGACGGCATCCAGACAGCGCGAAGTTATCACATGTAATCACCGCGAGCGCAAAAACGAAGCGGCTTCGGCGCCGCGCTCTGCTAAAATTTTGCGTCTGTCGTAATGGCTGAAGTGAACGGTGCACGAAGAACTCAGGAGCAAACGGTATTTTGTAAGCGGCATTGTGCAGGGTGTGGGTTACCGATATTTTGTCGAACGGATTGCGCAGCGCCTCGGAATCGCGGGATACACACGAAACTTGCGGGATGGCAGAGTGGAAGTTTACGCCATCGGCGGCGCAGGTTCGCTATCGGCGCTGGAGCATGAGCTCCGGCAGGGCCCGCGTGGGGCCTCTGTATCCGACATTCGCAGCGAGGCCGCCGAAATCGATCCTCGATACGGCGACAATTTTTCGATCGAATTTGATAATTAATTAAAGAAATGGGGAGATGAATGGAAGACTTGCGAACATTGATCCGCGAAATTCCGGATTATCCGAAGCCGGGAATCTTGTTCTACGACTTGACGACGCTGCTGCAGGACCCGCGCGGATTCCACTCGCTCGTCGATCAGCTCTCTGACCATTACTTGGGTAAAAAAGTGGACGTAGTCGCTGGAATCGAGGCGCGCGGCTTTATTTTCGCGCCGGCGCTCGCGTACCGGTTGAACGCCGGGTTCGTTCCGGTGCGTAAACCGAAAAAATTGCCGTGGAAAACGGCGTCCGTCAGCTATCAGCTCGAATATGGAAGCGACCAGCTTGAAATTCATGAGGACGCGATCAAGCAGGGACAAACTGTTTTGCTCTGCGATGACTTGTTGGCGACTGGCGGCACTGCTGCGGCCGCCATTGAACTGATTCGGAAGCTCGGAGGGAAGGTTGCAGGAGCTGCGTTCGCCGTCGAGCTGAAT
>JASHRM010000134.1 GCA_030037315.1 Candidatus Acidiferrales bacterium
AATAGACGGGCCCCTAGTACGCAGCTTAGGAACAGCGTTTCTAATTTTGGTGTTAGCGGGATCGGCGTTGGCGAATTCAAAACCGCAAACACCGCCGCCGGGATCGCCAAATTATGAGGCGTGGCTCACCAATGAGGTGCGTCACCAGCTGGTGATGCTTCCTTTCTATTCCGTGTTCGACAATTTGGAATATAGAGTGGACGGCACCAAGGTCACTCTGATCGGGCAAGTGGTGCGGCCCGTTCTTAAGGACGATGCTGCGAGCGCCGTCAAGCACCTCGAAGGCGTGACCGCGGTGGACAACCAGATCCAGGTGCTTCCGCCCTCGCCGATTGATGACCAAATCCGGCGTGCGGAATACCGGAAGATTTATAGCTATCCTTCGCTCCAGATGTATTCGGTGCGAAGCGTGGCTCCGATCCACATCATCGTAGACAACGGACACGTGACGCTCGAAGGAGCGGTGGGTACGGAAGCGGATAAAAACACGGCCAACATTCTGGCAAACCAGGTGCCCGGCGTGTTTTCGGTGACAAACAATCTGCACGTCGATAAGAGCTAAACGCGATTCCTTATCGCGCGGGCTGCGCGCTGTGCTCGCCAATGTGAAATGCAGTCCACGGACCGGCGGGCATGTCGCGCAGCACCGGCGACTCCCACGAATACTCCGGATGTGCCGCCAGGAATTTTGCCGCGTCGAAATTCACGCCGCAGGGATGGCCGATCCTCGCGAAGAAGTCCATCGATGCGGCCATGCGGCTATCGATCACTTTTCCCGAGACGGCTCCATGGGGGCTAAACGGGCCAGCCGTTGAGCCTGGGTAGGTTTCCGGCGTCACATCGCCATGCCCGCAGAGCGTGCGCAAATCGGCGCCTTCTTTCTTTGTGTACGTATCAAAGTGATCGCCTAAAAAAATCTCCGCCATACTCGCATCGATCTTGCCTTTATTCCCCTGAATCAGTTGGTCCCAGCGAATGCGGCGGGCGTTGGCGGAGTTTGCGGGATTATTCGGATCGAACGTAGTTTCGTCGCGCGTGACATCGGGATCGGCGGGGTAATTCGAGCCCGAAAAATAGCCGTCGTTGGTGCGCCAGAGATAGCTGTGTTGCAAGCCGTTCTCGAAGCGTGCGATCTCGCCTGTTTTGCGATCGCCGAGCAGCCAATCATTCGCGTAACCGCCGTTGTTGCCGTCCATCATGATTTTCACGTAGGAGTCGATCGAATCGGCGTACTGCATGGCCTTGCGCGCACGGACGAACTCGGCCTTGCCGTTGGGATTCCAACCGTGAAAGTTACCGATGGTAGTTTCGGTAATCATCATGCCGGACGAATTGACGCCAAAGTCGTCGTCGCTCGCGATTGCACCGGGAAAACCATCCATCAGGATGCGATAGCCAGTCTGTGGAACGATGTCGAAGATGATCCGCCAGCGGGCCCCTTCCATGTAAGTGGTCCAATTATTGTGGGCCATGACGATTTGGCCGTCTTTGGTCCAGCTGCCGGTGGCCACAAATGCGCTGCAATGGCTGTAGGCTCCGCCGGATGTGCCCTTGGCAGGGCTGGCAGAACTGTGTACCTGCTCATTTAGCCAGGGAACGTAATAGTCCGGAAGCTCGGAAAAAGCGTTGAACGCGACGATGTCGTCAAGGTCGAGTTTGGTCTGCGCGGCTTGCAGCCCGTCCGCAATGCCCTGTAACTCTGCTTGATACTCGGGATCGATTTTGGGCCAAAGCATTTGGTGCGCGGCGCGGCGGAAGAACTCCCAATCGCGGCCGGTGTTGTGCTCCATCTCAAGGCGAACGACGGCAAAAGCGTCGGCAATCTCCGGCGCGAGCAAATAGCCGTGCTGATAGCCAATTTCGTGCGGCGTGCCTTCCAAATGAACGTAGATCCATCCGCCACGATTGAAGCGATAGCCTTTGCCCTGCGTCGATTCGACGTAGGTGTCCTGCAGCAAGGCGCTCGATTGGGCCGAGCGCGACGCTGCGAGCCGAGCTTCGCCGGCCGGCGCGCACGGCGCGACTAAGAGGATCGCCGCGAGCGCGGCCGTCGATATTCGATAGACACGACAGTGCTTCATGGGGTTCACGAAATTCTCGCTTTCACTGTCTAACGTCCTGGCGGAGGCATTAGTTTCTCCACGATCGGCACAGGCAAGGGACCAAGATCCAGAGCCGCATCGTGGAATTTCAGCATGTCGAAATTTTTTCCGGCAGCAGTCTGATATCGATGGCGGAACGCGAGCCATTCGCTCAACCCCACGTAATACGTGGGCAGCTGGGTGGAGCTGAGCTTCGCGCGAGTAAGTTTGCCTTCAGCCTCCGCCTGCGTTTGGAACGCGTCTTTGGTCATCAGATCCATGGCTTGCGCGTCCGTCATGCCCATTGTCTGCATTTTCACGTCAAGAATCGCGTTCGCGAGCACGCGCAGGCGAATTTTGCGCATCTCCAAACGGAAGCGCGGGTCGTGATTCAGGAAGCCCTCGTCCATCATCACCTGCGCGCCATATTCGGCCCAGCCTTCGACATAAGCGCCATTGGAGAAAAGCGAACGGAGTAACCGGCGGCGTTCGGGTTGCAAATCGTTCAGATGCTCGAATTGGACGTAGTGTCCAGGCAAAGCTTCGTGCAGAGAAAGCCATTTCAGGACCCAGGTGTTGTACTCACGCAATTTCGATTCGGCCTGGGCCGCAGGCACGCTGGGATCGATCGGAGTGACCCAATACTGCGCTTCGGCCTGGGGCTCAAGCGGCGGCGCGCTGAAAAAGCCGGCGACTGAGTAGATTCCCCGCTCGAATGGCGGCGTGGGGATTACTTTCAGGTTGTCGCGCGGGCCGAGCGAAACGATTTTCTTCTCGCGAATGAACTGCTTGATGCTTTCGAGATCGGCTTCGATGGATTGCTGCAATTGATCGCGGCGCGGATGATCTTCGGAAATTTTGTCGAGCACTTCTCCAATGATTTTGTTCTCGCGGTCGCGGCCTTTCAGATCGGAATGGTCGCCGTGGCCCGGAAACATCTGCGCGTGCATCGGTAGCGCCAACTGGAGCATTTCCGCGCGGACCGACTTGAGTTCGTTTTCAGCATTCGCAAGCACTTGCTCAGGCGTGACGGGCGTTTCCATCACCAGCTTGAATTTCTGATCGTAGAGATCCTTCCCGAGCCGAAAATCGAGGTGTGACTTCCGTTTGCCGAGGTCGTCCTGCAGCCAACGCGAAAAATCCTTGAGCGCGGCGATGGCGGGCGGAGCAACTTTATCGTATTGCGCCTTCAGCGGGGAGCCCGGCGCGATTTCGCCGGCAACGGTGGTTTGAATCAGATCGACGTTGCCGTCATTTTCTTGAATCGCTGTGCGGACGAAAACCGGATCGGCGTCGCTTAGATATTGTTTTACCTGATCCAGCGCGCGAGGAATCTGGCTGATGCGCGATAATACCTGGCCGACGCGCACGTCGTGCGACGCATAGTTCTGCGAGAGCGGGAGAAACATCGCATTGCCGATCAGCTCGACCGCGACGGTCGGGTGATGACGATACGCTTGAATGTGGTCGTATTCGAGCAGGTTGAGCCCGATCTGATCGTCGATAAGGTGCCAATCGGCTGCGTCCTGGGCGTCAAGGGACGATACGGGAGTTTCCGTCCGAAACCGTTCGCGCCAGCGCGCGTAAAATTCGCGCTGCTTGGCGATGCTTGCCAGGCTAAGGTCATCGAGCAGAGCGTCCAGCTCAATCGTTTTACCGGTTTTTGGATCGGTATATTTGTGGTAGCCCGCGGCCGAAGCGCTTGTCGGTGACATGACGAGCGATTCCTTGAGGAATTCGTCGCTCATGTCCGCAAATTTCTGTGAAGCAGCAGGCGCAGGCATATTTTTCTCCGAAACGGCGGGACTTGCGAAACTCGTGGCAGTCCAGACGCTGCTGGTCGATGGCCAGCCGACAACGCCGAACAGTGCAGCTGCAAAAAGGATGGCCGCGCAAGAATGACGCGCAAGCTGGCTGGTTTTTGTGGCCCGCTGAACCGGGCGTAGAGACTTGTTTTCAGTCATTTACGATCTATAGATCATCTGCTGCCATGCAACTGAGAGCGCGTTGTCGAACGATCATCTTAGGCAAGGCAATGGGAGAGCGCAAGCAGTGGTTCTGCGACACGTCAATGGTAAGACATCAGAAACTGCAAAAGGACAGCAAATAGTCTCGTTTTAGAAACAACTGGCAGCGAAACCGCATTTTCTTGATGCAAAACGAAACACCCTGCGCTTATCATGGCTCGACCGCCGGGATTTACTCGCCAGAAACCCCGTAGAAAAGCACCCTGAAGTACGTTCACGCGAATCAGCGCACGTTTTTCGGCCTAATCGGCACGAACAGGGACTCATTCGACTGCATTCCGCCCCGGACAACTGAGGAGACGCTTCGAGATGGACATAACTGACAGCATTCATCACGGCCGCTTCGGCCCTTTTGAGATTTTCCATCCTGTCGATCAGCCGTTGTTTAAATCCACTCGGGATGACAGCGGCTATCCCGGCAGGTTGTTCGTGGTCGAAGGAATCGATGGCTCTGGGAAATCCACGCAGCTGAGTCTTCTGCACAAATGGCTTGAAGCGAAAGGATACGGCGTCGTCTTCAGCCAGTGGAATTCCTCGCCACTGGTGAAGGACACGACGAAACTCGGCAAGAAAAAAAAGCTGCTGACGGCGGGAACGTTTTCTCTGATCCATGCCACGGATTTCGCCGACCGCACGGAACGCAGCATCCTTCCCCTTTTGAAGGCTGGCGCCGTAGTGCTTTGCGACCGATACATCTACACAGCTTTTGCGCGCGACGTGGCACGCGGCATGGATCGCGATTGGGTTCGCGGGCTTTACGGTTTCGCGGTAAAACCGACAGTCGCTTTTTATTTTCGCGTGCCGCTTGAAACAGCGATCAGCCGCCTGGTGACGGCGCGCGACGGCTTCAAATTTTATGAAGCGGGCATGGATTTGGGACTTAGCGATGATCCGACCGAAAGTTTTCGGTTGTTCCAAGGACGCATCCTCGAAGAATACGAAAAAATGATTCCGGAATTTGGGTTGAACGTGATCGATGCGACGCTGCCCGTCGAAGTGCAGCAGTCGCAGGTCCGGCAAATCGCCAAAAGACATCTTGAAAAGGCAAAGGAGCTGCGAGTACGACCATGAGACAGACTTACGGTAAATCGCTGCCGGGAATGAAGTTGAACGACCTCGCCGGAAAATTGATCGTCGTGGAAGGCACCGACGGCGCCGGCCGCACCACACAAATCAATTTGCTGAAATCCTGGCTTGAAGAAATGGGGCACGCGGTACTCGATACCGGAATTGCGCGCTCAACGCTTGCGGCCGACGGCATCCATCGCGCGAAAGAGGGCAACAGTTTGGGCCGGGCAACGCACAGCTTGTTTTATGCGACGGACTTTATCGATCGGCTGGAACACGAAATCGTTCCTGCGTTGCGCGCGGGATTCATCGTACTGACAGATCGATATATCTATTCGCTCATGGCGCGCGCGAGCGTCCGCGGCATGGATTCGGCGTGGCTTCGCAGCATGTATAGCGTGGCGCTCGTGCCGGACGCGGTTTTCTATCTCAGGATTGGGATCGAGGATTTGATTTCGCGAGTGATTTTTTCGAGCGGCTTCGACTACTGGGAGTCTGGCATGGACGTTTTTCCCGGAAAAGATATGTACGAAAGCTTCCGAAAATATCAGGTCGCGCTGCTCGCCGAATTCGAGAGACTAAGCATGGAATTCAACTTCGATGTGATCGACGGCTCGGCGGATGCGAAAACCGTGCTGATCGAGTTGCAGGCGAGGATTCTGCGGCTGCTTGGAACAGACGGACGGAGAGAATATCGAAGCCGCGCGGCCGGTCGTCCGGTCGCACCCATTCCATTTCGCATCGAAAAACGTCCTGCGGCTTCGTGGCAGAGCACGAATGACAACGAATTGGATGCGCTGCTTTACGCCGCTTTTGTGAACGCGCAAACGAACGTAGCAGCGTCCACATTCCGCGCTCTAAACAAGGCTAGGTAAAAGCCAGCGCACTCCACAGACTGCGCGGCGCGTCAGCAGTTTTAGTCCAGAGCGCCGGCCCCCACTTCGATTGACACTCCTTCGCTGATGCGTCAGAGTATTGCTTCTTTTTGAACTACTTACAGGCGCTGGAGCTCCGCTCGAATGGTCGGCAGCACGGTCTCGCACTATCGCGTCATCGAAAAACTCGGCGGCGGCGGAATGGGCGTGGTGTATGAAGCCGAAGACCTCAAGCTTCATCGCCACGTTGCCCTGAAGTTCCTTCCCCAGGAATTCGAAAACGATCCCGCGGCGCGCGAACGTTTCCAGCGCGAGGCCTTCGCCGCATCGGCGCTCAATCATCCGAACATCTGCACGATTTACGAGATTGATGAGGCCGATGGACGCCATTTCATCGCCATGGAGCGGCTCGAAGGGCAAACGCTCAAACACGTGATCCGCGGCAAGCCGCTCGATCTGGAGGAAGTGCTGGATCTTGGCGCGCAAATCGCCGACGCGCTCGATGCCGCCCATTCGCGGGGCATCGTCCATCGGGATATCAAGCCCGCAAATCTTTTTGTTACCAAGCGAGGGCACGCCAAGATTCTGGATTTCGGATTGGCGAAAGTGGCAGCGGCGCAAGCAAAGCCTTCGCACGCTGTTGGGGCGATCACGGCATCCACCGAAGTAGCCGAAGCGCACCTGACGAGTCCCGGCAGCACGGTGGGAACCGTCGCGTACATGTCGCCGGAGCAAGCGCGAGGAAAAGAGCTGGATGCGCGCACGGATTTATTCAGTTTCGGCGTGGTGCTGTACGAAATGGCGACGGGCGCACTGCCCTTTCGCGGCGACACATCGGCGGTCATCTTCGAGGCAATCCTGAGCCGCGCACCGGTCGCACCGCTGCGTCTGAATCCAGACATCCCGCCGAAACTCGAGGAAATTATCAACAAGGCGCTCGAGAAACATCGCGAGCTCCGCTGCCAGAGCGCCGCGGAACTGCGAGCGGACCTGAAGCGCCTGAGGCGCGAGCTGGATTCAGGAAAGAGCGCCACCGCTGCCAGCTCGGCCACCACTGGCAGTTCATCTGGAGCAGTAGCGCCGCAGATCGGAGCGCCAAGCGGCGTGGCGGATCGCGCTTCGTCTGGTGCTGTGGCGCAAGACTCCGGGAAGCAGTCAGCAGCTTACGCGACATTGCCGGATGGCGTCCCGCGCAGGCGCACCGCGTGGTTCGCCGCCGCGGGCGTAATCGCAGCTCTCGCGCTCACGTCAGGCGGATACTTTTATTTTCATCGCGCGCCGCTGCTGACCAGCAAGGACTCGATCGTCGTCGCCGATTTCACGAATACCACAGGCGACTCCGTCTTCGACGGCACGCTGCGCGAAGGGCTTTCGGCGGACCTGCAGCAATCGACTTTTCTCAACCTTGTTTCGGACGACCAGATCGCTTCAACTCTGCGGCTGATGGAGAAGCCAGGAAATACGAGGCTGACGGACGATGTGGCGCGAGAGGTCTGCGAGCGCAACGCCAGCTCCGCGGTGATTGAGGGTTCGATCGCGCAGATCGGCTCGCAATACGACTTGATCCTCAACGCCGTCAATTGCTCCACGGGCGCAACGCTAACCAGCGCTCAATCCGTTGCCAGCGACAAAAATCACGTGCTCGGCACGTTGGGCGACGTGGCTTCGGATATTCGGCGCAAGCTGGGCGAATCGCGCGCCTCGCTGGACGCAAATAATATCCCACTCGAGCAAGCCACCACTTCCTCGCTCGAAGCCCTGCAAGACTTCACGCGTGGCGATCAGGCGTTTTGGAATTACGACTGGCCCGCAGCGGCTTCCGATTACGAACGAGCGGTGAGCCTCGACCCGAATTTCGCTACGGCGTATACAACGTTGGGAATCGCGCAGAACGTGCTTGGCGAGTATGACCAGGCCATCGAAAGCGAAAAGAAAGCTTACGCGCTGCGCGACCGGACGAGCGAGTTCGAGAATCTTAGCATCGCCAAGAATTACGAACTCGCGGTGACTGGCGATCTGGAAAAATCGCTCCAGTTGAATCAGCAAATCGTCCAGGCCTATCCGCATAATATGCTGGCGATCGGCGGATTGGCCGCCGGCTACGGCTCGCTTGGCCGATCGGACGAACAGTTGGCCGTAGCGTCTGCCAGGAACACTGCCGGCTATCTGGGTACTGCCCAAGTTTATTTGCGCCTGAATCGGCCGGACGAAGCGCGGGCGACAATCCGCGAAGCGCGCGCCAAGCACTTCGATTCTCCGTTGTTCGCAGCGCTCTTGTGGTATATCGCTTACGTCCAGAACGATCAGCCCGGAATGGCGGCAAACGAGAGTGCGGCGCGCCAAGCGCGTCCTACGATTGAGCTTGTTTTGCCGGAGGCTCAAGGCCGAGCGTCGCGCGTGTATGAGTTATTTCAACAAATCATCTCGTCCCGGCTGCAAACGAAACAGACGCAGCTCGCGGCGGACGAAGAAGCGCAACTTGCACAATTCGAGGCCACCATCGGAAATTCCAAGGAGGCTGAAGCCGCCGCCACGAAAACGCAGCAGACGTCCCACGACCTTGTAGACTTGGGCTGGGCGGCATTGGCTCTGGCGCTGGCAGGCGATTCCGTCGGGGCGCAGAAGTCAGCGGCCGATTTGAATCAGCGGTTTCCACAGGCCACTTACATCCAGAATTATTATCTGCCCGCGATTCAAGCGGTGCTGGACCTGCACCAAGGCAAACAGCAGGACGCAATTCAAAGCCTGAACTCCACGTTGCCGTACGACGTGCTTCCGAACGGCTCGATGATGACTGTCTACGTGCGCGGGCAAGCGTATCTCGCGGCGCATCAGGGCGCTCAAGCGGCTGGAGAGTTCCAGAAAATCCTCGATCATCCGTTCTCTGTGGACCCCCAGGTGAGCAGTCTGGCGCATCTTGGCCTCGCCCGCGCGTATGCGGTCGAGGGCGACAAGAATAAGTCGCGCGCCGCCTATCAGGATTTTCTTGCGCTATGGAAGGACGCCGATCCCGACGTTCCCGTCCTCAAGCAAGCAAAGGCGGAATACGCCAAGCTGCAATAGGCGGCGCGATCCGGCCGCGGAGTTTCTACGGTCAGAAGAAACGTGAGAGAGAACGAGGGAACATGAGGCAATCGCGATCGTGATAGGCCAGGTCGTCTCCCACTACCGCATCGTCGAAAGGCTCGGCGCAGGCGGCATGGGCGTGGTGTATAAGGCCGAGGATCTAAAGCTCCGCCGGCAGGTCGCGCTGAAATTTCTCCCTCAGGAATTTGAGAACGATCCGGCGGCTCGCGAGCGTTTCCAGCGCGAGGCCTTCGCCGCATCGGCGCTCAATCATCCGAACATCTGCACGATTTACGAGATCGACGAAGCCGATGGGCGCCATTTCATCGCCATGGAACTGCTCGAAGGGCAAACGCTGCGCGAGTGGATCGCCGGGAAGAAGCTCGACTTCGAGTCAACGATCGATCTC
>JASHRM010000135.1 GCA_030037315.1 Candidatus Acidiferrales bacterium
TTCTGCAGCACGCAGCAATGCATGGGTCATAGCGCGGCACAAGTCTGGATTCAGCGTGTTCAGCTTATCCGGGCGGTTCAACTTGAGGGTGACGACAGATCCGGCGCGCTCTTCGAGGACCAGATTGTTCGCGACCTGTTGTGCGGTAGCCATGAATCTTCAATCGATCTGACGCCTCAAATTTGAGAGTTCAAATCTTGGACGCCGGATCGCCCTAATCCTTGAGACTCTTCAAAAGCGCCGCGAGTTTCTTGAAATAGCGCTTTTTCACGCCGATACTCGTCCCGCCATTTTGGCCGCTGATTGCTGGCAGCACGAACACGCGCGCGCCGTACAGCAATTCCTTTTGCAAGCCAAGCTTACAAGGACGCCCCGTAAATTTCTCGTAAACGATTTTCCCGTTGAAGGCGATGACCCGAGGCTTGAGGTCTTCGAGCTTCTGCGCCAGCAGGACGCGTCCCTCCGCAAATTCCTGCCGCTCGATTTCGGCGATTTCGCGGGTCGGACGCTTGACAAGATCCGTCATCCCGATACCGAACTCCACTAGCCTGCGGTCGTCTTCATAGCCCAGCGGCTCCGGAATTACGCCGGTTTCATACATGATGGGCCAGAACTGATTGTTCCGCCCTGCGTAGTAATGTCCCACGCGCGCGGATCGATCCCCCGGATTGGATCCGATCAGGATCATCTTCATGCCTTTGCGCAGATAATCAGGGAGCGTTTTCATGAAAACGAATAAGGCTTCCGCGTATCAACAGCGGCGAAATCGCGCCGCGCAAACGTAATCATCGGCACGCGCGCGAAAAACTCTAACTCAACGAATGATAATACATTCGCGACCGATGCTTCGGGAAAGCTGTGCTACCCTTTCCTATGGAAAAATCCCCCATGGGTTCGCCTAAAGTCGATCCGGTTGGCGCGCGCCAGTTGCCGTCGCAGGTGGTAAAGGCCGATGAGCCTTTGCTGGTTGCTGCAGCCAAATCCGGCGATATTTCAGCCTTTGAAACGCTCGTAAGCCGCTATGAACGCAAGATTTTTCGCCTGACGCAGAATATCACCCAGAACCGTGAAGACGCCGAGGACGCGATGCAAGAGGCCTTTTTGAAGGCTTTCGAGCACTTGGCCGACTTCGAGGGTAATTCGCGGTTTTACACATGGCTGGTCCGTATCGCCGTCAATCAGGCGCTTATGAAGCTGCGCAAGCGCCGTCCCAACGTGGTCTCGCTCGATCAGGAAGTTGATACGGGCGAGGACATTTTGCCGCGCGAGGTCGAAGACTGGGGACCTTCACCTGCCCAGCGCTACGAGCAAACCGAGCTTTCCGACATTCTTTCCAAAACAATCGGCGAATTAGACCCACCTTTCCGAGTCGTTTTCCAGTTGCGCGACATCGAAGAATTATCGACCGAAGAAACCGCCGAGGCGCTCGGCCTTTCCGTGCCGGCCGTAAAGTCGCGCTTGCTGCGGGCGCGACTGAAACTGCGCCAGAAATTGAATCCATACTTTAAGCAGGAGAAAAAGTCGTGAAGTGCAAAAAGATCATCAACGAGTTGCAGGATTACCTTGACGACGCGCTCGACGCCACGTTGCGCTCGTCGATCGAGGAGCATCTGGGAAGATGCACCGATTGCCGCATCGTCGTCGACACCTGCAAGCAGACGATCGACATCTTCTGCAACTCAGAGCCGGCCCCGCTTCCGCTGACGACACGGCAAAAATTGCACGAAGCGCTCGCAAAACGCCTTGGCCGGGCTCGCGCGTAGTTGCTGCTCGCTACGCCTCGGCCGTCAAAGCATCCTGCCAAATCGGCACGTCTTTCCCTAAACCTAGCTCCTGAGCCATTTCATAAACGCGCCCCGCAACCACGACATCTTCAATCGCAATTCCACCGGATTTGAAAAGAGTGATTTGATCGCGGTTCGTGCGGCCCGGAATCTTTCCGGCTATGATGTCGGAAATTTCAAGGACTGAATTCCAGCGCGATGTATCCGGACCGAACGCCTGAATCAAGTCTCCCGCTTCTATCTTCGTCTGTTCTACCGAATCGGCGGCGATCACATCTGCCCTGCTGACGACTTCTCCATCGATCTCCCGCTTATCGGCAATGTTTATACCGATGGCGTTCACATGCGTGCCGCTCGTCAGCCAGCGGCCCTCGACGACGGGCTTTGCGGAATTTGTGGCTGTGGTCACGATATCCAAACCGTGTGCCGCTTCTTCCGCTGAATCCACGGCTTTCACGGGAACGCCAATGCGTGCCGTCATTTCGGTCGCGAATTTCTCGCGTCGCGCACGGTCGCGGCTGAAGGCCAGGACCAATTCCAGCTTTCGTGCATGTGACACCGCCAGCAGCTGCGTACGAGCTTGCAATCCAGTGCCAATCATTCCCGCAGTCCGTGCATCTTCGCGAGCCAGTGTACGCGTCGCCACACCGCTCGCTGCCCCTGTGCGCATCTGTCCGAGATAGTCAGCTTCGATCAGAGCGAGCAGGTCGCCGGAAATGGCACTGAACAGCGGGACCACAAAGCGAGCGTGCCCCGAAGCCACCGTGTAAATCTTCAAGCCCATGTATCCGCCAGCCAAGTCTGTGGCAGCCATGTAGTTCATTACGCCCTTGGTCGCCATGCGGAGCCTGCGCCGCGGATGGCAGGTCGCCGAGCCGTCCGCCAGCCGCCGGAACGAAGTTTCCACAAGCTCCATCGCCACCGGCATCGTAAGCACGCTCTTTACATCATTTTCGGTAAGCAACAAGGCCATAGGAGTAGTCACTCCTTTCATGTCGCGGAAAAATGAAACAGGGGAAAAATATCAGAAGTTGAGCTTATAGCGAAGGACCCGCGCTTCAGGCTCGTCGAGCACGAGCAGCTCTCTGCGCGGGCTGACGGCGAGCGCGGGCACTGCGCGGCTTCCCTGACCGAGTTCCGGAGCGAGGTCGACGTCGAGCTTCGGCTGGCCATCCGTTGACCAAACGTGAAGCATACGCCCATCCACATCCATCACGAAGATGTAGCCCTTGGTAACCGCGATCTGATCGCTCAGTTTCCGCTCCGACGCGCCGGAGCCCGCGTTGATGTCAGCGGCGAAATGGCCTTGGTCCGTGAAACGAAGAATGCGGTTCGCGGCCGGATCCGCGAGATATAGATATCCATCGGGACCATCGACGATCGCTTTGGCGCGCGGCCTGGCCTCGCCGCCCGCGGCGGGCATCCAGGTTCGCAGCAATCGAAAACGCGAAGTATACGTGAAGACTCTTTGGGCATTCGCGTCCAGGATGTGAATGAATCCATCGTCATCGACGGACACATCCAGCATGTCTTCCACATCGGGCCGCGCACGCACGCGCAACTCGCGCATTCGGTTTCCGTTCGGCAAGAAAACAGTCGCGCTGCCGCGGCCCGAATCCGTCACGTAGATCGCGCCACCGGCATCGACCGTGATCGCTTCTGGATGTTGCAGATTGAGTTCTTGGAATGCAAACAGCGGCGCGCCCTGCGGATCGAATTTTTCGATAAAGCGGCTTCCTGCGTCCGCGATATACGCGTCGCCGACTGCGTCCGTTGCAATTGAAACCGGCTGATCAAGCTGTCCCGGTCCGTCGCCTCGCACGCCCCATTGGGAAACGTAGGCAATCGACATCGCGGGTGGCGGCGTTGCGGCTCGAATGTCGACGCGCGAGCAAGCGCAAAGCGAACACGCCAGCACAGTCACCGCGCCCAAACAATGTCTACCTCTGCGCATGCTTTTTCTTGGCCGGGTGCGAATGCCCTGTGTGCTCAATACGTCTGGGCTCGCCTTCCCGTCTCACGATGGTCTGATGCATATAGTATGCGCGCTGCTCGCGCGACCCGGTGCCGATGTCCTCAAAAGAGAACCTGGCATCGCCGCCAGGCGTTTTCGCCTGTACGACATTTACCGGCAGCTTTCCACACAGATCGCCTTCCACGTACGCTGTCTCGTATCGTTCCTTCTGCTTGCCCCACGTGTAAACGCGCAGCAGCGTGAAATCACACGGCTGGCCCTCCGGGCCCTTGCTGCCAACCAAAAGATACTGCGGCTTCGCAGCGCCGGATTCGTCTGCGACGTGATTGAGTTCGAACCAGGCGACGATCCGCATGTCAGCCGAGCTCGCGTAATCGGGGAGCGGCGACGGCACGTCTAGGTCAATAAATCTCCCCAAAATCCATCCGGAGACCGTGCTCTGGTCCGATAGGCGAGCGCGGATCAGCCACCAATCTTCTTTTCGCGTGCTCTCCGGTTTCGCGTTATCTGTAGCTGCGATTTTCGCTGCTAGGGGGCTCACATCCGATACTCGGCGCTCGTATAGTTCGACCGGCGTGTCTTTGGCAAGCTGGCGGATTCGCGCGCCGTCGCGCTCAGGATCCACGTGGAGATTGCCGATTGCTGTCGCGTGACCGCGAGCTTCTACCGGCATGGTCGCTGTTTTGGCGTCAAGATCTTTTGCTCGCTGCCACAAATCCGCCGAGAGCAGTTCGTTGTCAGTGGTCCATCCCGTCAGGCCGGCACCCGTGCGTACCTGCACCTGATCCTGCGAACGCTCCAACACCTCAAGCCGATCGCCGTAATCGAGAGTACCCACGGGCTCGCGCACCTGCGCGCTCGTGCTCCAAAGTGTTATGTCGCGGTCGCCGGCGTAGGCGATTTCGGGCGCGGCCTTCGGTTTCCGAAAATGAAGATAGAGCCCGAGCGCAATCACCAACAAAAGCGCGAAACCCACCAGCAGCTTGCGCATCAGTGCCGCGGCTCAGAGGAACGTTTCACGGAGAACGCGATTTTACACCAACGGCGACGCTGGCTCTGCGGGTTGCAGGGAAGAAAAACAGCACGATGTGCCCGAAAAGATGCTGGCCGGCGTTCTGCTACAATCGCGCAGCCATTTTCATAAACACGATTCAACTGCGGGGGTATGAATGCAGAATCTGGAACGCCTGAAGCCGCTGTCGCTCTTGCTGCTGCGATTCGCTCTCGGCGTCATTTTCATCTATCATGGCTATCCCAAGCTTTTTGGTCATACGCATGAATTCGTCCAGCAATTTGAAGGGCTCGGACTGCCCGGATATTTCGCTTACTTCTCCGGAGTGATCGAGTTCTTCGGCGGGTGCATGCTGGTTGCGGGCCTGTTTACGCGCGTTGCGGGTTTGGCGATTGCAGCGGAAATGGCGGTCGGAATATGGAAAGCGGGCCACTTCATGGCGGACCCTTTTGCTATCCACAACTACGAAACGCCGATGGCCCTCTGTGCGGCTGCTTTTGTGCTTGCGACCGCAGGCGCGGGATTGATTTCGCTGGATCACGCGCTCTTTCACGAAGGCGCGTCCGGGGGCGCGAGGCCCTCTCGGAAGCCCAAGAAGGCCTAGTTCGAATGCTTGAAGTTACGCAGTTTGCGCTGGCGTTGAAGCAGGCGCTGGGGGCGCGGCATAGGGCGTCGGCAGTGGCGCCTTGGGCAAAATTAGCCACGCCACAAAATAGCCGACGAACGCCGGCACCAGCGGCACCGGCATGAGCACCAACAGCACCCAGATCAATCGAACGATCGTGGAGTCTACTTCCAGATACTCCGCGATTCCGCCGCAAACTCCGCCGATCTTGCAATCAACAGACGACCGCATTAACCGCTTTGACGCTCGCGGTGGCTGCGCCGTCGAAGCGTGTTGGCGCGCTCCGCAGAAATAACAGAAATTCGAATAATCGGCGATATCTCTCTGGCAGTGTGGGCAAGTCATAGAAGTCTCCCTCGGGCTGCGTCGTTGTCCCTCATTTCATAGTACGGGCCAGGGCCGAGAAAAGTTGCATATCCTTCAGAGGCGCCTAATAGGCCGCCAATTCCCGAACAGCGCGTGCCAAATCGGCCGTTTGGGGCAAAATCGCATCCTCAAGCGACGGCTGGTATGCGCAGAAAGTATCCGTTGCCGCGACACGCCGCACCGGTGCATCCAGCTGATCGAATAACTCATCACCGATGCGCGCGGCGATTTCTGCTCCGTATCCCCACGAACGCGAGTCTTCGTACGCAACGATCACGCGGTTTGTTTTCGATACCGTGGCCGCGATCGCGTCCCAATCGTAAGGACTAAGCGAACGCAGATCAATCACCTCGACCGATACACCTTCGCGCGCCAGCTCCGCCGCAGCTACGTCGGCTCGATGGACCACGGCTCCATACGTGATGATGCTGACGTCAGTTCCTTCTCGCGCCACGCGAGCCTTGCCGAATGGGATCGTGAAGTCCGGCCCCGGGTAGTGAGTACGGTTGTAGGGTTGGCGGTAAAGATGTTTATGTTCGAGGATCATCACCGGATCGTCCGCGCGAATGGATGTTCGCAAAAGGCCGCATAAGTCGAGGGCCGTCGAGGGCATCACTACGCGCAGTCCCGGGGTATGCGTGAAAATCACTTCGCCGCACTGGCTGTGATAGATCCCTCCGCCCGTCAAATAGCCGCCAATCGCTACTCGAATAATCACGGGCGACTTGAAGTTCCCGTCAGACCGCCAGCGCATGTTCGCCAGTTCGTTGCGAAGCTGCATCATCGCCGGCCAGATGTAGTCAAAAAATTGGATCTCGGCGACGGGCTTTAGCCCGCGCACAGCCATTCCAATCGCGCGGCCCACAATGCCCGCCTCCGCGATCGGCGTGTTGAACACGCGAGCTGCGCCGTACCGTCGTTGTAGTCCAGCCGTCGCCTTGAACACGCCTCCCTTGCCTTTGACCTTCTCTAGATTCTCTTCGCGCGTGCAATCCGCTACGTCTTCACCGAACACGACAATCCGCTCGTCCCGGGCCATTTCGTCCATCAGGGTCGCGGCGACAATTTCGACCATCGTTTTCGTTTTGGCTCCGCCGTTTGCCCCGCTATGCGCTGTGGTCTCCGGTTTTGCGTCGAAATGTCTGTCGGTCGGATCGATATCCGGCGAATAGACGTTTGTATAGATCGATTCGGGCGGGGCCACCGGTGCCGCGAGCGCCCGATCGGTCGCCTGCAAGACTTCCCGTTCGACGTCCGCTTCAATCGCCTCGATTTCGTGCTCCTCGAGAATCCCTTCGCGGACGAGAAACAGCCCGAATTTCGGGATCGCGTCTCGATGCGCCTCCGTCTCCCGATCCTCAGCAGTCTTGTAAAGCTGCTCGTCGTCGGAAAGCGAATGCGAATAGGGACGCGTCACATGTGCGTGCACCAGCGCCGGTCCGCGACGAGCGCGGCAGTGCGCCACCGCGCTCCTCAGCGCGTCGTAGCTCTTCAGCGGGTCGGTGCCGTCGCACTCCTCGATCGCAAGATTCGGGAAATTCGCCACAAGCTTCGAGATGCTGCTCCCTGCTGTCTGCGCCTCGACGGGCACCGAAATCGCGTAGCCGTTATCCTCTACGAGAAACAGCACGGGAGCGTTGCGCAAGCTCGCAGCGTTCATCGCCTCGTAAAACTCACCTTCGCTTGTGGAACCGTCGCCTCCCGAGACGTACGCGATCTCATCGCGGTGATGGCTCAGCGACTCGCCCATCGGCGCCTTACGCGCCTGCTCGAGCGCTTTGGGGAATTTGTCGTAATAAAGAGACGCTTCACCCGCTCCCACGCCATGCAGGAACTGCATTCCCGTTGCCGAGGCGCTCGGAACAATGTTCAGCCGTTTGCTTCCCCAGTGCGAGGGCATCTGACGCCCGCCGGACGCGGGATCATCCTTCGCGCCGACGGACTGCAGCAGCATTTCGTATGGAGTTACCCCGAGCATCAACATCAGCGCGCGGTCGCGGTAATAGGGGAAAAACCAGTCGTAACCGGGTTTGAGCAGCAAGCCGGCCGCCGCCAGAATGGCCTCATGGCCCGCGCCACTAATTTGAAAGTAGGTCTTATTTTGCCGCTTTAGCTGGATTTCCCGGTCGTCAAGGCGCCGGGAAAGGAACATCGTGCGGTAAAGTCGGACTAATGTATCGCGGTCGAGTCCATGGTATTTCGACGCATCGAATTGAGACGCTCTGACCTTTACGTGAGAGGACATGCAACGCCTCGCCGATACGTGCTGCTTTTACTACCTTCGTCTCATTATAGTCAAATCGGATGGATCGCAAAACGGCTCAGTTGCCTTCAGTTCTCGGGTTTCTTAAACTGCTGGCCTCGGGCCTCGAGATCGCGTGAGTTGCCGGCTGTAGTGGCGCTGTTCGTTCCGATTCCGGCCACAGCGGCAGCGCTCTTGGAATCTTTCGCAGTGGGGGTGGCATCTTCCTCATAACGCCCTGCAATCTGCGCACCGTGGTCCCGCAATATCTCCGACGCCCGCGCGGCGACTGATTCTTCTGGCGCGTGAATGATCAGCACGGCTTGGCCCTGTTTTACGTGGGTTGCGTAGTATTCCTGCTCGCCGATGTATTTCGGCATATCGCCCTGCGTGTCGCGCACAAAATCCTTGGGCGGCCCATCCTTTGGACGCGCCAAGGTCACGTCCTCGTCTGGATCGCTGATCATTTCCACCTGCTCGCCGGTAATCCCGGCGAGTTCTAGATCGAGCACGGCTGCTTCCGCATCTCTATAGCTCTCGAACATGGCGGTAATCGACTTTTGCATGGCACTCCTCCACGAACAGGCATCCATTCGTATCAGTAGAGATTCCAGCTGCCCATACAGAAGATCACGCAGCCTTTACTCGGGAAGACCTGATTTCCGCACCGGGACGCACAGCCGAAGAATCCCCCTTGATGCTAGTCCCGGACAGAAACGGCAACAGAGCCCAAAACCTCCTTAGAACGTCGCCGTTCAATCGAGGTCTTCGAACCGCTCCAGCATTGCGGGAAATTCGGGATCGCCAGTGCGAATCACTTGCGGATGGGCGGATTTAAACGGCTCCTCGTTGGGAATCCGGTCCAGCCACCGCTGGTGCGATAATTTTTCGTGGTCGGAAAAATCGAGCCGCACAAGCATCTGGATGTGTGCCGATTCGTCTTCACTGCCTTCGGAATTCGCGGCTTTCTTTGTCTTGGGTTTTCTTGCGGCGAATTCTTTTTTCGGACTTTCGCCATCTTCGGCGTTCTCGCCGGCGGAATCCTGCCGGTCGAATTTCAGCAGCATCTTGTTGCCGAGGCGAAAACCCTGTTTCCACGAGTCAACTTTATGCCGCGCCTGCTGAGCGGCGTCTTCATCGCTGCCAAAATCAAAAATAAAAATGGATTGGGCCATATCTTTCTATATCGGCCTGGCAGCGGCACTGTCAAGCTGAGTTTCGCTCCGAGAATTTGACGGCCCGCGCGAATTCGTGTTACTGAGCACAATTCAAGGCGCGTCACGTCCTCACTCGGGGGAGCAAAATGGAGAAAGCAAAATTTCTCGCTTATATCGATCACTTCAATAACAAGCGC
>JASHRM010000136.1 GCA_030037315.1 Candidatus Acidiferrales bacterium
GCTATTGCAGGTTGCCTCGCATCCCACGCAGTATTCCTCACCGATATTCCGGCTTCAGGCAAAATATCCCGGATTGGAGATGATGGTCGCATACTGCGGACTCCAAGGAGCGCACGCGGAGATTGATCCAGGCTTTGGCGTGCAAGTTAAGTGGGATGTCCCGCTTCTCGAAGGATATCCCTGGGTGGAGCTAAGGAACCACTCAGTATTTCCGCGCGGATTCCCCGTACTCGGGTTTTTTAATCCCAGCATCTGGCGGCTGATCCGAAAAGGCAATTTCGACGCGGTGATTCTTTACATCAGCTACCTTACCGCTACGTTTTGGCTTGCGTTGATTGCGGCGAAATTGAGCGGCGTCCCCGTGCTCTTCGGCACGGACGCTCACGAATTGACGCCTCGCGATCATCGAAACTGGAAGACTGGAGTGAAGAGATTTTTTTGGCCGTGGCTATTCGGACTCGCTGACGTAGCGCTGGCGCCTTCGAGTGGCACGGTATCGTTGATGCGTTCGCTTGGGCTTCCCGACGCTCGCATCGCTCTCACGCCATATTCTGTAAACAATGAATGGTGGATCGAAAAGTCCAAGCAGGTCGATCGCTTGGAGGTTCGGACCCGCTGGCAAATCCCAGCGGATGCAACAATTGTGCTGTTCTGCGCCAAGCTGCAGCCGTGGAAACGACCCCAGGATCTGCTGAGGGCATTCGCAAAAGTTCATGCACCCGGCGGATATCTTGTTTACGCTGGTGACGGACCGCTGCGGGCAGCTCTGGAATCTGAGGCCCGAACTCTCGAGATCGCGGACAAGGTGAGATTTTTGGGGTTCGTCAATCAGTCGGCCTTGCCCGAGACATACACAGCTTCCGATATCTTCGTGCTGCCGTCCGAGCATGAGCCCTTCGGAGTGGTGGTTAACGAAGCGATGCTATGCGGGTGCGCGGCCGTTGTTAGCGATCGCGTTGGCGCGGGTTTCGACTTGGTGCAGGAAGATGTTACGGGTTTCCGATTTCCTGCGGCAGATGAAAACGCTCTTGCAAGAGTCCTAGCCAGGGCTGCCTCGGATCGCCGGCGGCTACTGCAAATGGGAGAAGCCGCTCGAGTTCGCATGGAAAGCTGGTCTCCCGAACAAAACATCGCGACAACCGTGGAGGCTATTCATCGAGCGGTTCAGCTTCATGAACGCCCGCGTGGTGATGCAGCCGATCGTACCTCTGAAGTTTTAAAATCGTGACGGGCCTATCTGAGGCCAGTAATGAAGCAGGCATGAAAGAGCAAATCGCCAACCCCATGCGAGTCATTATTTACGGTGAATATTTCTTGCCGATTGTGGGCGGAGTACAGTCGGCAATGCACCTGCTTGCCAAGGGCCTCATGCAACTCGACTCAAGCCTGCCGGGAAATCAACCTTCTGTGGAAGTCACGGTCGTTACGCCGACCCAAGCGCAGGGGTGGGACGACGCGGGGCAGGTTTATCGCGTCATTCGTAGACCGAGCCTTTGGCGTTTGATGAAACTCCTTCGCGGTGCAGACCTGGTTCATATCGCCGGTCCATGTTTGTGGCCCACGATTCTTTCGAAATTATTCGGAAAACGTGTCGTCATAGAACATCACGGATATCAATCGGTTTGTCCCAATGGGCTTCTTTTCGAAGAGCCGTCTCGCACCGTATGCCCAGGTTATTTTATCAAGAGGAAGTATGGAGAATGTATCCGCTGTTCGGCGGCAACGATGAGCTTGATGAGCGCAATTCGGTCCGTTCTGCTGACATTTCCACGTCTTTGGTTAAGCAAGCGAGTCAGCGCAAATATCACGATTTCGGATCATGTCGCAGGAAGGCTTAATCTTCCGAGATCACGCACCATTTACTACGGTATAGAAGACGTCGCAATTGCCACGGCCAATGCCCGTTTACCTGTGCCGCTTGAGATTGCATACGTTGGCCGCCTTGTCGTGGAAAAGGGTCCAGCTGTTCTTCTGCAAGCTGCCCGGCTCCTTCGTGATAGTGGACTGTCATTTCGGTTGACGTTTGTCGGCGACGGCCCTGAACGAGAGAATTTGGCCCAACTAACCGGGAAACTCAACCTGAATGATCTCGTGACGTTTACAGGTGATTTAAGAGGTAGGATTCTCGACGATGCGTTGGAACGGGTAAATATCATGGCGATGCCCTCTCTCTGCGAGGAAACGGCTGGTCTTGCTGCTATAGAGCAAATGATGCGCGGTAAAACGGTCGTGGTTTCCGATATCGGCGGACTGGGCGAGGTAGTGGGTAATGCCGGCATGAAATTCACACCGGGAGACGCAATGGGGCTTGCCCGGTGTATTAGGACCATCGTGGATGACCGCGCGCTGGCTGCACGATTGGGATCAGCGGCCCGAGATCGCGCGCTGCAACTTTTCCGACAAGAGAGTATGGCTCGCGCTCATCTAGCACTGTACCGAGAGGCGTCAAGTGGAGCTTAAGCTCTGGAATCCGATCAATCGAGGCAATCCACGCGCTGCTTCGTTAAGCCAGCCATTGATCGGGCTTGGTCTGTTTGTTTTTGGTGTTTGGCTGGCATGGGAAATCGGAGGAACAATTGTAGCGGGCAGTGTCCAATCGCTCGAGTTTGGCGCCCTGTTATTTATTGGTTGTGGCATCGCCGTAGCAATCCTCCGAAACTGGCGCACGGGCTTTTACGCGTTCATCGTATGGCTTTTATTCGAAGACTTTGCCCGGAAATATATGGGGAACGCGACCGCGCTTTTTTTCGGGAAAGATGTTCTGATCACGATCACGTATATCTCTTTCCTGGTTTCGCTGCGGAAGCGGCGCGAAAGGCTTTTTCGCCCTAAGTTTCTGTTGCCTCTTTTGCTTTTTGTATGGCTCGGAGCGATTCAGATCTTCAATCCGAATGCGCCAAGCGTCTTGTTCGGCGTGCTGGGTTTCAAACTATATTTTTATTACATCCCGCTGATGTATGTCGAATACGCCTTTATCAAAAGCGAACGCGATCTGGGAAAATTCCTCTCACTGACAGCTGTCATCTTCGCGGTGATCTGCCTGATCGGCATCATGCAGGCGATTTTGGGGAACAGTTTCCTCAATCCCGCGGTTCTCGCGCCGGAGCTGCAGGATTTAGGCAACTTATACAAAGAAGTTCCGCTGACCGGCGAGATGATTTCACTGCCTGATGCGGTGTTTGTGAGCGCGGGCCGATTCGCGCTCTTTGTGGCAATGGCGTTCATTTTGATGAGTGGTACGGTGGGTTATTTCA
>JASHRM010000137.1 GCA_030037315.1 Candidatus Acidiferrales bacterium
CAGAACCAGCGATCATAGTCGGCAGCGCTCAACGTTTTGGGATTGCGATCCGCGAGCGCATCGGCAGGTTTCGTCAACGCGCTGACGTAAAGCTGCCGGAACTGACCACGGTGATTTGAGATTTTCTGGGCGACGGATAGTGGCACGAGAATCGCGTCGTCTTCTGCGTCGCCTGTCGAAACGATCCCTGTGATTGCGAGCGGAGTGATCTGTTGCGCCTTCGCATTGGACGAGACGTATATCGTCTTGCCGGCCCCAAAGACGTCCGGGTGATTCGCTGCCAAATATGCGCCCACAACTGCTTCTTGCGCGCCATCTCCAAACCATCTGCCTTGAATCCGCCATGACGGCTGAGTGGTGCTAAGTCCTGTCTCAAATGTCGTCCCATCCGGCACGGGCACTTTGTGGTCGTACCACGTGCCGACTAACGTGGCGTTGATTTGCGAAGTTGCATTTCCGCGCGCGCCATCGCGATTCAGCGTTACATGCGCCGGCACGTCAAGAAAGGGAGTGAATCCAAGAATATTGTGCCGCCAGAAGATTGTCTTGAGCTCACCGAGGTCGGCCTCTTGCAAGTACGCGCCCTCGTCAACCGGCCGGTAATCGACGCCGCCAATCTCGACCGGTAATGTGTCCGACTGCGGGGTGACGAGCAGATTTGCGCCGAGGCTGCGAAACTCGCGCGCCATCCGGTCGCCAACTTCCAACGCGACCGTAAGAGTCGCCGTCGCCACAGCCATGCCGACAACAAGGGCCGCAGCCGTCAGAACTTTCCGGCGCGGATTGCGCACGAACGATTCGCCTACAAGGCGTGCGAACATTTTAGGAATGAATCATGGAGTTGGCCTGGAACAGCGCCGAAAGATCGACGATCACTTCGCCGCCAACCACACTGGATTTTACGGGAATGGGATTACAGCCGCCGCGCTCACCGATTGACGGGACGTAAATTTCGGCGCCACAGTTCCGGCAGATGATGTTCTGGCCTTCCTGCCGGTAACCCATGCGCCCGCAGATCTGGCAGGCGTCGAGCGCAGTTATGTAGTTGCCGTTGGTCTGGTGAACCACCATAAATCGGATGGAGGTGTTATCCACCTCCGCTGTATAGAAATGCAAACTCGAATCAGTCAATTCGGAAAGCGGAATGCGAACCTGGCCATTTTGCGCAACGAGCGTCTTTGCGGGCAGGGGAGCGCTCATCACGCGCGCATACGCGAATTCAGCCGCCAGCGAAACCACCACCGCGATGCATAGTACCGCTGCCGCGAAGCTCCAGCGGCGCTGCCGCCGGAATTCCCAGTCGCGCATGCGGCGCTCAGCCGGATTCAGCACCGCGTCGGCCGATTCCTTTTTTGCGCCAAACCATTCGCGCAACACTGCCAGGGTTGCCACGCCAAGAATCACGGCGAAAAAGAAAACCTCATTGCGGACGATCGGCCCAATCGTCGCCATCTCCGTCCGGCTCGACCGAATCCACATCGCCTCGCTCAACTCATGCACGCCAGTGAGCGCCAATTGAAACGCGACGACCATCAAGATCAAGCTGGTGACCTTGAAAAACCGATGGAGCGGAATTCGCAGCGTTCCCTGAAAGAAAAAGACGCCGACCGCAACGGCGATCGCAATTCCGAGTCCGGTTCCAATCCACGTCATCATTCCTGAGCTGGAAAGCTCCACAGCACGCAAGATCAGGACGAGTTCGGCGCCCTCGCGCACCACCATGAAAAAGACGAAGGCCCCGATTCCCCAGCCCGCTGCAGCGGTCGATTTCTGTGCGTAGATTTCCAGGCGGTTCTCGATATCTTTGCGCAGCGTGCGGGCCACATGGTTCATCCACACGATCATGGTGACCACGAGCGCGGACGCTACGAGCATGAGGACGCCCTCGAATCCGTCCTCGCTGATCGCCCAGCGTTGCAGAAAAATAGCGGCAGCGATGCTCGCAGCACAGGCAAGCGCAACGCCAACCCATGCGTAGCGCTTCAGCGCACGCCGGCCGCTGCGGTTCAAGTAAACTAGGACTATGCCGACAACAAGGGCCGCCTCAACGCCCTCGCGGAGTGCCACTAAAAGAGCGGAAATCATTGCAAATCCAAGAAATGCTAGTTGTAAACCAGTTTCAACTGACTTTTACAGTGTACCGTTAAGTCTGTGTGAATGCAATGTGAATCAAGTTGCCACTGCGTTCCATCAATCCCGCTACAATGTGCATCTCAGGTTCTAATGGCGCGAAAATCTCAGCGTGGTATCGAGCGGACGGGCGGACGGGCACGCGCGTGGGCCCTCTTTTTCTTCTCTGCCATCCTGGCTGCCGCCATAACCCCCGTTCTTGCGCAGGGCCCGTCCCAGTCGGCGATTCCTGTCGCGGACGGGCCAATCCCGGCTCCGCCCGTTAAGCCCGACGCGGGCAAAGCGAAACGCGCCTACGAGCAGGGGGTGCGCGCCGAAGACCAGCAGGATTGGGAGACCGCCTACACGGCGTTCACAGACGCGGAGAATTTTGCACCCGACGAGAAGACGTATCAACTCCGCAGGGCGATCGCGCGAAGCCACTTGGTGCAAGCCCACGTCGATGCCGCCGAGCGCTACGCGATTTCCGGTCGGCTGGATCAGGCGCGCAAGGAACTAGTGGCCGCAAATTATCTCGACCCTGCCAATACGGTGGTGCGCGAGCGGCTGCGCGAATTGCTCGCCGACGAACCGCAAAAGGTCCAGGAGTTCGAGCCCGAACCGGGCGGCGAAGTTCATCTTTCCTCCGCGACGGGCACTCGCACGTTCGATTTTCGCGGCGATACGCAGGGCGCCTATAACGAGCTTGCGCGCCAGTTTGGCGTGGAGGCGGCGTTCGATGTCGACTTGGTGTCGCACCAGATCCATTTTCAGGCGGCTGATGTTGACTTTCCCACGGCAGCGCGATTGCTCGGAGACATGACGAAAACGTTCTGGCGTCCGCTCACTTCGAAACTGTTTTTCGTCAGCGAAGATACGCCGCAGAAGCGAAAGGAATACGACACATCTGTTCTGCGCACGATCCTGCTTCCCGCGTCAGAGACGCCGGATCAGATGACCGAGATGTTCCGTATGCTCCGCGAAATCGCCGGCATCACCCGCTCCGACCTCGACGTTAACAGCCGCACCATCACGCTGCGCGCCTCGCCGCAAGCGCTCGCGGTTGCGACGGACCTGATCAACAATCTCGAGCAGCCCACAGGCGAAATGGTGCTCGAGGTCGAGATTTTGGAGGTCGACCGCAATTTCGCCCGGCAGCTCGGCATCACCCCGCCGCAAACCGCCCAGGTTTTCAGCATCAACGAGCAGGAGGTGCAAGAGGCGGAGGCCTCCGAAAGCGGCTTGATCGATGTGATCGAGCAAATCTTCGGCACTCTAAATCCCGAGGTCATCGCCTTCGGCGGCGGCGAAACAACCTTTCTCGCGACGCTCCCGGGCGCCTCCGCGAATTTTGGCGAAATGCTCTCGCTTGTTCGCGCTGGCAGGCGCATCCTGCTGCGCGCACAAGATGGCCAGCCCGCCACATTTTTCGTGGGCGACAGGGTTCCTGTTTCGCTCTCAAGTTTTTCCGCGAGCCTTACGCCGGGATCCAACGTAACATCGCCCAGCACGTCCACCGTGGCTCCGATCATAAATTACGCAACAGGAAACACTCCGAACTTCATAACTAGCGCCGTCCTGCGAACCGACAGCAGCATCTACGACCTGATCGTCGCGAATTCAGCAGATAACACGATTTCCGTGCTGCTTGGCAACGGCGACGGCACATTTGCCGACCAGGTGACATATCCCCTCGGAACCAAGAATGATTCGGATCCCGTTTGGATCGCCACGGGCGATTTCAACGATGACGGCATTCTCGATCTCGCCGTCGTCAATAAAGGCTCGAACACAATTTCGATTTTCCTGGGAAATGGCGACGGCACGTTTCAGCCGGCGACCGATATCGCGACCGGCCATTCGCCGGTCTCAGTGGTCGCCAACGATTTTCACGACACCGTTGCGGGCAGTTCCCTTGATCTGGCGGTCGTCAATCAGCAGGACAACTCGATCACAATTTTCCAGGGCAACGGCAACGGCACTTTCGTCACACCGTCGAATCTTGCGTCCATTCAACTGCCCACAGGTTATTTGCCGGCGGGTCTTGGCACCTACGACTTGAACGCGGACGGCCACTCGGATTTGGTGGTTGCCGACTCGGGCCACAATTCGATTTCGGTGATGCTGGGAAATGGCAACGGAACTTTTCAAGCGCGAACGGACTATCCCACTGGAAACACACCTGTGAACGTCGCATTCGCTGATTTCAATCTCGACGGCACCGAAGACATTGCGGTCGCGAATAGCGGCGCGCCCACCTCGTCCAACAGCGGCAACAGCGTCACCGTTTATTACAACCAGATCACCACGTCCAATACGCCGGCGGGAACTTTCGTTTCAGGCGCGACAGGGGATTTTTCGGCAGGGAATACGCCCAGCTCAATCGTCGCGGCTGATATCAACGTTGACGGTCTTCCCGACATCGTCGTGACCGATCAGGCGGACAACGCGGTCACTGCGCTTCTTAACGCCGGCAGCGAACTTTTTGTCTCCACCTTACCCGAGTTTCCCGTGGGAACGGCTCCAACCTCGATCGTGACCCAGGATTTCAACGCGGACGGGCGGCCTGACGTGGCCACGGCGAATAGCGGCTCCGCGAACGCGACGGTGATTCTCAACGACGCAAGTATTTTCGGCGAAGGGAATTTGCTTTCGGAGACGCCCTATCCTGGAGTCGAGTACATCGATGTTGGCCTGAAAATCAAGGCGACTCCTCGCATCCATCCCAATAACGACGTAACCCTCGATCTGAATTTCGAGGTGAGCAGCCTGAGTGGGCAAAGCTACAACTCGATTCCCGTAATCAGCAACGAAAACGTGGTCCAAACGGTGCGCCTGAGACAGAACGAGACCGCGCTGCTGGCCGGATTTTTCCAAGCGCAGCTTACCAACGCGATCGTTGGCACTCCCGGTATTGCGGACATTCCGGCAGCCGGTTTGCTGGCTCAAGATCAGAATGCGCAACAAACCGACCAGGAGCTGTTGTTCCTTGTCACGCCGCGGATGGTCCGCCTGGAGCAAAAAAAGGACCGCATGATTTATGCGGGGCAAGGTTCTCTTGAAGGTGCCGGCGGCGCGAGTTCAGAGCCGCAACCAAAGCAGCCGGCGATTCCCGAGCCTCCCGGCGAACAGCCAGGAGCGCCTGCGCAACCCGGCCAGCCGGCCCCGCAGGCTCTGCCGCCTGGAGCCGTACGTCAGTAGCTCTCTGCTTACCTGTGCCCTGGTTCTGAGGAGGCCTCGAAAACCACAATCGGCTGGTAAGTTCGAGGCACCACCGCTTCGGCAATCGCGACCAACTCTCCGCCTTGATTGAACACGCGCAATCGCGCTGGCTTCCAGTTGTCTGAATCGATTTGCCGCGACTCAAGCGCCGGCGCGCAGCCCGGCTGGATTTGCGCGAGCGGCAGATTGAATTTCGCGCCATGGCGGATGCGCTTTTCGATGATCGGCAGCACCGCCGCGCGGGGCAGTTCCGACAGCAGATTCGACAAAGGAATCACACGAGAGCTGATTTTTCCGCTGCGCGCTTCGTCGGCTAATTGCGGGAGCGAGACGGCATCTTCCAGCGTGAATTCTCCGACCGCCCTGCGGACGATTTCCGAAAGATGTGCGCCAGCGCCGTGAAGTTTGCCCATATCGTGCGCTAACGATCGAATGTACGTGCCGGAGCCGCATTCGACGCTAAAACGCGCCGTCGATCCCTCGATCGCCGTCAGGTTGAACTCGTAAACATCCACGCTGACCGGCTGGAGCTCGACCGGTTTGTGCTTGCGCGCCAGTTCGTGCGCTGGTCGGCCGTGGATTTTCTTGGCGGAAAATGATGGAGGCACCTGCTGAATCGTTCCGGTAAATTGCGCCGCGAGCGACTCCAGCCGGGTTGCATCCAGCGCGGGCGCCGAATCTTCGGAAAGAGCTTCGCCATCGGCGTCATACGTGTCCGTTGCAAATCCGAAACGGATCGCGCATGTATATCGTTTGCGGCGTCCCGTATAGAAGCGTGCCAGCCGCGTGGCGCGGCCAAGGGCGAGAACTAAAACGCCCGTTGCAAGCGGATCGAGAGTGCCAAGGTGGCCGATTTGCCGGAAGCCTGCAAGCCTGCGCACAGTTTCGACCACATCATGTGACGTCTTGCCCTGCGGCTTATCGACAACGAGGATTCCGTCCAGAGACGGCGCTTGCGCTTTTCGTGACATTTCGTTTTCGTAGCGCCGGGCTAAAACCGGCGATCTCAGCGATTAAACGCTTCGCTACGATTTCTCCGGTGGATGGACTTTCCTCAGCAGTTCGTCGATGTGCTGGCCATAGTCTTCCGATTCGTCCGCGATGAAGAGAACTTCCGGCGCCCGCCGCAACTGTAGGCGTTCGACCAGCTCGTGGCGAACGAAACCGGCCGCTGCTTTCAATCCGGCCACTGCCGCTTCGCGCTCCGTTTGGTCCCCTGCGAGCTGGATGAAAACTTTTACCGCCCGCATTCCTGGGGCCACGCGGACTTCGGTGACGTTCAAGGGCAGCGCGAGCCGCGGATCCTTCAATTCACCGGCGAGCATCAGCGTAACTTCGTGGCGAATTTCTTCCGCGATTCTTTCCGAGCGGTGTCCGCCGACGGTCATTCCGAATCCTCAAAAAACTCAATTTCGTGCGAAATCAAGTCGCGCCCAAGCACGCGCTCCGATTCCGCCGTGATGGCTTGCATCGACTCTTCCAGGTGTTTGCCGTCGCCCGAAATGCTCACGACACCCACGCGGGACCGCTGCCAAAGGTCCTGATGATCGAGCTCCGCAACGGCCACATTAAAGTGCGAGCGCAGACGGTCCTTCAAGCTGCGCAGCACTTGCCGCTTGTCTTTTAGGGACTGCGCGTCTTGAATCTGAATTTCCAGCGTGAGGAGGCCAATCGGCATTCGCATTTCCGTTGCGCATCTACGGCTGCAGTCATTGATACGCAGAATCTGCAAGAAACGGCGCAGAGCCCGACGATTTCTAGGGACGAGCAGATTCCCGCGCCGCGCCGCCCGCTCGTTCACCGGTGGCTACGCTTTCAAGCGCTGCGATCTTTTCAATCTTGAAGCATTCCAGCACGTCGCCTACTTTCACATCGTTGAAATTCGAAATTCCCGCGCCGCACTCGAATCCGGAGCGCACCTCATTGACATCATCTTTGAAGCGCCGCAGCGAAATTAGCTTGCCCGTGTAAATCACCACGTTGTCGCGCAGCACGCGCACGTCTGCGTCGCGCTTCAAGATGCCGTCCTGCACCGAGCAGCCGGCAATCATCCCCGCGCCCTTCACCCGGAACGTATCCCGCACTTCCGCGCGGCCCAGATACGTTTCCTTGATCACAGGAGCCAGCAACCCGGAGACAGCTTTCTTCAGCTCGTCCAGGAGTTCGTAAATGATCGTGTGCAGGCGGATATCGACACCTTCGCGCGCCGCCAGTTCCGTCGCCTTGCGCTCGGGCCGGACATTGAACGCAACGATGATCGCATTCGATGCGGACGCGAGAATCACGTCCGATTCCGTAACGGCGCCCACGCTGGCTTGGATCACTTTCAGATTCACTTGATCGTTCGAAACCTTCGGCAACATCTCGTTGAGCACTTCAACGGACCCTTGCACGTCCGCTTTGATGACCACAGGCAGTTCTTTCATTTCGCCCGCGCGCAGTTGCTCGTGCAATTGATCGAGTGTGAGCCGCCCGGAGGAAGCCGTTTTCGCAAGGGAAGCTTCGCGCTGCTTGGCTTGCCTGTATTCCACGATGTGGCGAGCCTTCGCTTCGTCGGCAACCTGAAATTGGTCGCCCGCCTCGGGCACGCCTTGCAAACCAAGGACTTCCACAGGCGTGGCGGGTCCAGCCTGCTTGATCGCCTGGCCGCGATCGTCAAACATCGCGCGAACCTTTCCGTAGACCGCGCCAACGATAAACACGTCGCCTACGCGCAGAGTGCCGTT
>JASHRM010000014.1 GCA_030037315.1 Candidatus Acidiferrales bacterium
CCCACGCGCGCCGCTCTGCTCACCGGCCGCAATCATCATTCTGCCGCAACGGGTACGATCACGGAGTTAGGAGACGCATTTCCGGGCTATACAGGACAAATTCCGAAGTCCGCAGCGATGGTTTCTGAAATCCTTCGTCAAAATGGCTACAGCACGGCCTTCTTCGGCAAGAATCACAATATCCCAGACTGGGAAACCAGTGTGTCAGGCCCCTTCGATCGCTGGCCGACGCAACAGGGATTCGATCACTTCTACGGTTTTGTCGGCGGTGAATCCAACCAATGGCAACCCGCTCTCTATGAAGACACTCGGCCCGTCGAGATGGAGATTCCCAAGGGTCGCGAAGGTCATTACACCCTGAATGATGCTCTGGCGGACCGCACCATTGAATTCATTCGGCAACAAAAGTCTGTTACGCCCGACAGGCCATTTTTCGTTTACTACGCGCCTGGCGCCACGCATGCGCCTCATCATGTGCCGAAAGAATGGATCGACAAGTTCAAAGGACAATTCAGTCAGGGGTGGGATAAATACCGCGAAGAAACTTTCGAGCGGCAAAAGAGGCTGGGCGTGATTCCTGCCAGCGCCAAACTAACGCCACGCCCCTCTGAGATTCCCGCGTGGGATTCTCTCACTCCGGAGCAAAAGCGCGTCGCCGAGCGCTTGATGGAGACCTTCGCGGCCTACACGGCGCATACGGATTATGAAGTGGGCCGTGTGCTCGACACGCTGGAGGAAGTCGGTCAATCCGACAATACCCTCGTCTTTTGGGAGATCGGAGATAACGGCGCGTCCATGGAAGGTGGTCTCTACGGGTCGTTCAACGAAATGGTAGGCCTCTGCGGCATGGTAGAAGACCCGCGCGTCGTGTTGCAGCATGTGGACGAAATCGGAGGGCCCAAGAGCTACAACCACTACCCCGTCGGCTGGGCGTGGGCGATGAATACGCCCTTTCAGTGGGGTAAGCAGGTCGCGTCGCACTTCGGAGGCACTCGCAATCCACTGGTGATCTCGTGGCCGGACCGAATCAAGGATAAAGGCGGGCTCCGTCAGCAGTTTCATCATGTGATCGACATCGTTGCCACCATTCTGGAGGCAGCAGGCATTACTGAGCCTTATCAGGTCAATGGCGTCCCGCAGAAGCCGATTGAAGGAATCAGCATGATGTACAGCTTCGACGACGCAAAGGCCAAGGGGCAGCGCCCCACGCAGTACTTCGAGATGTTTGGGAACCGCGCTATCTACAACGACGGATGGATCGCTGCATGCCGGCACGGCCGGCTTCCGTGGGAGAACAGCAGTAGCACCGATTTCGAGCATGACACTTGGGAGCTCTACAAGATGGACGAAGATTTCAGCGAGTACAACGATGTGGCTGAAAAATACCCCGACAAGCTGAAGCAATTGCGCGAACTGTTCTGGATGGAAGCTGTGAAATACGACGTCTTGCCGCTCGATGACCGCTTCATCGAGCGCGCCGATCCTGATTTGCGTCCGAGCCTAATCGAAGGCCGAACAAAATTCACATACTATCCGGGCGCTGTTCGAATTCCCGAGAGTTCCGCGCCAAACACAAAGAACAAATCGCACTCAATTCGAGTCGACTTGGACGTTCCTAAAGAAGGTGCCGACGGTGTGTTGGTTGCGGAAGGCGGGATCGTCGGCGGATTCTCACTGTATGTCAAAGATGGTAGGCCGACTTACGAGTACAACTACTTTACTCAGTCGCGCTACAAAGTGGTCAGTTCGCAGAGGCTTGAGCCTGGTCCGTCCACTGTCCGGCTGGATTTCGACTATGACGGTGGCGGCATCGCCAAGGGTGGAAACGTCTCGCTATTTATCAACGGCAAAAAAGTCGGCGAAGGCCGCGTGGAGAAAACGGAACCAGCGCGTTTTTCGGCCGATGAGACCTTTGACATTGGCATGGACACGGGATCGCCCGTAAGCGCGGATTACGTGTCGCCCAATCGGTTCACGGGCGAGATCAAGGATGTGGAGATCGCGCTTGGAGTCAGTAAGCTCAGCGACGCCGACGAAAAGCAGGTTCGCGTCCTACAACAGAAAGCGGCCGTCGCGACGCACTAGAGACCAGACGGCTGTGGCGAAAACAGCTGCTTCATGACGATTCGCCGACTCGTCGCAAAGCTATCGCTCACCCCAGCTAACCTACGAACCGACTTATTGGTCATGTTTCGAGCTTTGCGCCTCTTACCCGGCTATGAATCACATCCGGAATTCCGGACGATGCTTACCAAACCCATTTGGGCTTTACTCTCACTTCCGTCCGATTTTCGCGTTGGTTTTCCGGACGCAGTTGCAATCTCTGACGGAACCGTTGAATGTGTCGAAATCGCACCGAGTCATACTCGCTATGGGGCGTGACACAAACAAGGAACGCGTGGTACGCTCGCGTTAACAGGGACGGGATATGAATCCTCGAAAGATCGCCGCACTTGTTGCACTGTTGGGCCTCTTGGCGGTCGGCGTCAGATTCGCGGCGCATCCGATCCATGGGCTGCCGGGGCTCGCTTGCCAGCTAGCGGTCTTCAACGTGCCTTGGCTGCTCTGCTTGGTAATCGTGTTCGTAGCTATGGGCCGACAGGACAAGGCCAAGCGCAAGCCGGAACCTGACCCGCGAAGCGTTCTATACCTTTCACGCTAGCGTCTCCTCTGCAGACAAGCGTGAGATGACGCGGATCAGCACTCACTCCTTAGCTGGTTCCCAAAGCTCGATTGGATTGCCGTCTGGATCTTTAAGCCAGGCAAACTTCCCCATGGAGGGATATTCCTCGGACTTTTCGATTGCCACGCCTTTGCTCTTCAAATGGCTGAGAGCTTCTGCCATGTTCTTAACGGTGTAATTAATCTTGCCCGTTCGCGGCTTGTCCTTGATGTCTTGATCGGCAGGCATAATCGCCCACGCTATCGTTCGCTTGATCTCGGGATTTTGAACATCCCTATACTCAAAGGATGCATAGATTGAATTGCACTCTGCGTCTTCGCCTTCAGGAACTATTCCGAGGCACTCGCGATACCAAGCTGCCAATCTCTTTGTGTCGTTAGAAAACAGAAAAGCGCCGCCAATTCCGTCGATCATCCGTTCCTCCCAGTGCTCATCTGCGCCGATTTACAAACCGGCAGGCATAAGTCCAATTCGAAATGCGACCAATCCAACGCGCTTTCTTTGTCCAGGAAAACCTCAAGCGCGGGCGCATGCTGGGGCTCGTACGGGCCATGGATAAGCCAATCTCTATAAAGGTAGTCCCAGGCCGTAGCTACCTTATGAATATCCCCAAAAACCGTTATCACGGCGTATCGCATGGCTGGCATTTTGATTTTCGACATTCCCGTTATGCACTCGAAGGGAGATGACGATGCAAGACAGACCTCATATCGATAAAGATGCTTTGGGGTCACGTGTGGATCGTCTACCGTCATGCCAAAAAGAATTCCTTCCGAAAAAATGCCCTGGGATTTGGCCCATCCGATCAATGTCTTTAGGGCGGCAAGTACTTTGTCCATCTCGAAGGCATTTGTAACCCGAATATAGGCTACTTGCCTTTCCGGAATGTCGATCAATCGAACTGGAAACGCGGCTCTCTTTTCCTCCGCGCTCATGGGGAGACCGTATTCGTCTTCCGGGAAGAGTTCTTTGCAAATCTTGCTCTTTTTGATCTTGCCGCTTTTTCGAAACTGACTCGGCGAGGTATCGTAGCCGATTCGGAAGGCGCGTGAAAACGTGGCGGATGACGAAAAACCGCAGTCCAACGCTATATCCGTCAGGCTTTGACCGGAATAACGAAGAAGACGAGCAGCCTTTTCCAGACGAAGCCGATTCGTGAAATTATTCAGCGTTTCGCCCGAAACTGCGCTAAAAATCCGATGGAAGTGAAATTCCGAGAAGCACGCAACTTTAGCAAGTTCAGCCAGCTTCACCGGGCGATCTAGATTCCGCCGGAGATAGTCAATGACCCGATCAATTCTTTGGGTATATTCGCTGCTCGCCTGCGTCTTGGCGCTGGACACGGATTTGATCGACATTCTGTCATAGAAACGCGCCGATTGGCGCTGCCCGGTCGGCATTCGGGTCGCACGTCTTGCCTGTAAGGAAGACTCTCCAAAGAGAAATAGAGAGATTTGGACTCACATGGCCGGGTCTACTTGCCCAGACGCTGTGATTTTTGACAGGTTCCCTGAGGTGGCACTCTTCCCAAAATGGCGATCTGAGAGTTTCTGGGAAGAGGGAACGAAAATGCCATCAGACACGGGCAAGACTGAACCGGGCAAGCAAACTGGGAAGCCCAATATTCTCTTTATCATGGGCGACGATATCGGCTGGTTTAATGTGAGTGCCTACAACATGGGGATGATGGGCTACCGCACGCCCAACATCGACCGCATAGGCAAGGAAGGCGCGATCTTCACGGATTGGTACGGCCAGCAAAGTTGCACTGCGGGGCGTGCCGCCTTCATCACGGGGCAATCGCCGATTCGGACAGGCTTGACGAAGGTCGGGTTGCCCGGTGCCAAACTGGGACTCGATCCTCAGGATCCTTGTGTTGCGGACGTACTCAAATCACTGGGTTACGCTACCGGCCAATTCGGCAAGAACCATTTGGGCGACCGGAACGAGCACCTTCCGACCGTTCATGGCTTCGATGAATTCTTTGGCAACCTCTACCACCTGAACGCTGAAGAGGAACCGGAAAATCCCGACTATCCGAAAGACCCCAACTTCCGCAAGAAATTCGGGCC
>JASHRM010000138.1 GCA_030037315.1 Candidatus Acidiferrales bacterium
AATTTCCTTCACGGCCGCGACAAACTGAAGGGCGTCGACGTTTTCTCGCTTCTGAAGTACGACTCGTAGCATCGCCGCATCAGCCTCTCTGCTTTTCTTGCCGCTGCCGGACGACTTCGAACAGCATCACACCCGCGGCCACGGAAACGTTGAGCGACTTCACGGGCCCAGCTGTGGGAAGCGACGCCAGATAATCGCAGCGCTTTCGCGTCAACTCGTGCAAACCCTCGCCTTCCGCGCCAAGGACGATCCCGACCGGTCCGGTCAAATCGATTTCCGTGTAATTTTTTTCCGCGCGCTCATCCAAGCCAACGAGCCAATAGCCTGCTTCTTTTATTTCCTCCATCGCGCGCACCAGATTTTTCACGCGAGCGACTGGCAGATGAGCGAGCGCGCCGGCTGACGCGCGCTCGACCGTGTCGCTCAGCCCGGCCGCGCGTCGCTCGGGAATCACCACTCCTTGCGCGCCGGAGGCCAGCGCCGTGCGCACGATTGCGCCGAGGTTGTGTGGGTCTTCGATGCCATCGAGCACTACGAGCAGTCCGTGCTCGTTTTTTTGACGAAGCAGATCCTCGAGCTCAATTGCCGGCTTTGCGGCGGCAAGAGCGGCAACACCCTGGTGATCGCGGGTACAGGCGACGCGATCGATTTGCTGGCGATCTTCGAATCGCACCGGCACGCCGCGCGATTTCGCCAAGCGCACAATCGCTTCCACACGGTCACCATGCCGTCCGCGCACCATGACGATGCGATCGAGAGCGCGTCCAGATGCGAGCGCCTCTTCGACTGCATGAAACCCGGTGAGCCAATTCATTTTGTTCTCGCTTCTAATAGCCGGTCCGGCATTTCCGGTGCGGGACGGCTAGAGAAACGGCGATCTTGCCGCCCTCTTTTGCGCCGCTTGATGATGGCCGAGATTTGACGGGTAGAAAATTCCATGTTACTGATTTTAGGGCGGTTGCAGGCATTCCACTGGGCAGGCTTGACGGGTAGAAAGCATGTTCGCGTTTACCAGTCAGGCATTTAACCATCCCTTAACGGCTCCCTTCTGCGCGGATTGCCCGCGCGGTTTCACGCTAACACAGAACTCTGGCCTGCCGGTCAAGGAAAGTCTGTGGACATGGCGATGAGCCGAAAAGAAAGACTGCCGGGCTAAGGGACCCGGCGCTACGTTTAGATCTTGACGGAAGACCGGCAGTGGATTTCTCAGTCGAAGGCGGCGCAGAATTCGAGCATGCGCTGACGCGTATTTTTCACCGGCACGGCGAAATCGAGTTTCGCAGCGGAATCCAGAAGCAAAATCACGCGATCGAGATCGCCGTCGCCGGCCCGGCCCGCAAGAGCCAGCCGGACCGGGTGAAACATGGCGCGGCTGCGATACGGCACGGCCTCTTTCATCGCGTCGATGATCTGCTTGAAGCGATCCGAATCGACCTCGGTGCCATCCAGAACGCGATTGGCAAGCTCGCGAATCACGTCGCGCGCGCCTTCGCGAGCCAGCACGTCCTGACTTGCCGGTTCTTTCAGCAGAGTTGTGGCGTCGTGGTAAAAGATCAGCTCAAGCAGGTCGGCAAGGGCCGTACGATCCGCGGCATGCGGGCCAAGCAGATCGCACGCGCGAGCGAGCCAGGTTTCCATCGCGGCACTGTCCGGATTGTGATCGAGACGCAGCCAGCCGCGTTCGCGCAAAATCGCCGCGATATCGTGCGCCGTGAATTGATTTTGCAAGGAGGGCACGGAGCCCGCGACGGAATCGGCGTCGATGGACACGGGGACATCTTAACTTATGGCGTATACGCTGCTTAAACGCAGAATGCACAAGGAGCGGCAGAGAAAGCTGAAACTGCACGGAAGGCAACGGCGAAGAGCCGGCGGGACGCCGGCGCTACATTGAATTCCGGCGAGGTGTCCTTCGACGATGCCCTCGCTTGTGCGTCAGTGCAGCCACGCCGGCGCCACGAAAAGAGAAAAACTGTGCCGGCCTCGCGGGTCCGAACAGCCCGCGCCGCAAAAAGCGCGGAAAGGCCGCCGCTACAAAACCATCTCGCAATAGGCGCGTTCGGCGGGTCACGCAAGATTGGGAATGGAAAGCTCCGTCGCAGATGTGTGTGCGGTAACCTCTTCACCGCGATGGAAGAGGATGAACGATTAGTGCTGGCTTAGCGTGGCGACCGCATGAGCGGCGATCGCTTCGCCGCGCCCGACCGCGTCTACGCCTTCGTTCGTTTTCGCCTTCAAGTTGATTTCCAGGGACGTAATGCCGAGAGATTTAGCGAGCGCTTCGCGCATTTTTTGGAAATGCGGGCCGAGCTTGGGGCGTTCGCACACGACGATTGCGTCCAGATGCACGATGCGAAATTTCCGGTCCGAAAGAAGCTTGCGAGTGTGTTCGAGGAAGATCAGGCTAGAAGCGCCCTTCCATTTGGGATCCGCATCGGGAAAGTGCGTGCCGATGTCGCCAAGCCCGGCCGCTCCGAGCAAAGCATCGCAGAGCGCGTGGCAAAGCACATCGCCGTCCGAATGCCCTTCCGACCCTTTATCGAACGGCACTTCGATTCCACCGATCATCAGCTTGCGGCCTTCGACCAGGCGATGCAGATCGTAGCCGATGCCAGCGTAGTTCATGTCGCGCGCTCCTGGTCCAAGTAGAATCGCGCCAAATCCATGTCAGCCGGCCGCGTGATTTTCAGATTGCGCTCGGAGCCGTGGACGACGAACACCTCGTGGCCGAAGCGCTCGACAAGTACGGCTTCGTCAGACGCGGTCCAGTCCTCTTCCTGCGCTTTTTTGAAAGCGTCGCGCAGAAGCTCATACGTGAAGACCTGTGGAGTTTGCGCCAGGACGATACGCTCGCGCGGGATTGTTGCGCTGATCAATGCGACGTCTTCCGGCAGGCTGGCGCGCTTCACCTCTTTTATCGTGTCGATGGCGGGAATACCAAGTATCACCGCGTGGCGGACGCGCGCCTCAGCGATCAGCCGGTCAACCTGCTCCTTGGTGACGAGCGGACGCACGGCATCGTGCACCAGCACAATTTCGGTTGCGGGATCGACCTGCGCCAGCGCGTTCGCAACCGATTGTTGCCGCGTATCGCCGCCGTGAACCACGCGCGCAGGGCGGCCCAAGCCGGCCTTCGCAACTTTATCCTGCATGGACATCACGTCGTCGGTGCGCGTGGCGACGAAGAATTCGGTGATGGCGGTCGAGCCGGCCAAGCGCCGCAGAGTGAAAATAATCAGAGGCACGCCGTCCAGTTCGAGAAATTGTTTTGGCTGGTCCGCGCCCATGCGCGTCCCGAGCCCTGCGGCAGGAATGATTGCGGCGATTCGGCTCATTAGCGGCATAGCAGTCTAGCGTAAATCGGGAGGCGGGCGCGAGAAGGAGATGGCGAGCAGATGCCTCGCTTCGCCAGGCTTACGGCCGGTAGGCTCTGGATCGCACTGATGTGCGCGGGCGCGAGAACAGCAGGGTGCCAGGCTGAAGAACCCGGCGCTACGTTTAAAACCTCAAACCTAAGCCCAAAAGCAGATCCCTCCGCTTCGCCACGCTTACGGCCGGCGAGCCCGGATGACAAATACGCGGAAGAGCGCCGCGTTTCCGAAGACTAGGAACGGCCGGATTCAGGGTAAAGCGGCCGGGGAGAGCGTTCGCCAGCGGGTTCCGCAGGGCGGCTTCCCTGCTGCGCTTCGCCAGCGGACAGCGATCGCGGCATCTGTTCACCGCGCTCATCGTAGCGGCCGAAAATCATTTTGCCGGCTGTGGTTTGATGGACGGAAGTCACATTGATGTCGATGGTTTTGTTGATCATTTTGCGCGCGCCATCGACGACCACCATCGTTCCATCGTCCAGATACGCGACGCCCTGATTGTATTCCTTGCCTTCGCGCAGGATGAAGACGCGCATCGCCTCGCCCGGCAAAACGACCGGCTTCAGGGCATTCGCCAGCAAATTGACGTTCATAATTTCGATTCCCTGAAGCGTGGCGACTTTATTCAGGTTGAAGTCGTTGGTCACAACCTTGGCGTCGTACCGCTTGGCAAGCTCGATGAGTTTCAGATCGACTTCGGCAACTTGCGCGAAATCATCTTCGGCGATTTGAACTTCGAGGTGCGGCATTTTTTGGATGCGCTGCAAGACTTCCAGGCCACGGCGCCCACGCTGGCGCTTCAGCGGGTCGGCGGAATCCGCGACGAGCTGAAGTTCGCGCAAAACAAACTGCGGAATGATGATCGTGCCGTCGAGAAAGAGCGCTTCCGCAATGTCTGCCACGCGCCCGTCGATGATTACGCTGGTATCGAGCAGCTTGAAGGAATGGCGCAGATTCCTCTCGCTCCCGAAAACGCCGCCGAAGGCCTGCAAATTGAGCATGTCGCCTTTATTGGCGCCAAGCACAAGCCCGATGTAAGTCATTACCAGGAAAATAGCCAGGCTGAAGAACGAGCGAGTGGCTTCCGGCATGGTCGTGTGCGTAAAGATCAGAGAGATCAGGTACGCACCCAAAATCCCCAGGATCGAGCCGATTGCCGCTCCAATCAGCCGGCGCAGGCTGGCACGGCGCAGCCGCAGCTCAAAGAGAATGACGGAAACCGAGAACAGGAAGCCCGCCGTGGCGCCATACAAGTGGGTCAAACTGAACGGGCGGAAATGAAAACCGGCCCCGGTGCAGACGGCCACGAAAATCAGCCGGAACGCGAAGATATCCCAGAAAGTACCTACGTTGTCTTGCGACGAACGGGAGACGACAGCGGGCTTGGCAGCCAACCGATCCTGAGCCGCACCCGCCGGAGCCCGGCCGGGCGCGTTAGAAGTCCTTGGCATGGCGACACCTTTAAGAAACTATGAAAATTATGAGTCAGCGTGGACTCGTAAAACCTTCCTTCCGGCCTGGATATGAAGGGATCATTCGGCCGGCTATGAATCGTCTCGACTTATGAAAAAATCTAAATAAATCCAAAAAACGAATACGACTCAGTATATCACTCTGATTAAAACGAGAGTCAATTAGCAGGGGGGAGACTACAGGTAGTACCGGGGGACGCGGCGGCCCAGGGCGCAGAGGAGGTCGGAGGTTACGGTGCCGATCTCGCGAGCCACGTCGGAGACTTTGATTTCGGCGTTTCCGTCCCGCCCGTAAATGGTGACGATGTCGCCGAGCGCGACTTCCGGGACGTCCGTCACGTCAAGAGTCGTCAAATCCATGGAAATGGCACCGACAAGCGACACTCGGCGGCCCCGAACGAGCGCGCAGCCGCGGTTGGTCCTTTGGCGCAAGATGCCGTCCGCATAGCCGGCGTTGATCACGGCAATGCGCGTGGGCCGCTCGGTCACAAACTTGGCGCTGTAGCCCACGGGCTGGCCGGGCGGCAAATCGCGCAACGTGATGATTCGCGCCCGCAGGGAGAGAGACGGCTCGACGGGCAGGCGGTCGCGCACTTCCTGGCCTTTCTGCGGCGGGTCGAAGGACTGGTAGTAGCCGTAGATGATTGCTCCGGGACGGACCATATCCGCGAATGTGCTGGGCCGAGCGCAAATGGCTCCGCTGTTCGCCATATGGACGATGCCAGGGGAGATTCCCAATTCGCGCAAACGATCGAGACATTCGCGGAAGAGCTGCTCTTGATCGTCGGTCTGGCGGGCGCTGAAATCTTCTGCGGAAGCGAAGTGGGTGAAAGTGCCTTGCAGTTCGATGCGAGAGGAATCGGCCAGCGCGCCGGCAAACGCGGTGATTTCCGACGGCAGAATGCCGAGCCGGTTCATGCCCGTATTAATTTTCAAATGGAATTTCAGGCGCGACTTGCCACGCGCGGATTTTGCCGCGCGTTCCAGCAGGCGAACGTCTTCGAGCCGAGTGACGCACGGCGTGAGAGCGTTAGCGATGAAGCGCTTCTCTTCTCCGGGCCAAAAACCGGTGAGGACCAGAATCGGCTTGCGAATACCTGCTTCGCGCAACTCGATGCCTTCGTTCGAGCAGGTGACGCCGAACCAATCGGCGCCAGCCTTTTGCAGGGCCTTCGAGACGGGCACAGCGCCGAGGCCGTAGGCGTTCGATTTCACGACCGCGAGAATTTTGGGCTGGGGACCGATGTGCTTGCGGATCGTTCTCAGGTTGCGCGAGATGGCTGCGAGAGACACCTCTGCCCAGACGGGACGCCCTTCGATCTTAATTCCCCTGGTCATGTGCGCTTTCTTTAAGCATGCCAGACTCTGCCACGACGGGGCGAAAGATTTCCGAATGCCGAATCGCCGCTCACCGTTTGGGTAAACATGGCGACGGGGCATGTTGCAGATGAAACACCAGGATTGAAAACGAGCCACGGATCAGAAAGGGCGCGCTCAGGACACAGGAAATTCAGGGTTTAGCCCACTGTAGCGTAAACGCACGGTTTCGAGGATTCATGGCGAGTTGCGGAGTTACCGCGGCCGGCGAGGCACAGATGTGGCTGGCAACAGACAGTGCGATTTCGGGCGCGCGAAGCTCTAAGCCTATTCCTCTTCGTCCGAAATGCTCCAAGCATCGGGCGCGGCTTCTTCAAAGCGCGTGTTGCGGCTCAGGAAAACAAAGTTGAGGCTGCCCGTCGGGCCGTTGCGTTGCTTGGCGATGATCAGCTCGGTTTTGGCGCGATCTTCCTCGGGGATATCCGTCTTATAAAAGTTGGGGCGGTTGATGAACAGGACCACGTCCGCGTCCTGTTCGATCGCGCCCGATTCGCGCAAATCGGCGAGCTGTGGTTTGCGCTCTTCGCGCTCCGGGGCGCGTGTCAGTTGGCTGAGCACCACCACTGGAACTTTTAATTCTTTCGCGAGCGCTTTGAGGGCGCGCGAGATGCCGGAAACTTCTTCCTGGCGATTGCTTGCGCGTTTATTCGTGGTGGGAACGACCAGCTGAATGTAATCGACGATTACAAGCGATAAGCCACGATCGCGCTTCAGGCGGCGTGCTTTCGCGCCCATTTCGAGCACGGTTGACGAGGCCGAATCATCGATCCATATGGGCGCTTCGCCGAGCTCCGCGAGCGAACCAGTAACCTTCGTCCAATCGTCGCGATTCAGGTGGCCGGTGCGGAATTTGTGCGCGTCCACGCGCGCGTGGGACGAGAGCAAGCGCAGCAGCAGCGATTCCTTCGACATTTCCAGGCTGAAGATTGCCACCGGCTCGCGTTGGCGAAGGGCCACATTTTCAGCAATATTGAGCGCGAGGGCAGTTTTTCCCATCGAAGGACGCGCGGCGAGAATGATCAGCTCGGATGGCTGGAGTCCCGCAGTTTCGTTGTCGAGGCTCGAGTATCCTGTGGCCAGACCTGTGATTCGCCGTCCCTCACTGAAGATTTTCTCGAGGCGCTCGAATCCTTCTTTGACTAAGTCCTTGACGCCAATGAGGCCCGCTTTGACGCGGTCTTCGGCGAGCTGAAAGATCGTCGACTCGGCGCGATCGAGAATCACATCGGCGTCGTCGCCAGCGGCGAGAGCCTGTTCCTGAATGGCGGCGGCTGAGTGAATCAATCCGCGCAGGACGGATTTTTCCTTCACAATGCGCGCGTAGTGATCGACGTTCGTGACGCGCGGCAAACCATCGGCAAGCTGCGAAAGATAGGCCACTCCGCCGGCGGCTTCGAGTTCCCCGCTGCGCGCGAGGTCCTCCATGAGCGTGATCGTGTCGATGGCGTGCTGCTTTTCACCGAGCTGAATCATTCGCTCGAAAATGTGGCGATGCTGAGGAAGAAAAAAATCTTCGGATCGCAACCGCTCGACCGCCGCGTTCAACGCGTGGTTATCGAGCAGGACGGCGCCGAGAATGCTGCGCTCCGCCTCTAAATTATGCGGGAGCGGCCGTTCAAGAGTGGTGTCGCTAGCCATTCGCCTTATCTTCGCCTCTATTGTGGCTCAAAAATTCGGTTCGCGCAAGACGCTGTCTTCGCGTTCGCGATTGCGCTGACTTTTCTTTGCTTACGATTTCTTGCTGGCTGTAAAAGCGCGGACGAGTTTGCTCGCGCGCGAGTCAAGCGTCAATCAGACTTCCCTGTGGACTTTATTGCAAAAGTGGAAAACCAGTGTGTGGCTTTCCGCAGCAAGACCGTTTGGTGGACACCTTGGAGAAATGATGCATTGAGCCGCCAACATTTTTTCACAACTGAAGAGTCCTCAGGCTGGCTCTGACGCGTCTTCCATTCGGGGCAGGAAAACTTCAAAGGTTGCGCCCTGCCGTGGCTCGCCCAGAACCCTCATGAACCCTCCAGCCCTCTTCACGATTCCGCGCACACTCATAAGTTTCTCGGCGGGACTATGTTGGCTGCCGGGCCTTACGGGCGATTCGGACAGATGATCCGGTGGCTCATGGCGGAGTAAGCTTCCGGTATGGTGAACGGCGAGCGCGACGTAATGGCCGCCAGCTGGCCGGGCTGGCAGCGACGCATCGGCGTTGTTGATTTTGAGGCTTGCTGTCTGGATCGTAAGCCTGCCGCCGCCCGGCATTGCGTCGCGAGCGTTGAGGCAAAGCTGGAAAATCGCCTGCTCGATCTGCGCTGCATCCACCAGAACTCGGCCGACACTAGGTTTCAAGCGGAGAACGAGTTCGATTTGGCGTCCCAGAAGAGTCTGAAGAACTTTGCACGAATCGAATACGATGGCGTTCATGTCGAGTATCTTCGGATTCGCGACATGTTCCCGCGCGAAAGCGAGCAGTTGTTTCAGAAGAGCGGCCGCTCGATTCGCGGCTTTCTTGATACTTTCCACCCTGAGTTTTGCTGAATCCTGATCGCGAAATCGCTCCAACAGAACCTCGCTGAATCCGATAATCACGGTCAACAAATTATTGAGCTCAGGTGCCAGGAGCAGGGCGAGCTTCCCAGCAGATTGCATCTGTTGCGATCCGTGGGCTTCTTTGTGAAGCTGCTCGATCCGTTTCTCTGAGCTCTTCCTCTCGCTTGCGTCGCGAATGACGGCGACGAACTCAGATCGGTTTCGGGAACGAACCTGCTGTAACGTGACTTCGACGGGAAACGGGCGGCCCGTCTTGTCGACAGCGTCGCACTCGAATCTCGCCGGTTCCTGGGCGCGGGTCGGTCGGACGATGAGGTCCCGCGTAAGGCGGCGCATCAGGCGATCACAATCTTTCGGAGCGATCACGCGAAAGATGGTTTCTCCAATTAATTCTCTTGGGGAGTAACCAAACATGCTGTGGGCCGAGCGGTTCGCCCTTAGGATTGCCGCTCGTTCGTCCACCAGGAATATGGCGTCGGGTGCGGCATCTGCCATAAGGTAGTCGGAAGATTGTTCAGCTTGAGGGACACCGGAGTTGGGCTGTGATTCGTCAATGGCGTTCATGTTCACTTCAGGCAGACCTAAGATCGCTCTCCTTTGTTGAGATGGCGCCGGCACACGTCGGCACTTCAATCAGGGTCTCATGAGGAAAAGCGAGAGTCGTTGCAACACATCAAGCATGAAGTTGCTCTAGAGCAATGAGGACAATCGCTGAGGATTGAACCGAAACCTAAATCTCGATCGAAGTAAAGCGTTTCGGAGACCGAAGAAGAATTGTGCCACGCTTCTTTGCGAGCACGCCGCGGCGTCTCCACTCGCTCAGGCATCGAGTGGCAGTGAACATGGTGACACCGGCCATACTCGCCAAATCCTCGTTTGTCACGTCGATTTCCGTACCCTCGCGAACCGTACGCCCAATGCCGTGGGCCAAGTCGAGCAGAGCCTGCCGGAGGCGATGCGGCGCGGTGTGTCCGGTCAGACTCATGTCGTGAGCCACCAGTCTGACCATCAATTCAAAAACACTCTCCAAAACGTTCTCCCATAGCTTCGGGTATTTTGCCGCCAGGCTTCGGATGCGCTCCCGTTCCCAGCGGATTACGAACCCGCTTTCCACAATCTCCACTCCCGCCAAACGGCCTGTCGGTTCAGCAAGCAGCGCAGCGTGCGAAAATATGTCTCCAGGCCTGATCAACCATTGGAAAACGACCTTTTCGCCTTCAGCGGAAATCACGTAATGCCGCGCGCGTCCGGCGCAAAGCAAATACAAGTGCGCGGCCGGGTCGCCGGGATAGGTGAATATGTGTTTTGCGAAGACGCGCCGCATTGTTCCGGCACCGAGTATTTCCTGGATCTGCGCAGGCGAGAGACCTTCGAAAAATTTGGATTTCACCTCTGGCCGCACCATTGGGACGACCGCGGATTTCATTGGCAAGCCTTTCGCTTTGCCTCACCTGATAGCACGGATCGCGAGAGGCCGCAATGCCTCCCTGTAGGCGTCGCGGGCAAGGCCAGCGGCGCACCCATTTCGCCAACATCTTTGCGATGGATGTCGAGAGTGCCTAAAGCAGCTGTAGAACGAGTCGGCTGGTGGATTCACTGGATGCGGCGTGCTTCGCTTACCTGAGATAAC
>JASHRM010000139.1 GCA_030037315.1 Candidatus Acidiferrales bacterium
CGGCTACATGAACGCTATCTTCAAGCACGATCCCTCCGCCGTGCCGACTCTCGCGCGCGATGTTCGCATGACGGAAAATACCGCAGAGCTGAACATCGGCGAGGGAATGCTGTGGCGCTCGAAAGTCGAGCCGACAACCTTCAAAATTGTGGTCGCCGATCCGGTCTTTGGCCAAGTGGCCGAGCAGGCGCGTTTGAAAATCAGCGGCCAGGATTCGCTCGTCGCCATTCGACTCAAAGTCGACCGCGACCAAATCGAAGAGATTGAACAGATCTGGACTCGCGGCGTCGACCCAACCGCAATGCCGCTGCTCACGACGCCGCGAGCAGATTTAGTTGACGATGTTCCCGCTTCCGAAAGAACTTCGCGCGACGGATTGATTTGGGCTGCGAATTCCTACTTCGACGCGCTCGAAGGCGACAACGGCAAAATCGGCGCCTTCGCCGACGATTGCGTGCGGCACGAAAATGGCTACCAGACCGTCAACAATCCGCCTCCCGGCGGCCGCATGATGCCTTCGCCAGTTCTTCCGAATCCGAATACGCCGCAAGGCCAGCAGCAGCTGAAGATCAGCATGATGACCTGCTCGGACCAAATCTCCACGAAGATACTCAACTTCATCAAAAAGATTCGTCCTCGCAGAGTTCTGGTCGTCGACGAGCAAAAGGGCGTCGTCGCCACATTCCCGTTTTTCGTTGAAGACGGCACTCGGCGCGGCGGTGATCCGAATGCGCCTCCGGGAATGATGCTGAATCTCTATACGATGGAAACCTTCGGAATTCGCGGCGGGTTGATCCACGAAGTCGAGGCGTTTCCGTTCGTCACGATTCCTTACGGCCTCAACAATGGCTGGACCGAAGGTGCGGGCCACTGATCGATTTGCCGACTACCCGGAGGTTTGTGGGTCGGAGCTTTAGCTCCGACTTTAAGCCATCAAGAAATTGGGGCTTTAGCCCCTGAAGCGCAGTAAGGGTTTTGGTCATGCTGAATTGACTTTGGCAGTCAGCAGAGGAGGAATTTTGATGCGTACGAAACAATTCGCGGTCGCTTCAATGTGCCTCATAGTGGTTATGATCGCAGCTGATGTAATGTTTCCATCCAGAGTTGCCGCGACTGGGCCTATCCCAACCGATTGCGACCGCGCTTGCCTCGAAGGTCTTGCCAACGACTATCTCAACGCGCTGGTTGCTCACGATCCGAAGAAGCTTCCACTCGCTGCGGACGTGAGATACACCGAGCAAGACCAGGTGATGGACCTCGGCGACGGATTCTGGGGCACGGCCACCGAAGTCGGCCATTTCCGTGTGTGCTTCTCCGATCCTGTGGTCGAGCAGATCGGCTGTATCGTCACCATGCACGAAGGCGAGCATTTGCTAATCATGGGCCTGCGTCTTCGCGTTGAGCTCGGCCGCATCACCGAAATCGAAACGAATTACTATCGCCAGGGCGGCGGAGGTCCTTCGGGCATCGCCGCGCTTGATGCCAGCACGCCTGATCCCATCTGGAGCGAAACCGTTCCACCCGCGCAGCGCGTCTCGCGCGCTCAGATGATCAACACCACCAACATGTATTTCGCAGGACTCGAAAATAACGACGGAAAAGGGAACTACCCATTCGCTGACGACTGCAATCGCATCGAGAATGGCATGCAAACCACCAACAATCCCACGCTCTCACCCAACGCCGCATTCAACGCTTTCGGCATGAGCTGCATGGCGCAGTTCAAGAGCGGCTACTACGCGATCGTTACGCGCATCCATCACCGGCGTTTTCCCATCGTCGATCAGGAGCGCGGGGTCGTGTGGGCCAACGTGGTCTTCGACCAAAACGGCACGGTGCAAACCATTCACCTGACGAACGGCCAGACCGTTTCGATGAAGAACTTCAACCGTCCTGACAGCCTGGAGGTCACGGAAGCCTTCAAGGTTAATGGCGGACTGATCCACCGCATCATCATGGTCGGTTCCGGTTTGCAGTATCATCTGAATTCCGCGTGGGGCGGCATCAGCGACAAATAGCCTGCACTTGAGGACATGGTGAACTTGATGCGCAAAATCGCAATCAGTGGCGCACTCGCGCTCGTCGCAATTTTCATTTTGCTGGTGCGAGTGCATGAATCTCGCGCGCAGCAAGCTCCAGCGCCGCCGCCCGCGCCGCCCGCGCCGGCTGTAGCCTCGCCCACCACCAGCGGCACCGAAAGCGGCATCGCTACGTTCCAAACGCATTGCATGGGCTGCCACGGCAATCCGAATGTTCCGCGCGCGCCTTCTCCCGATGTGATTCGGCAAATGTCTTCGGACAAAATATACGAAGCGCTGACGACTGGCGTGATGAAGCCTCAGGGCGATGCGCTTACCGACGAGCAACGCCAAATGCTTGCCGTTTTCCTTGGCGGGCGCCCACTCGGCAGCATGGCAGCCGGTGACGCGAAAGACATGCCAAATCACTGCGCGTCCAATCCGCCGCTCGGCGATCCGTCTGTTGGCCCTCAATGGAACGGTTGGAGCCCAGATTTGGTCAACTCGCGCTTCCAAACTGCGCAAGGCGCGAATCTAACGCCGGAACAAGTGCCGCAGCTGAAATTGAAATGGGCGTTCGGATATCCGACAGGACTTTCCGCGTATGGTCAGCCTTCGATTGTTGCGGGTCGCGTTTTCGTGGGCAGCGATAACGGCTATGTGTATTCGGTCAACGCGGAGACCGGGTGCGTTTACTGGTCGTATCAGGCGAAAGGCGCGGTGCGGCCCGCTGTCACTGTTGCTCCGATTTCGGGCCACGGCGCAACGAAATACGCGGTGTATTTTGGCGATGCGCATGCGAACGCGTACGCGGTGGACGCGGAAACCGGTCAGGAACTTTGGACCACCCGCGTCGATCATCACTTCGTTGCGCGAGTTACGGCCGCCCCCAAGGTTTATGACGGGCGCGTCTTCGTGCCCGTGTCTTCTTCCGAGGAATTTTCCGCGTCGAATCTCGACTACCCGTGTTGTACAGGCCGGGGCAGTCTCGTCGCGCTGGATGGGAATACAGGCGCGCAGGTTTGGAAGGCCTACATGGTTCCCGAGCCGAAGCCAACTCACAAAAATTCGCGAGGCGTGCAGCAATATTCGCCTTCGGGCGGTTCGATTTGGAATTCGCCGACCATCGATGTGGATCGTGGCGTGATTTACGTTGGCACTGGCGACGGCCAGAGCGATCCAGTTCCGGATACGACCGATGCGATCGTTGCCCTCGACATAGAGACCGGGAAAATTCGCTGGTCCTACCAGGCCGAAGCCAATGACGCATTCATGGGCGGCTGCAACGGCAAGCAGCGAACCGACAATTGCCCGAAAGTGAATGGCCCCGATCAGGACATCGGCAATTCTCCGATTTTGCGCAAACTCGCCGGCGGGAAAAGCGTGGTCGTCTTCGGCATGAAGGATGGCCGCGTGTACGCGCTTGATCCTGATAACAAAGGTGCCATCGTGTGGCAAGAGCGCGTCGTCCAGATTCCTCCGGGGCAGGAGCATACTTTTGCGGCTCTGCTCAACGGAGTTGTTTGGGGTGGCGCGGCCGACGACCACAATGTTTATTACGGTTTGCAATCCGGCGGCATGGTCGCGCTGGATCTCGCAACCGGCAAAACAGTGTGGCGCGCAAGATTTCCCGTCGCCGCGAAGTTGAATCCGGACGGCACGATACCCAGCCGCGTGACAATCGAGCGCGTGAGCAATTCCGCCGCTGCCACGGGAATGCCGGGCGTGATTTTCCTGGCAGGCTCGGACGGGAAACTCCGCGCGCTTTCCGCATCCGATGGCCACGTGATGTGGGAATACGACACAGCTCACACGTATGACGCGGTCAACAAAGTGCCCACGCGCGGAGGCGCGATCAATTCCATTGGGCCATCGATCGTCAATGGCATGATTTTCATCGGCTCGGGTTATGCGGTCACTGGCAACGCATACGGCAATGCGCTACTCGCGTTTTCTCCGCAATAAAACGGCTTCAAAAAGTTTTGCTTCAATCACTTGCATCGGGTAAGGCTGCGCACACGTTCGGCGCTGTGCGCCGGTCGTCTTGTCGATCGAACCCGAAGGTCCAATCCCCCGCGCCGCCGTTTCTTTCGGCACTTGCAAACGCTATACTTCGCGATTCATGCCTCTCGCCACGACCACCAAGATTGGTCCGTACGAAATTCAGTCCGCGATTGGCGCGGGCGGGATGGGTGAAGTCTATCGCGCGGCGGATACGCGCCTGGGCCGCGAAGTCGCGCTAAAAATTATTCCGGCGTCTTTCGCGCGCGACCCGGATCGCCTGCATCGCTTCGAACAGGAAGCCCGCTCCGTCGCCGCGCTCAATCATCCCAACATTCTCGCGGTGTTCGACGTCGGCCGGCACGACGGCTCTCCATTTCTTGTGTCCGAGCTTCTCGAGGGCGAAAGCCTGCGCGCCATTCTCGAAAGAGGAGCGTTGCCGCAGCGCAAGGCCATCGAATATGGCGTCCAGATCGCGCAAGGGTTGGCGGCAGCTCACGAAAAGGGAATCGTTCACCGCGATCTGAAGCCGGAAAATATTTTCGTCACGCGCGATGGGCGAATCAAGATTCTCGATTTCGGCCTCGCGAAACTTGCGCAGCCTTCCGGAGATTCGACCGAAGCTGCGACGATGGCCACTGCGGCGCTCGGCACGGCGGCGGGAGTGGTCCTCGGCACGCCGGGGTACATGGCGCCGGAACAAGTGCGCGGCCACGCTGCCGATGCTCGAACGGACATTTTCGCGTTCGGCGCGGTGCTTTACGAAATGCTGGCTGGCGTGCGTGCGTTCCATCGCGATACGCCTGCCGAGAGCATGACGGCGGTACTGAAAGAAGATCCGCCCGAATTCGCCACCACAACGCGGGCAATTTCTCCCGCACTCGACCGCATCGTGCGGCGGTGCCTCGAGAAAAATCCCGAACAGCGGTTCCAATCCGCGCGCGATCTTTCTTTCGCGCTCAGCGCGCTTTCGGGATCTGAGACCAGCGTCTATTCAAAAGTATCTGGTGAAGCGCGAAGCCTGCTTCCGCCGAAAATCTGGATTCCCGCGGTCGTAGTTTTGCTGGCGATCGCGGCGGCTGCGATTTGGTTGCTGGCCCGCCCATCGAGTGCGCCTGCACCGCGGATGCAATTCGCGATCACGGCGCCGGGTGAAGTGAACAACTTGACGCTTTCGGCCGACGGGCGAATGCTCGCGTTCGTATCGCCGGACGACAAAACGGGCGTGCCGATGCTTTTCGTCCAGCGCGTCGGAACTCCTGAAGCGGCTGAATTGGCCGGGACGGAAGGGGCGAGTTATCCCTTCTGGTCGCCGGACGACGCATACGTCGCATTTTTTGCGAACGGCAAGCTGCAAAAAATCGAGGCGAGCGGCGGTCCATCGCAGACGATCGCGCACGTGAATTTCGCTCGCGGCGGCAGCTGGGGATCGAGGAATGTGATCCTTTATACGCCCGATCCCGGCGGTCCGGTTTGGCGGGTAAATGCGGATGGCAGCAATCCTTTGGCGCTAACGACGAATGTTCCCGGAAACATGGATTCGCACCGCTGGCCGCTTTTCTTGCCGGACGGGAATCATTTTCTTTTTCTCGCGGCTTATTTTTCTTCGCCCGAGCAGAATGCCCGGTCGGCGATTTACGCCGACGCGCTGGATGATCCGAAGCCGCGGAAAGTGCTTGCCGCGCGGTCGAACATGGAATACGCGGACGGCTATCTGTATTACGTGGACGATCAGAACGCGCTTCGAGCCGTCCCATTTGACCCGGATAAAGGAGTAGCCACGGGCGACTCGCGCGTAGTGATTGATTCCGTTGGGTATCAGCCGTCGGTTTATTGGGGAGCTTTCACAGCGGGAGGAAACGGCACCGTGATTTACAGCACGACTGCTGAAGCCGCACAGTCGGTGCTCACATGGTTCGACCGCAGCGGGAAGGAACTCGGCCGCGTAGGCGACCCGGCGGTCCAAGCAAATCCGAACCTTTCTCCCGATGGGAGCCGGGTTGCGATCGACATCACGGATCTGAAATCGAATAACCTGGACGTTTGGATTCGTGACCTGAACAAAGGAACCAGCACGCGGTTTACGTTCGATCCTTCCGAGCAGACGACGGCGGTATGGTCGCGCGACGGAAAGACGGTTGCATTTCGGTCGCTGGCTCAGGGTTCCGGCGTTGATCTGAAAGATGCGAACGGCCTGACGCCCGAGAAAAACTTGATCAAGGTGGACGAGAAGCCCAGCGGAGGGACGAGCAGCTACGATCTGGTTCCGAATTCCTGGACGCCCGACGACCAAGAAATTGTCGCCGACCTGCAAACGTCGTCGACCGATTCGCGCGGATCGGTTCTGATGATCGTGCCTTCCAGCGGCGGCAAAATGACTCAGCTGCTGCCGAGCGATTCCAGCAAAACCAACGCGCAAATTTCGCCCAATGGAAAATGGGTGATTTACGCCTCCAATGAATCGGGCGACTGGGAAATTTACGCCACTACATTTCCGGATCATTCCGGCAAGTGGCAGATTTCGCGCGGCGGCGGCTCCGAGCCGCGCTGGCGAGGCGACGGCAAACAGATCTTCTACATCAGTCCCACGCAAATGCTCATGTCGGTTCCGGTTGAGACGGCGGGAACGTTTACGTCAGGAACGCCCACGCCGCTGTTCCAGCTTCGCGGCCGCCCTCCCATTTCATCGACGGATCTTTTCACTTACGACGTGACGAAAGATGGGAAGCGCTTCCTGGTAAACGAGTACCTGAAGCCGGATCACGTTGCTCCTCTGACGATCGTACAGCACGTTTTGGCCGATCCGCCGAAATAGCCCATCTGATTTCGCGCTGTACGCGACCGATTTTCGGTTCGCGGACGGCCGAATTTTGATAGGAGCAATCGAAATTGCCCGCCTGCTACCCGACCGCGCGACGCGAGAAAAAGTTCTGGGAACCGCCAGAGATTTTCTCTTGCGGAGCTTCTGACTTCCCCAGTCACAAGGCTCGAGGAAAGCTTCAGACGCTTTACCTGGGTTTTCTCCTCCGTTCGATCTGCACTGTGCCTTTAAAGCGCGCGCCGTCTTCGATCAGAATACGCCGAGTGATAAGATGGCCCGTCACCAGGGCATGTTTCTTGATCACGATCCTGTCGGCAGCCCGAAGATGACCGGTAAGCTCGCCATAGACGACGACGTCCTGTGCTGACACGTCAGCAGTGGCCTTCGCTGTTTCCGCGACGGTAAGCCGCCGGCAATTCAGAGAAATCGGGGCCTCGATAACGGCGTCAAGACGCAGATCTTCTCTGGGCGTCCCCTGTCGCTTCAGGACGCGATTCGATTTCGTGTCGTCGGATTGGCTCTCTGTCGCTTCAATCTGCGGATCAATTGTAGCTGTTGAGTTAAGCGTGGAAGAAAACGAAGATGCTGATTCTGTCTGCTTGCTCCACCACATAGACTCCTCCTTAATAGGGTCAATGGCGCAAGCGGACCGCCAAGAAATTTATTCCAGCGCGGAGACCGGCACAAGGTGCAAACGCGGCGGAGTTGTCGTGTAAACCATGGGACAGATGAATCCTGATTGGCGCGAACCAGGATGCCGGGCTGCCCTTCGTGCTCAGGGTAAAAAGAACTCGCGAGGGCGGCCAAGCAGAGCACGATCTTACGGTTTACGTTTAGCGCGGGCCGGTAATACGATCAAGTACGTGGATAAGGCTTCGCAGAAGAGATTTTAAATATGAGTGATCCCAGGCAATGCGATGAATGCCTCGCCATCCTTGAAGAAATTAAGGCCGCGTACGCTGAGTCGGGAGTGTCCCTGAAGTTCGGACCTGATTTCTGGTCTGAGCATGAGGCTTTTTCCAAAATGCTGACTGGAACAGAAGACGACATCGACGCGGGCTTTGATAAATATCCGTTTCGCGCGCAGAAGGCGCTCGACAGGCCGGAGTATCGGTATCCCAGAATTGCTGCTGCGTTTCGCCGGATGACTGTGCATCGAGCCCACGCCGGCCACAAGTTTCCGTTTGGCAAATAAGCTTCAGTATCGGGTCAGAGCGTTAATCAGGGAATCATGGAAGGTTATAGATATTGAGATGTCGGTTTCCTGAATCCGTTGCGAGGAGACCACAATTAACCTAGACTCCGCGCGAAAGGCGTCGATTGAAGGAGTCTGTCATGCGATTCAGTATGGCGGCGTTAGATTCCGCATTGGTCTGTTTCGCGGCTGCCACTTGCGCCGCGCAGCAGGGCGCAAGTCCTGAGAAAAAACAACTCGCCGCCTATCGCGACCCTTCTCCGCACACCATTCAGCTTGTAACCGTGGATAAGGACGTCAAGTTGGAAGTGCTGGATTGGGGAGGCACCGGTCGACCAATAGTCCTCTTGGCCGGTCTCGGAAATACGGCCCACGTATTTGACGACTTCGCGCCAAAACTTACTCCGCAGTACCACGTCTACAAAGACACACTCAAGAGAACCTATCTGTATAAAAAAGACGGCGGCACCCATCCGTGTGTTCGTTCCGATGAAAGAACTAATCGACGAAGAATGGGTGGAATGCCAATTTGGTCAAATCGGATTGACTTGTAGACGAAATAAAAGCTTTCATTGCTTCTTGCAAGCATTGAATTCGCACCTAACCTGTACCCACGGGAAACCAAATTAAGACACTACCTGTCCCTAGGTACCATTGACTTTCGCCTTACATTCGCCATATCATCCCGAAAGTGACCAGCGGCTGGTGATTGGTGGTTAAGGTAACCGACGAGCTCTAGCTAGTTCTGGGTCAACAAGTTACTCGAAGCGGGATTTCGCCCCGAAAGGGGCGCAGTCGAGGAGCGCCGTAACCGGCGCGAAATGAGGGAATTCGATGGCGCTGACGAAACGACAGAAGGAAGTTCTCAACTACCTGGTGGGATTTCTTAATAAGAACGGCTACTCGCCGAGCTTCGAAGAGATCGCGCACGCGCTGAAGCTGACGTCGCTCGCGACCGTGCACAAGCATCTTTCGACGCTGGAGAAAAAGGGATTCATTCGGCGCGGGTACAACCAGAGCCGGTCGATCGAAGTGATGCAATTGCCGAAGCCCGTGCGCGAGGAAATTCTCGACCGGCACGTGGTGGAACTGCCGCTGGCCGGAAGCATTGCGGCGGGGCGTCCGCTGGAGGCGGTGCAGGATAACGAGTCGATTTCACTCGCGGATTTCACGCGGGGGCACAACAATTTCGTGCTCAAGGTGAAGGGCGAATCGATGCGCGACGATCACATCCTTGATGGGGATTACATTGTGGTCGAGCAAACGCAGGTGGCGAACCCGGGAGAGATTGTGGTCGCGCTCGTCGGCGAGGACGAGGCGACGGTGAAGCGGTTTTATCGCGAGCAGGGCGGGAAGATTCGTCTGCAGCCCGCGAATTCCACGATGGCGCCGATCGTTGTGGCGGCGCAGGATGTGAAGATCCAAGGGCGCGTCGTGGGAGTGCTGAGGAAGTATTAGAGAACAGTCGAGAGTCAACAGTTCACAGTTGACAGCGAAGAGAGAAAATGCCATTCAGGAGAATGGCGTTCCCAGAAACAGCTATATAAGTTGCACGCCTGAAAGTCCTGACAAACACGTCTAAAACGGAGTAGTATCGCGCCGTCGAATTGTGGCCGCTCGGTTGCTCGCATTTCCAGCGGCATAAATCCGCAACGCGACATATCCGCGCGTTTCCGCACGAAAAATGAGGGCCAGTTCTTGCGGGACGCGCAAGACCAAGGGGGAGTGAATTGCGAAATCCGATCAAAATATTTGGGATTTTATGTATGGCCGGCATGTTTCTGGCAGGCGCTCAAAAAGCACAGGCGTATCCGGAGCATTGCGATCGCGCCTGTTTGATCAAAGTGATGAACGATTACGTGGCTGCGCTCGTGGCGCACGATCCGTCGAAGGTTGATTTCGCGACGGACGTGAAATTCGTCGAAAACATTCAGCGGATGAAGCCGGGCGAGGGGCTTTGGAAGACCGCGTCCGCGCCTCCAACGACTTTCAAGATTTACGTGCCCGATCCGGTATCGGAACAGGTCGGGTTTATGTGCGTGATGAAAGAAAACGATAAGCCGATTCAGCTGGTCGTCAGGCTGAAACTGGAGAACGGAAAAATTGTTGAGGCGGAGCACTTGATCGCGCGGAATCTGCGCGAGACCAGCCTGAAGAATCTTCAGACGCCGCGTCCCGGCCTGCTGGCGAAAGTACCGCCGAGCGACCGAGTGCCGCGCGCGGAAATGCTGAAAATTGGCGCGTCTTACTACACGGCACTGACAACCGCGAATGGAAAGGCGGCTCCGTTCGCCGCCGATTGCGAGAGGCACGAGAACGGCATGCAGACCACGGGCGTGAGCGGACCGAATCACATGCCGCCCATGGGGTGCGAGGCGCAACTCAATACGCACGTCTTCGACTACATCACGAAAATCGAGCCGCGCCGCGTGAACATCGCCGATCCCGAGACGGGTTTGGTGCTCGGGCTTTCGCAGTTCCGACAGCCGATGAAGGAACAAACGGAGAAGGTCGTGGGCGCAGACGGCAAGACGACCACGATACCGATGAACTTCAAACCGTTCGATTTGCCGGCCGCGCATATTTTCAAAATCAGCGGCGGGAAAATCCACGAAATCGAAGCGATGGGCTTTACGGCTCCTTACAATTCAAAAACCGGCTGGGAGTAAATCTCCCGGTGGCTCGCTTTAGCGGCCGGGATGCCGGTTGATGCCCGAAGCTCTGTGCGGCCAGACTAAAGGGCGTGGCGCTTCTCTGGCATCTCGATCGTTCTCACCTGGATTTAACGCGAAAGGCACCGCGTGGAGCTCGCACCGCAAACCACAAGCGTCACCGATGTGATTGACCGGCGCTCAATGGGCGTCTTTCAGATTATTACGGTGACGATTTGCGGTTTGGTCCTGGTCCTCGACGGATTTGACGCGCAGACGATCAATTTTCTTTCCACATCGATCGCGCAGACCACGCACATTTCAATCAAGACGTTCGGCCCGATTCTTTCGATGAGCCTGATCGGGCTGATGATCGCAGCACTTGCGACGGGGCCCATCGCGGACCGTGTGGGTCGGAAATGGCCCGTGGTTTTTTCGATGTTCAGCTTCGCAATTTTCTCTTTGCTCACGGCGCATGCCACCACACGCAAGGAATTTCTGGTGCTGCGATTTCTGACGGGGCTCGGATTGGGCGGCGCGATGCCGAACGTGGTGGCACTCGCGTCGGAATACATGCCGCGCAGATTGTTGCCCGTTTTGGTCCCGGTGCTTTTCGTAGGGATGCCGCTCGGCGGCATGATATGCGGATTCGCGAGCGCGTCAATGATTCCGCGATGGGGATGGCCGTCGGTATTTTACCTGGGAGGAATTTTGCCGCTGGTGATTGCGCTGATTTTGATCGGAGTGCTGCCGGAGTCAATTCAATTTTTGGCGGCGAGGCAAAAGAATCCGCGGAAGATCGCGATGATCCTCGCGCGTATTTCGCCGGAATTCGCGAGACCAGATGCGGAGATTCCGATTGGCGCGCGCGACAAGGCGGAAAAAGGCGTTCCGGTGATCGATCTTTTTCTCGAAGGGCGTGCAGTCGGCACGATTTTGCTGTGGATTCCGTACTTCATGAATTTGCTGCTGATTTACTTTATCAGCGGATGGCTGCCCGCGCTGCTGCGTGAAGAGGGCATGTCCGTCTCGGCTGCCGCGCGCGCGGCGGCCTTCGTCAGCGTGGGCGGGATTTTTGGATGCTTGATCGAGGGACCGCTGCTGAAATGGTTTGGCTCGTACACAATTTTGATCGGCGAGTATGCGCTCGGGGGCGCGCTAATTGCGGCGCTGGCACTTGTGCCTGCGTCGTATGTGTGGACGCTGGCGATGACGTTCGGCGTGGGCCTGATGATTATCGGCTCGCAAGGCGGGTTGAACGCGCTGGCCGCGAATTTTTATCCCGTGTCGATGCGGTCTACCGGCGTAGGTTGGGCGCTGGGCGTGGGACGGGTCGGGTCAATTGTTGGGCCTTGGATTGGCGGAACATTTTTGCTGGCGGGATGGGAAACGCGGCAGATGCTGCTTTTTGCGGCGGTTGTGGCGGTGGTCGCGTTCATCGCGATTTTGGCGAGCAAAATCGTTCGCAGAAGTGCCAGTCCCTACGCCGCATTGAAGTCCGACGCCCGGCCTTTATAAGGCGAATCTGCTGACTCGCCGCTGCTTGACAAGGATTCGAGCGAAAACTAATGTAGTCGGGCTTTGGGCGGATGTATTGTGAGCCGCTCGCCAGCGGCTCGCCTTTCTACTTAGGCCATCCCGCAGGCGTTAGGATATCCACTCGAGCGTTGGGGGCTTCTATAAATGCCTGAACTTTATCATTTTTGCCGATGGCTGCAGCACACGGCATTCGGCACGGAAATTTCCGAATCGTTGTGGCTCTTCCCGTTCGTCGAAACGATTCATATTTGGGGAATTATTTTGCTGGTAGGAACTACAGGAGTGCTCGATTTGCGGCTGCTGGGACTGATTTTGCCGAATCAGCGCGTATCGGATTTGCATCACCGGCTGATTCGCTGGACGTGGACTGGCTTCGCCGTGATGTTCACCACGGGCTCGCTGATGTTCGCGTCCGAGGCCGCGAAGATGTACGTGAACGGTGCGTTTCGCTTCAAGATGCTTTTGATCGTGCTCGCGGGACTGAATGCACTGGTATTTGAACTGACTGCGTTTCGCAACGTCGCGAACTGGGACGATTCGCCAAAGACGCCCGTGGGCGCAAAGTTCGCGGCTTGTTTTTCCCTGATCGCCTGGGTTGGCGTGATCGCGGCAGGGCGGTGGATCGCATACTGGTAGTTAATAGACCGGCCGGCTGCTGCGGGCGTCTTCAAAGCGCAGCTGTTTCTGAACCCACCTAATCAACCGCGCAAAACTCCGCCGCGGCCACGCGTTCTTGGTTTTCCCACTCAAACAGAAACACAGTATTACCCCGGAAGCATTTGACACTCCGGAACGGCGGTGCTATACGCTCGTCTCATAAATTCGGCCCGAATCAGCAGACGAACTGGTCTCTTGGGGGGGAACATGAGATTCAGAATAGTCCTGGGGCTCAGCATTTTTCTGTTCTGCAGCATTGTTTCCGCGCAAACGATTTCCACTTCACAAATCAGAGGCGTCGTTCAGGATTCGAGCGGCGCGGCAATTGCGGGCGCCGATATTAAGCTGACGCAGACGGCGACGGGAGCAGTGCGCTCAACGGCGAGCGCGGCCGACGGTGGCTACGCGTTTCCGGACCTATCGGTGGGAACGTACGACCTCGAGGTGACGAAGCAAGGCTTCAGCAGATACGTGCAGAAGGGGATTGTTCTGCTGGTCGGCGTCAACCCGACGATCAACGTGTCGATGACGGTCGGCGCTGTGACGTCGGAAGTGACGGTACAGTCCGAAGGCGTGGCCATAGAAACGCAGAACGAAGGCGTGGGGCAAGTTACGCCTCCGCAGGAAGTGCAGGATCTACCGCTGAACGGGCGGCAGGTGACGGATTTGCTGCCGCTCTCGGGAGCGGTGGGACAGGGCCGGGCGTTTCGCGCGTCGTATCCCTCCTCTGCGGTGATTTCGATCGCTGGCGGCGCGCAAGGCAGCGTTGCCTACTGGCTCGACGGCGGCACACACAATGATCCGCTGAGCAATCAGAATCTTCCGCTTCCTTTCCCTGATACGGTCGAGGAATTCAAGGTGGAGACGAGTTCGCTCCCCGCGCAATATGGCACGCACCCGTCAGGATCGGTGGAGGTTGTAACCAAGTCCGGAACGAATCAGTTTCACGGCGACGCATTCGAATATCTGCGTAACTACATTTTCGATTCGAAAAACACGTCGTTCGCTGCCGCTACACAACTGAATCCTGTGACAGGAACCACGTTTGCTTTTCGTCCGCCCCTTAAGCGCAATCAGTTCGGGGGCACCGTGGGCGGCCCGATTATGAAAGACAAGCTTTTCTTCTTTCTGGGCTGGCAGGATACGATTCAGCGCTCAACGAATCCGGCGCAGACTTATGTGCCTACAGAAGCGATGTTGGAAGGTGACTTTCAGCCGTGCCTCGGCACAACGCCGAAGTTGACGACTGCTCCGTGGGGAACGGGCACCGCAGGGGACGGCGTGAGCGGGGCTAACGCGACCAGCCCCGGCAACTTCAGTCCCGTGATTTTAGCCCTCGAACAATACTTGCCCGTGGCCCCGGCAGCCGGGACCCTGGGTGTCGGTTCACCATACCAATGCGGAACGTACAACTACCAATCGCCTTCGAATTTCGGCGAGAACCAGGGCGTTGCGCGCGTCGATTTTCACTGGAGCGATAAAAACACACTCTTCGCGCGCTACTTCATCACCAATTGGAACCAGCCGCCCGGCCGTCCCGACACTCTGCCGGATGGCAACCCAGACCTTTTGATCGCGGCGCTCGATGGCCAGTATAACCGCGTCCAGAATCTCACGATTGGCGACACGTACTTGATTACTCCCGACCTGGTGAACAGCATCCATGCGACTGGTAATCGCAGCCGAAACCTAACGGTGCAAAATTCGACTGTTGATCTGAATGATTTGTTTACGACCGCCCATATCAGTTCCGGTATCAACATTTATCAACAGGGGCCAGCGATCAGTAAGTTCTTTCCGAATTATATGGCCGACTTCAACACCAGCGGCGGCGGGCTTTTCGGCATCACGCCCTCGACCCCGAGTTTGCAGCCCTACGATACGCTGGAGGTTTCCGACGACCTTGCGTGGACGAAAGGCGCCCATCAGCTTTCGTTTGGAGTGGACTTCATCAATTTGAGAGCCTTTGCGCACAATTATCTGAATAACCAGGGCAATTTCCTTTTTGACGGTAGTCAGAGTGGTTGCAGCCCTTGCTCATCCGTGGGTCTATCCGATTTCCTGTTGGGTGAGACGTCCGTGAGCGGCGGTTTTACGCAAGCCGCTCCAATCCCTTCGCTCCAGCATCAGAACATTTTCGCGATTTATGCGCAGGATGCGTGGAAGGTAAATCGCAAGCTGACCGTCACCGCGGGATTGCGCTGGGATCCGTTTTTCGCTCACACAGTTCCTCACGGCTATGACGTGGTCAACATCTCAATCCCGAACATCATTAACGACATTCACAGCGTGAAATATCCATTTGCTCCAGCGGGATTCCTATTTCCCGGGGACCCCGGCGCGCCATCCGGAGACAAGCTGACGCAGAACGATCTGAACAAATGGAGCCCGCGTATCGGCTTCGCCTTTGATCCGAAGGGCGACGGGCGGATGGCCATTCGGGCTGGATTTGGGATTTTTTACGATTTTCCGAACTTCTCCTACGATCAGTTTGGCTTCGAGGAACCTTATGGCGGATCCTTTACCGTTCCCGGCGCAACGTGCGCCAGCTTTCCTTGCAGTAGCGATTTGACGAACCCGTGGGCCGATTTCCCGTCCTTCACCTCGTATTTAAACGGCAACCCAACGGTTCAACCGGCTGGCACGAATCCGTTTGGAGCCGGCCCGGGGACGCCAAGCAGTTTCGTGGGCGGAGGTCCAAACGACGTCGCGTATCTTCCCGACGCTTTGATTTTTAGCTATCCGCAGACGATCAAGCCGACGTATGTCATGCAGTATAACCTGACCATCGAAAAGCGAGTCGCGACGAACTGGCTGCTTTCCGCTTCCTATATTGGCAGCCAACAGCGGCATCTTTGGGGAAACAATGAGGCAAATCCGGGCCTTCAAGGAGGATGCACGGCCACTGACGCCGGCTCGGGCCCGTTTCCAAACGGCTATCCACTACCTGCTGGCGTGACGTGCAGCGCTCCCGGAGGTGGCGGGAACACGATTGAGGGCGGATGCCCCCTTCCGCCATTTCTGTGCGGCACACCCTCGTCACCCGTACCGATTTTCCAGAATTCCAACTTTGCGCTGTCCAACAATCGTCTCTTCTATCATTACAACTTCGGAAGTCCCGTATACCTCGGCTCGCTCTGCGGCAATCCGGCGGCTGCGAATGCGTCGTGTTATGGCGAGACGTTAGTCTTGGAAGAAGAAGGAACCGGAAATTACAACGGCCTGCTCTTATCGGCAAAGCACAGCTTTGCCAATCACTACACTTCGATTACGAATTTCACTTGGTCACACTGCATTTCGGACAACTATACGACCACACTCGGTTTGTTTTTGGTTACCGAAGCCGTTCCGTATGACCGTCGGGCGGATCGCGGCAACTGCCCGAGCGCAGATACGCATGACATTTTCAACCAGACGCTCGTCGCGCAGATGCCCATGCTTTCAAATCACACCGAGGACATGATTTTGGGGCATTGGGAATTCTCGTTGTCCGGAATCATTCAATCCGGCACGGACCTCGCGGTGTATAACCTGATTGACTTCTCCGGAACGGGCAATGGTTTGACGCAGCACCCGAGCCTGGTTCCGGGCGCCGATCCTTACTGCCCACACAAAGGCCGCGAGTGCTGGCTCAACCCGGCGTCTTTCGCGTTCCCGGCGCCGTACACTTTCGGAGACGCGAAGAACATGGGCCTATTTGGTCCAGGATCGATCATCATCAATACCGCGATTGAGCGAATCTTCCCGATTACGGAGCGGCAGCAGATTCTTTTCCGCTGGGAAGTTTTCAATATGCCGAATCACGCGAACCTGTATCCTCCGACAGCCTACTTTGCGCTGCCGACGTTTGGCCAGCCGACCGCAGCGAGCACCGCGGGCCTGGGCGCGCTCAACCAAACGGTGAACGATCCGCGCACGATGCAGTTTGCGCTGAAGTATACTTTTTAGGGAAGGGCGGCGCAGGCTACAGGTCGATCACACACGGGAAAATTTCGGCGTCAGCAAGCCAGTGGGTTTCGTGCCCGTTCGCGAAAGCGGCGTGTACCGAGTCGCGCGTTTTGCCCGTCTCAAATTTATCGTGGCGAAAATCGGAATTGCGCACAGCTACGGATGATGATGTAGCATCGGGTGCGTCTGGGTGTTGGGGGGAATGACGATATGGGAACTATGAGTCGGTTTGGCATTGTGGCGGTTCTCGTCGCCGTGATGGCTTCATGCGCGGTTGCCCAGCAAGAAAATACTCCGCAGCAAAATACGCAACCTTCGAATACACAACCGCAGCAGCGCTTCGGGGGTTTTCCGATGGGCCCTCCGGTAAAAATTCTGGAGTTCAAGGCCGATCCAGATACGATTCAGCCGGGCCAATCGACGACGATTTCCTGGCACGCAATCAACGGAGACGATACCTACCTAAATCAGTGCCTCGGTATCGTGGCGGCCTTTGGAAAGATGACGATAACGCCCAAGGCGACGACGACGTACACCTTTACGGCAAAGGGCCGGGTCGGTGGCGATGAAAGGACCATTACGGTCACAGTCCAAGGCACAACTCCGGTGCCGCCGAGCCAGGATCCCGGCTGCGTAAATCCGCACGATCAGCCGATTCCACAAGCGCCTGACGGGCATCCCGATCTTTCGGGCGTCTACATCGCGGGATTCAGCTTGCGTCCCGTCGACAACATTCAGCTAAAGCCCGGCGCAGAGAAATACAAAGTGAAAGAAGACGTAAATGACTTGGGACTCGGAGTTACGTGCCGCCCTCCGGGCGTGCCCGCCGCGACGATGCAGCCATATCCGCTGCAAATCGTGCAGAAGCCCGGGCTCGTGGTGATTTTGTATGAGGCGTACCACTTATTTCGCGTGATACCGACAGACGGGCGTCCGCATCCGGACGATCTGGATCCAACTTACATGGGCAACTCGGTGGGACATTGGGAAGGCGATACGCTGGTCGTTGACGTAACGGGTTTCAACGACAAGACGATGGTCGGCATGTATCGCCACACGACCGACTATCACGTGGTCGAGCGATACCATCGCGTTTCGTACGAGGAGCTCGATTACTCCGCTACCATCGACGACCCCAATGTGTTTGCACATCCATGGATCCAATCGTCAAAGCTGCGGCTGCATCCGGAATGGCAGATTCAGGAATACGTCTGCGAAGACAACAATAAGGACTACAAGGACCTCTTAATCAAGAAGTGACCGATTCATCGGCGCGTTCATGAGGCGGCAAAAAACGATTTGAATTAGGGAGACGCCATATATGAGAAGCGCAGTTATCCTGTTAATCGCGAGTTGTTTGATGGCCGTGTTGGTCTTGGGCGCGGCGCCTGCGGCGAGCGCACATCATTCGACAGCGATGTACGACATGGAGCACCCCACGACCATCAAAGGCGTGGTCAAGAATGTGGAGTGGACGAATCCGCACGGCTATATCTATCTGGACGTGAAAGATGCGAAGGGTCAGGTGGTGGAATGGGCGATCGAGATCAACAGCCCGAATTTTCTGCGCCACAATGGCTGGACCAGCAGCATGGTGAAGTCCGGAGATACGATCACCGTTACCGGCGGAGCGGCGAAGAGCGGGGCGAAGACGATGCGCTGCACCACCGTTGTGCTGGCCGACGGCACGGAATTGCGATCGTAACGGCGAGCTCATTGCCCGGGAAATGCGTAGCGAGCTCGGAACCGAGGCTTCAATGCACGTGAGGAAGCTGTTAAATCGCTGTTAAGCCGTTGACTTAATGTCTCTCGTATATATACTCCGCCGCGGGGAAACGCCGCGATGATTCAGTTCTGCGAGTGGCTCGAGCACAATTCGTGGATCATGTGGGTGGATAGCTCAATTCCACTGTCGCTCTTCATGGAAATCCTGCACTACTCGGGATTTTTTCTCCTCGTCGGCTCGACCGTCCTGGTGGATTTTCGCGTGATGGGCATAGCGTCGCGGCGCCGCACGCCTCTGGAAGTGGGCAATCAGCTTTTCCCGTGGATGTGGACCGGGCTGTGCATGGTCGTTTTCTCGGGATTTTTCATGTTCGCAGGCGATGCGGCCGATTTTTACGGCGCGATCACATTTCGGCTGAAAATTCTCGTCGTGCTCGCGGCGGTGATTTTCGGCTTGATCGTGCGCAATCGAATTCCACACTGGAATGCGCTGCCAGCGATTCCCATCGGCGCAAAAATCGTGGCGTTTCTTTCGCTGGTCCTGTGGATTGGTTCGATCCTGATTTCCGTTGAAGTGCCGGCGATTTCCGGCGTCGGATAAGCGAGGGCTCGGCGAAATGTATCACTTCTTCATGGCGCTCGCGAAGTATCTGCAAAATACGTCATGGGCGTTGTATATCAGCGGCTCGACGTGGATATATCCGTTTGTCCAAGCCACCCACTTTTCAGGGCTGTCACTCTGGGTGGGCACCAATCTCGCGCTCGATCTGCGGCTGATGGGCATCGGCTCGAAGCGGCAAACCGCTGGCGAGCTTTCCGACGCGCTTTTCGCCTGGAACTGGACGGGACTCGCGATCGCGATTGCCGGCGGGTTCATGTTGTTTTCCAGCGCGGCGACAAAATACATTCCGAATCCCGCGTTTGAAATCAAGCTGGGCATCCTGGTGCCGCTGGGAATAATCCTACATATTATTGTGCAGCAGAAGGCGCGCACATGGGGCCAGACGCAGCAGGTGGCGGCGATTGGGAAATTCGCCGGATTGGTGGAGTTCTTGTGGTGGTTCTCGGTGATTACCGCGGCCGTTTCAATTCCAAACTTCGATACTCACTAGCAAGCGATATGAGAGGTTCCGTATCGCTCTGCGTTCTGGCTTTCTCGTTTTTCTTTGCGTTGGCAGGGTGCGGCAAGTCGTCCTCAGAGTCCACAGCGTCGCTTCCAACGGTTGACCCTGCAACAACCGGTTCGATTTCGGGTGAAGTGGCGCTCGATGGCCCCGTGCCGGTCTTCAAAGCGATCGACATGAGCCAATCCTCGCCCTGTGTGCAGGCGAATCCCACGCCGGTAGTTCCTCCGGTGGTTGTCGTGGGCGACCACGGCGCGCTCGCGAACGTGGTGGTGTTCGTGAAAAGCGGCTTGGGAAATTATCGATATGAGACTCCCCCACAGACCGCGGTTTTGTCGCAGAAAAATTGCATGTACGAGCCGCACGTGATGGCGCTGATGACGGGCCAGCCCTTCGCGGTGCAGAACAACGACCCCACGATGCACAACGTGCATCCGATGCCCAAACGCAATCGCCAGTGGAGCAATTCGCAACCGGCTGGGTCGGCGCCGCTCCGGTCGGTTTTCTCGCGACCGGAAATGGCGATGCCTGTGCTTTGCAACGTTCATCCGTGGATGCGCGCGTACGTCTTCGTTTTCGACCATCCGTATTTTGCGGTAACTTCCAAGGATGGATCTTTCGCGCTGAATGATTTGCCGCCGGGGACATATACGATCGAGGCGTGGCAGGAAAATTATCCGGCGCAGGATCAGACCGTGACGGTTGGCGCGAAAGAAGCGAAGCAAATTTCGTTTACGTTCGGATCCGCTACCAGCTCGCAATAATTTGCAATCCTCTCAAGAAGAATCGAAGAGAGATCCCTCGACTACATTTCGCGCGCACAAACAAAAACGTGCGAACAAGGAGCGCGAAATGTCGCTCGGGATGACAGAGTTTCTAGTTTCGACCGGTTTCAAAAAGCGCGAGACTTTGCCCAGAATGACAGATGAGTGAAGTTGTGTCAGGCGCGGCCTGATTGGATCGCGCGCAGCAAGCGCTGCTCCTCGCCATGGGGATCGTTCACCACTTTGCATTCATCGTTGAAGACCATCACGGCGCGCTTCGTGGTATCGAACGCGGGCCAGTCGCCAAGCGGCTCGCAGCTTGGATTTCCGGTGCGCGCAAAGGCCGCCCAGGCAGAGCTCATCTTGTCTTCAAGAGCGTAACGATCCGCGCCCGTGCCCGTCATCGATTTTGCTTCGTCTACATTGTCGAAGACAAAGGGAATCTCGAGGGTGTGGAATGTACGAAGCTTGCCGTCGCGAACCGGCGAGCGCCACGTAAAGTAGTACTGATAAACGGCCGCTCCGCCTTGATCGGCTTTGCGATCGGCTTCGGTCAGGACGCCGGTACGGAATCCCCCGTCCGACGCCATGATCAAGTAAATGTCCGTGTTGCTCGCGCCGGGGCGGCCCGTTTTGTAGGCGTTGATTACCTTTTCTACATCGTCGGCGCTGGCGTTGCGAAGCATCTGCGTCACGAGCTCGTGCAATCTGCCGTCGGTAATCGGATCGAGGATCATGTGCGGGAAGAAAGTGACTTCTGTTTCAACGGTCCCGATCAGCAACGGGATGTTCTTGGACATTTCGGGCGCGACCGGATCGAATGGGTCCACGGGCAGCGATCGGCCATCCGTTACCGGTGCGAGTGCGAGACCGCCTGGAGCGCCCATGGGAGCATTCGTCGGCGCCAATAGCTGATCGATGGACATCGTCCGGAGCTGGTCGACCTGATCGGGTTTCAGATTGAGCTTGGCAAGGTAGGCTTCGGCCGATTTATTCGCCGCATCTTGCGAAACGCCTTTCACGTCTGCGCCGCTTTGCACAATGGCGCGATGGAAAAGCCCTTTCGCGTCGGGCATGGCCATCAGAGAGCTGACCTTTCCGCCTCCGCCGGATTGGCCGAAGATGGTGACGTTGTTCGGATCGCCGCCGAAGTGGACGATGTTGTCGCGAACCCATTCGAGCGCAGCGATGATGTCGAGATTGCCGAGATTACTCGACCGAGCGTATTTTTCGCCGCCGATTCCCGCGAGATAGAGGTAGCCGAAGACGGACAGGCGATGATTGATGGTGATCGTAACTACGTCGTGTTTTCGCGCCAGATTGGCGCCATCGTAGCAAATGAATCCGCCTGATCCGCTCGTATAGCCGCCGCCGTGCAGCCACAGCATTACGGGACGCTTGTCGGAATGGCCGAGCCCGTTCGTCCATACGTTGAGGACGAGACAATCCTCGCCCATGGGTTCGTCGCGATCCATCACTTCGACTTCGGGCGGCACCTGGCCGTGGAACGAGGAGAGAAGCTGTGGAGAGCGATGGCCGAGCTCGAAGCAGTGGCGGACGCCGGTCCAGGATTTTGTTTTTTGCGGCGGCATGAAGCGGTTGGCACCGGCTGTTGTGTCCGCGTAAGGAACGCCTTTGAAGGCATGAACTTTGTCGATCGTGACGCCGCGGATTTTGCCTGCGGTGGTCGAAACCGTAGCGCCAGGGACCGGCTTCACCTCATCCGCAAGGGCGCGCGTGAAGGCGCCGCTCATGAAAGCACCTGCTGCAAGGGTTCCGAAACCGAGGAATGATCGCCGGTCCATAGAAGGTTCTCCATTCTGATTTTCCGTTCGTGATCGATCGCCGCCCCAAACCTTGCGTGAAACTTTAGTTCGACCAAAGCTTTTTCGATGCGATGCGCGCGCCTTCGGCGAGCGAGCGGAATTTCATCCACGAAAACGCCGGAAAAACCGGCCCGAAGCCCGCAAAAGTGCCAAAGCCGCAATCGGAGCCGGCCAGAATGCGTTCGCGCCCCACGATATTCGCATAACGCAGAAGTCTCTGCGCCACGACTTCCGGATGTTCAACGTAATTGGTGCTGGAAGCAATCACGCCTGGGATCAAAATTTTGTCTTTGGGCAATTTGATTTTCGTCCAGGCTTCCCATTCGTGCTCGTGGCGCGGATTCGCCCCTTCGATCAGCAGCGCCATCGGCTTGACCTTGATAGCGATGGGGAAAATCTTCATGCAATCCATGTCGTGAATATGAGTGCCCTCGTAATTGCCCCAGCAGATGTGAAGACGGACGCGATCGGCGGGAATGTTCGCGAGCGCGTGATTGAGCGCTTCGACTTGGAGTTCGGCGTAGCGCAGAAATTCTTCGTCGCTGAGATTTTTGAAGCGGCTGTGGCGGCCCATCGCGAGGTCGGGACAATCGAGTTGCAGCAGCAAGCCCGATTTCACGATCATTTCGTATTCCTCACGCATCGCGTTGGCCAGAGCTTCGAGGTACGTTTCGTGCGACGGGTAATATTCGTTTGGCTGGAAGACGGCGATCGTGCCGGGTGAAACTGAGTTCAGAAAGCCCTCGGTCACTTTGGCCTTCGAGATAGCTTCCTTCATGTGAGCGATGTCCTGCGCGACCGGGCTTAGATTTTTCACTTTGATCGGGCCCTTGCAAACGGGCCGCCGATATGTGGCGGAATGCCCGGCTTTTACCAAGCGGTCGCGATATTCAGGAAAATCGTCAAGATCCTGCGGAGTGGGTCGCGCAGAATCGCCTTCAAAACCCGTGAGTCGGTGCCGGATGTACGTAGCGTAGCTGATTTTGCTGGTTTCGCCGTCGCTGACGACGTCGATGCCGCATTCGGCCTGGCGATTCACCAAGTCGTTCGCAGCACGGCGCATCGTTTCGTTGAATTGCGCCTCGTCGACTTCTTCGCCGCGATCCTGCGCAAACAGCAAATCCACCACTTCCTGCGGACGTGGCAGGCTGCCAACATGCGTCGTAAGAATGCGATCGGTGCTGGTTTTCATCCGGGGCCCCTCGCGGGAGCGAATCATACTTTGCGCGACGTACGGACGCAACGCAGTTTTGTTATTGAGCCAACCCGCGATTCTTCGGCGCGATCAAGTAAATGGTTTCCATCGAGCGAAATGGACGATCCGCTATTGAACTTAGGGCTTTTTCTTACACAACCTAGCGGATTGAGGCGCGAGGATGAAACGTTTAGGTTTTTGAGAGACAAAGCGCCAGCCACAAACTCCAAGCTGGGGGACACATGGAAAAAAGGCCGAAGATTTTATTCCTTTCCACCAACGATTCCACGCGCAGCCAAATGGCTGAGGGATTCACAAAGGCATACGCCTCCGATCAAATGCTCACGACCAGCCCTGGAATCGGCTCCGACGCAGTGAATCCGATTGGTGTTGAGGTCATGAAGGAATCCGGCATCGACACGTCTACACATCGACCGAAGAATTTGAAGCAGACATTTGACGATCATTTCGGATGGGTCGTGGTGCTTTACGACGCTGCAAAGGAACGCGCGCCGGTGTTTCCGTTTACCAGGAACCTCTTAAGATGGAGCATTCCGGATCCCGTCACTGTGGAAGGCAGTGGCGAAGTGAAACGTGCGATGTTCCGAGGTGTGCGCGACGACGTAAAAGCGAGAGTGGAGGCATTCCTGAAAGAAAACGCGCTGATAAACCCCCGTGCTGCCTAGAGCGAGCGCTTGGCCAAGGGCAAGCGTGGCGATGATGTATACTGCGCGGCATGAGCGCACTCGATTCCGATTTCAATCTAAGCAAACTGGAAAAAGTGATTTCAGGGCCGGGCAAAGTTGCGTCGCTCGGCCAGGAGCTTGAGCGGCGCGGACTCCAACGCGCGGTCGTTGTCACCGGAAAAACTCTCGGAGCGTCGCGCTTGCTCGAAAAAGTCATCGGAGCGGCGGGCTCGCGGTGCGTTTCGGTATTCAAAGGCGCAAAGCAGCATGTGCCGCGAAGCACCGTCGATCAGCTACAGGCGGAAATTGAAAGAGTGAGTGCCGACAGCCTGGTGAGTTTCGGCGGCAGCAGCCCCATTGATACGTGCAAGGTCGCCAGCCACAAATTTCTGGATAGGAAGGAACTGATCCACCTTGCGATTCCCACCACGCTTTCTGCGGGCGAATATACATATTCAGGCGGAGTGACGGACGAAAAAACGCTGGTAAAATCCGCGGCCACCGACCCGCGCTTACAGCCGAAGACAGTCATCAACGATCCGGAGCTGACGCTGGAAACGCCGGAATGGTTGTGGGTTGCGACGGGAATGCGCGCGCTCGATCACGCCATCGAGACAATCTATGCCGTGCGTCACCAAGTGATCAGCGATACGCTTGCGTCCAAGGCAATTTCGCTGCTGGTGGAGCATCTACCGGCCTCGATCAAAACGACCGGCGCAATTCAGCTGGAGCATCGCGGCTACTGCCAGTTTGCCGCGTGGTTTTCGATCTATGGCTCGATGAATACGCGATTCGGTTTGTCCCATCTGCTCGGGCACCAGATTGGGCCACGGTGGAACGTGGCGCACGGAATCACCTCGTGCATCACATTGCCGCACGTGATGCGATTTATGGCGGACATTGCGCCCGAGCGATTCGGTCCGATCGCCGAAGGTTTTCACGTCGCATTCGATCCGCGCAATCCGAAGCAGGGCGCGCTGGCATGCACGCAGAAAACAGCGGATTTCATCGCACAATTTGACGTGGCGAACAGCCTGGGAAAAGCGCACGTGCCACAGAATGAAGTCGAGCAAATCGTCCCGGCGGTGATGCACGAAATCAAAGAACGGGCCGTAATGGATAAGCCGGTAACGGAGGCCGAGGTTTTAGGGCTGCTGCGCGCGGCTTATTAAACATCTGCGCGTCCGAATTCCACGGTTGTTGCCTACTGCCCTCCGATGGTGGCGAACATTCCGACCGAAGCGAAGAACATCACCGCAGCCGCGAGCCAACCAACCACAGTCAAATAACGCGGGAGCCGGAATTTGCCGATGATCCGGGAGTCGTGGGAAAGGATCATGGTGAGAATCATCACGGGCACCGCGACCACGCCGTTTATGACCGCGGCGAAGAACAGCGCTTTGATCGGGTTCAGGTGAGTGAAGTTGATGGCGATGCCGAGAATCGTTGCAAAGCAAAGAGTCCCATAGAATTTTGGCGCGCGCGCAGGTTTTTGTTCGAGACTCGCTCGCCAACGGAACGCTTCGCTGATTGCGTACGCAGCCGATCCAGCCAGCGCCGGAATCGAGAGCAATCCGGTTCCCACCATGCCCAGCGTAAAAAGTAGGAATGGGAGACGGCCGGAAAGCGGTTCGAGCGCTCTTGCGGCCTGGTCTGCCGTTTGAATGTTGGTGAGCCCGTGGACGTGCAGCGTTGCGGCGGTGGTAAGGATGATGAAAAAACCAACGATGTTGGAAAACGCCATGCCAATGTAAGTGTCGATACGGATGCGATCGAAATTGTAGGCGGCTTGCTCGGGGGCTTTGTCCAAAGCCTTTTCGGCCGCGTGAACTTTCACTTCTTCCGCTTCTTGCGACGCCTGCCAAAAAAACAAATAAGGACTGATGGTTGTTCCGAGGACGGCGACCAGTGCCGTCAGATAATTGCCGCGAAGCGAGATGGCAGGCAAAATCAAGGCGCGCAACGCGTGAAGGTTCGGCTGGCGCACGATGACGGCTGTCGCGACGTATGAGAAGAGCGCGATGGTGAGCCATTTGAGATAGTTCACGTATTTTTTGTACGGGACCAGCATCTGGGTCAGCAATGACGCGAAGCCGAAACCGAGCGTGTAGATCCACTGGCTTCCAGGGAATAGCAATTTGGCAGCCGCACCCATCGCTCCCAAATCCGCCGCCAGATTGAACGTATTCGCCGCGAGCAACAGCAGCACAATCGCGTAAAGGATTGGCCTCGGGTAGTGCCTGCGCAAGTTTGCCGCGATTCCCGCTCCTGTGATGCGTCCGATGCGGGCGCTGATTTCCTGAAACGCGGACATCAGCGGATAGGAAAAAAGCATCGTCCACAAGAGCGAGTAACCGAATTGTGCGCCTACCTGCGAATAAGTAGCGATCCCGCTGGGATCGTCGTCGGCTGCGCCGGTGATCAGGCCGGGGCCGAGCTTCGAGAAAAAATAATGTGCGGCGCCTTTTTGAACTTTGGGGCGGGAGGTTGCTTGCTTCCCGTTCTGCGTTAGCGCCTGGGGCACAGGGATCACACGTTCAGTTTGAGATTTCAGAAAGGCAACGCACTTGGCCGTAAGTGTAGAGAGGTCATGGGGATCGGTCCATACGGCAATCTCCGCAGGCAGTTCAATGGTATGCAGTATTCTGCGATCTCACGTGCTGCGGTTTTCTAGGGCCGGGCATGATTTTCTGAACTGTCAGTTTTCCTGGAGGAAAAGAACATGAATTGGGATCAAGTGGAAGGCAAATGGAAACAGTACAAAGGTCAAGCCAAAGAGCGATGGGGCAAGCTGACTGACGATGATTGGAATGTGATCGACGGCAAGAGAGACCAGGTTGTCGGCCGCATTCAGGAGCGCTACGGTCTCGCGCGCGATGAAGCGGAGAAACAGGCTGATGAATTTGCAAAGGCTTTGCGCAGCGAAAACGAGGTCGAAGTCGAAAGAACTGAAGTAAAGAAAACGAGGGCTCATCGAGCCGGGCGCCGATAAGAGCCGAACGGCGAACATTTTTCTGGATAGGAAGCGAAGTAGGGTGAAAGGAGGAAAACACTATGGCGTTACGTTCACCCATTGAAGAGGGCATTAAATACAACTCGTCTCGAAGCAAACGGGACGATGAGGCCAGGACGCCACGCGCGCCGGGTGTAGAACCGGACGACCCGCACGTGCGTCATGACGAAGACGATCCGGACAATCCGCGAAATCCAGGCGACCAACCCGACCAGAAACTGAGGATGGAGCGGTCCTCGGGCCGGCCAAAGAAGGGAAGCGATTCAAAAAAGAAGGAACGGCTCCGGGACCCTCGATCGGATCGCATCACCGAAGAGGCAAAAAGCTACCGGACGGATCAGGCGATCAATCGTCCGCGGCACGACGTAAATGAACGTTAGAAAAAGCAAAATCTCGGCCGCACGCCGATGTGCTTTGGCGAGGATTTTCTGGCAGGCAAAGAGATCAAGCACATGGCCAAGAACGAGAAACGCACGGTTACAACCCAAACGGACGGCAAGGCCAAGAAAACAAAAAGAACGC
>JASHRM010000140.1 GCA_030037315.1 Candidatus Acidiferrales bacterium
ACACGCTTGTTCAAGGTGGCAGCCGCACCGATTGATCGGGGTCTTGACGCCTTGATTCGACGCCGGTTTTCGCTTCGCAAAGCGTCACGTACGCCGTTCTCTGCCGTGCCCCGGCGAGCGGGAGATGCTGCGTGGCTCACGTTCGTTGCTGCCTTGTTGGTTTATGCCGGATGGGAACTCGCCAAATTCGTTCGGCCATCGGTGACCTTGGCCGATGTGGGCATCGTCATAGCCAACGGGGGGTTGACCCTACTGCGAGTAATCGTCCTGATAATTTTCGCGTCACTGATATGGGTGCCCCTCGGAGTTTCGGTGGGCCTGCGACCGAAGCTAGCAGAAAAGGTTCAACCTATCGCCCAGTTTCTGGCCGCGTTTCCGGCGAACCTTCTTTTCCCGCTCGCCGTCTTTGTGATTGTCAAGTACCACCTTTCCCCAAGGATCTGGCTAAGCCCGCTAATGATTCTCGGGACGCAGTGGTACATCTTGTTCAACGTGATCGCTGGAGCTAGCGCGTTTCCCGGCGATTTACGAGAGGCTGCATCAAGTCTTCGCGTGCAAGGCTGGCGTCGGTGGCGTGAAGTCTTGCTTCCTGGAATATTTCCTTATTACGTCACGGGGGCCATTACCGCCTCCGGCGGCGCTTGGAATGCAAGCATCGTTTCCGAAATCGTGAGTTGGGGTTCTAGGCAAATCAGCGGATCAGGCCTTGGAGCTTACATCGCGCAAATGACGGCCGCGGGCGATTACCCAAGGATCGCTTTGGGCGTCGCAATGATGTCGGTCTTGGTCATTGTTCTAAATCGCTTGGTGTGGCGTCCACTCTACGCTTTCGCAGAACGGCGAACGAGGCTGGATTAATACTGTGACCGTACAGAAGACACCGATCACAGAACTTCGCAATGTTTGCAAGACCTTTCCCCGCCCGTCGGGTGAACCTCTTGCAGTGCTTGACGGAATTAATCTTTCGCTCAGGGACGGTGAGATTCTCGGCCTTGTCGGGCGTTCAGGGTCAGGAAAATCGACCCTGCTACGAATCGCGGCGGGTCTTACCGAACCCACTTCAGGTGAAGTCCTTTACCAGGGAGGGTCTCTAAAAGGTCCGGCGGAAGGAATCGCTGTGGTATTTCAGACGTTCGCACTGTTTCCCTGGCTAACAGTATTAGAAAACGCAGAATTGGGACTCGATGCCTTGGGTGTGTCGCGAGATGAAGCGCGGCGGCGCGCGATTGAGGCTATCGATCTGATCGGTCTCGATGGTTTCGAATCAGCGTATCCGCGGGAATTATCGGGAGGAATGAGACAACGCGTCGGATTCGCGAGGGCATTTGTTCTTCAGCCGACCGTGCTATTGATGGACGAACCTTTTTCCGCACTCGATGTCTTGACGTCCGAAACCTTGCGAACCGATTTCCTCGACTTGTGGACGCAGCATCAGTTGCCCACCAAATCTGTGCTTCTGGTTACGCACAACATCGAAGAAGCTGTATTCATGTGCGATCGGGTGCTCGTTCTCTCGTCTCATCCCGGGCGCATTGCCGCGGAAATTTCAGTCACGCTTCCGCACCCGCGGAACCGATTTGACGCGGCCTTTCATGAAATTGTGGATGACTTGTATTCGATCTTGACCGCGCGTGCCATCGAGTCCGTCAAGGCACAGATTCAGCCGCATGGTGGTTCCGTGTATCCCCTGCCTGCTTTGGGCATCAATCGAATCGTTGGCTTCATGGAGTCCCTGGCTGGATCGCCTTACAAGGGCAAAGCTGACCTCAGCATAATCGCACGTTCGCTCTCTCTAGCGACGAAGGATGTACTGCCGATTGCAGACGTGCTCCATATTCTCGCTTTCGCAGATCTGAAAGATGGTTCGATCGCCTTAACCGCTGCCGGTCAGATTTTTGCTCGAGCAGGAACAGACCAGCGCAAACAACTCTTCAAAGAACATCTCCTAAGGTTCGTACCGTTTGTAGCTCATGTTCAACAGGTTCTTGACGAACGGCAAGACCATGCAGCACCACGAATACGGTTCAAATCTGAGCTAGAGGACCATTTATCGGCGGCTGATTCCGAGAGAACGCTGCAGACAATCATCCGGTGGGGACGCTACGCCGAGCTGTTTTCTTATGACGACGAGAAGCGCATTTTCAGTCTAAATGGCGCAACCTGACTCAGTGTATTGCATCTGGCTACGTTATTGATCCCATTGGGCCCAGTTTGGGTTGTGCAACAGCCTCTAGCCATTTCGCACACAATCCGAGTGGCAAGCTTAAGGAAGAATATGCAAGTACAGAAACAGCAGTACGAAGCAGGCCACGACGCCTGTGATGAATCCACCCAAATGCAAACGGGGATGGATGGCGCGGGCGTAACGAACACTGGCTGCGAGAAACACAGCGTTAGACAGTACAGCCAACGCGAATGTGCCAACGACAAGGATCCTGCTTGGAACCGCAACTGCGCCCAATCCCGCAAACCTCACCACAGTCCATGATAAAGCGACGGATCCCAGCGTAACGACAGCGCTCATTGCTATTGCATAGCCGCCCGCGAATCCTCTGTTCTCATGCAAGCGAATTACCAAGAATGCGATCAGGTATTCCACGAATACCGCTGCGACCACGGGCAGCCGATGTCGAAAACTGATTGCGCCAAAGAACTCTCTATTAGCAAAAAGAATCGCGGGGATCAGAACGTTCACTGCGGCGGCGACAAGCAGAGCCAGGCATAATGTATGCACTTCCCGCTGTGGCCTGGCTTCGATTCTATCCCCGCGAACTTGTTCAATCATGTTTTGTGTCTCTTGAAGAACTCGACCTGTCGTAGACGCTTCTTTGCTTCCTCCCGCGTGGGATACGGTCCGCCGAGGTTCTTCCCTTTACTGGACAATACTTGGTAACCTTGCCGAACTTTCTTGATCATGGCCCTCCTCGAAGCGGTACACATGCTGCATCGCGGCGATGGATCTTAGGCGGCAGTTGCT
>JASHRM010000141.1 GCA_030037315.1 Candidatus Acidiferrales bacterium
TCGCGGTGCGGATCTCCTGGCTCAGGAATCTTCCACCGGCGACAACGGCCAATTTTCATTTAGCAATATCGCGCCCGGCCAGTTTCAATTGACCATCACCGCTCCCGGCTTCGCAACGTACACATCCTCCGGCGATCTTCAGCCCGGCCAGAGTTATACGGTTCCCACCATCACTTTGACGGTGGCGACGGCAGTAACTTCCGTCACCGTGGGAGCTGCCGAAACTCAGGAAGAGATTGCGCAGCAGGAACTAAAAGTCGAAGAATCGCAGCGCGTTCTCGGCTTCATCCCGAATTTTTACGTTAGCTACGTTGCCGATGCGGCGCCTCTAAACCCGAAACAAAAATTCGAGCTCGCCTTTCGCGACATGATCGATCCCGTTACGCTGGGATTTACGGCTGCCGTGGCCGGCGTCGAGCAGGCGCACAACGATTTTCGCGCTTATGGGCAGGGCGCTCAGGGTTACGGCAAGCGCTTTGGCGCGAACTACGCGGACATTGCCTCGGACACGCTGATTGGCAGCGCAATCCTGCCTTCGCTCCTGAAGCAGGATCCGCGCTATTTTTACAAAGGCACCGGAAGCACGCGATCGAGGTTTCTCTACGCGCTCGCGAATGCAGTGATTTGCAAAGGCGACAACAAGCGCTGGCAGCCGAATTATTCCTTCATCATCGGCGCTTTGGCTTCAGGCGGAATATCGAATCTGTATTATCCAGCCAACGACCGTAATGGCGCCGGAGCGACTTTCGAAACCGCTTTGATAGACATTGGAGAAGATGCGGTATCCAACGTCTTTCAGGAATTTATTGTTCGGAAATTCACACCCCACGCTCCGCCCGTCCAATCGGACAATCTGCAAAGCAGAGTCAGCAGATTCGCCGGCCTCTTCGTCCACGAAGGCCACTAACATCGACTCAAATCAAATTGTCATGCCGAGCCGTCTTGCCGCGGGCGGGTGAGACTCGTTCGCCATTCTGAGCGGAATCTGCCGGCTGCTTTTCGTTTCGCGCCTTCTGCGAAACCGGCAGGTGGAGTCGAAGAATCTCTTTCTAGCGCAACATGGGGATATGCGAAGACAGAAGCGTTCCTTAATTTACAGCGGCCATTCCAGAAACGCCGTCAGCGCAAAATCAGGGGAAAAGGCCGCGGACCAGTGTCGCATCCGCCACGCGCCCGACGGCCAGGATGTAGGCGCCCGTGCGCATGTGCGTGCGATGCTTGCGCATGGTTTCGTAGGCTTCCTGAAACGCACGCCGCATCACCGATTCGAGTTTCGCGTTTACTTCCGAGAGCGGCCAGAAGAGGCTCTGCAAATCCTGTACCCACTCGAAATAGCTTGCGGTCACGCCGCCCGCATTCGCCAGAATGTCCGGCAGCAGAGTGATGCCTTTGCGCGCGAGCACTTCGTCCGCGTGCGGCGTCGTGGGACCGTTCGCCGCCTCTGCCACGACTTTCGCCTTAATTTGGTCCGCGTTATTCAGCGTGATCACGTTTTCGAGCGCCGCAGGCACGAGGATGTCGCACTTCATCGTCAGCAAATCGTCATTCGAAATTCGCGACGTTCCCGGCATCCCCACCACCGTGCCCGACCGCTCCTTGTAGCGCATCGCTTTCAGCGGATCGATGCCGCACGAATTGAAAACGCCGCCGCGCGAATCGCTGATTGCAACGATTCGTGATTTTTTCTCCGCGAAAAGCCGCGCAACCAGCGAGCCCGCATTTCCAAATCCCTGAATCGCCACGCTCGCGCCGCGCAGCGACATTTTCTTCAGCTTGCACGCTTCTTCGGTCACCACCATGCATCCGCGCGCCGTCGCTTCCTTGCGGCCCTCAGACCCGCCGATCGAAACCGGTTTGCCTGTCACCACGCCGAGCGACGAATATCCTTTCGTCATGGAATAGGTATCCATGATCCACGCCATCGTTTGGGAATCCGTGTACACATCCGGCGCGGGAATATCCTGTTCGGGACCGATCAGCGGCAAGATTTCGGACGCGTACCTCCGCGTCATTCGCTCGAGCTCTCCTTTGCTCATGCGCTTCGCGTCGCATATCACGCCGCCTTTGCCGCCGCCAAACGGAATATTTACGGCCGCGGTTTTCCACGTCATCCACGTTGCAAGCGCCTTCACTTCGTCGAGCGTCACGTTGGGGTGATAACGGATTCCACCCTTGGCCGGGCCGCGCGCCACGTTGTGCTGCACGCGATAGCCGGTGAAAACCTTCACCTGCCCGTTGTCCATCTTCGTGGGAACGGAAACTTCGAGCACCCGCTTTGGCGAGCGAAGAATCTGGCGTAATCCCGGATCGAGCTTCAAATACTCCGCGGCGAGATCGAATTGAATTTGCGCGATTCGGTGAGGATTCAGGTCCTCGCGCGGCGCAATTCGCGGAATTGGCTGCGGAGCCGCCTTAGCAGTCGCCATCGTGCCTTCCTCCTGTAGAGGGGCCCGTGCGCTGTCCCAAAATAAGTTGAGCGCTCGGAGATTGTCTGAGTGGTTGTAAGTCTTGCAAGAATCGAAGTTTAGCCAAGCGCCCCGATATGTCAATGAAAACAGTGACTAAGTTATAGAACTCGTGCCGTCAAAGGCAATTTCTCGCACCCGGCACGCCCTAAGGCCTTTCGTAAGTAGCTGATAAGATTAGGCTTGTTGTTGGTGGCGTATCCGGCTTAGGATCGACTGCGACCCTCCATGAATGGCGATCCCCATCCCAAAGAGCATTCTGAGCCAAATGTCAGGCCCAGCCTCAGCTCCCATTGGAGGTTTGTGCTAATCCTCACGGCAATCGTGCTCGCGATCGTGACGATCTTTTCATGGCACCAAGCACGTGAACTCGATCGGAAGCTCGCCGATCTCCGCAGCACAATGCAGCAGCAGGAGCGGCAGCTGCAGCAATCGCGCGAAATCTCGGCCCTAGTGACAGCGCACGCGACCGCCGCACTCGACCTCGTACCGCAACCCGGCATGCGCACCGGCGCTGCGCGAGTGATCTACAACCTGAAAATCGGCGAGGCGCTGTACGAAGGTCAAATCGCGCCCGCGCCGGCCGGAAAAAGTTATCAGCTCTGGCTCCTGCCGATGAGCGGCAATCCAGTCAGCTTGTGCGTCTTCAATCCGGCGCCGAATCAGACGGACGAGTGCATGATGAAATTGCCCGCGAGCGCATCGGCAAAATCCTTCGTCGTCACGCTCGAGCCTGCGGGAGGCAGCTCGCAGCCAACCGGACCGAAAATCCTCGTCGGCGGCATCCCCTAGTCGCCAATCTGCTTGTGCCCCTCTCCGCACTGCGGTATAACCTTTGTTGCCGAGTGGTGGGGGTAGTAATTCGAACTTTGCCCATCGATTGATGTCCGCAGAGCGTACTTGTACCGGGCAAACGAGCCGCAATTGGGTCCGAGTCGGCGGCCCGCGCGCCTCTGAGGAGGAAGCCGAATGAGAAGAGCGATCAGCATCTGTAGCGTACTCGCAGTGCTCCTGACCGTGATCAGCTTGTCCGCCGTCGCCGATTCAAAGACGATGAGCTGGACTGGCTGGATCAGCGACAGCCATTGCGGAGCCAAGGGCATGAGCGCAGACCACGCCGCCTGCGCGAAAACATGCGTCACCAAGAACGGTTCCAAGTGGGTATTTGTAAATGGCGCCGACAAGAAAGTTATCGCAATTCACAACCAGGATTCGGTCAACGCCGACCGGGATCTCGGCGGCGAAGTCACCGTCAAGGGCCACATGGAAAGTGACGGCTCGCTCCACGTCGATAGCATCGACAAAACTAAATCCTAAGTTTGCAGCGGAACAGGGTGCCGGGGGAAAAGGTTTGGGCCGGCGCCCTGTGCTGTTCCCTTCGTCTTCTTCTACTGAGATTTCCTTTTTCGCAATCTCCTGCACCCAGAGCGGATTTTGCCTCGCTTTTCAACGCGTATCGACGGGTTTGTCTTTCGTAGCGGCGGTTTTGGCGTCCGGCGCAGATCTTCCGCTGGGAAGGCCGGCAGGTTTTGCTTTTGATTTGGCCGTTGCTGGGAACGCCATTCTCTCGAATGGCGATTTTTTTGGAAGGTCCCGGCTTTGTTACCTAGAGTGAAGCGAATGCTGGGTCGCGTCGCAGACGCGTTCCATCTTGCCCTAAGTCCTTTGGCGAAGGGTGCGCAGCTTTACCCGCAGCAATTTCTTTTCGGTGGAAGCGCAGGGCTTCAGCCCTGCGACAGAGTCCTCGCGCGTAGCGCGTTCCTTTGCGCGGGCTTACACCGCAGCCAGTTTTCGAGTTTAGAAACGTGCCGTCCGCCGAAGGACACCGAGAAATTCGCTGCTACGCCTTGCCCTTCGCGGGAATCTTTTCCACGCCCATGTACGGCCACAGCGCTTCAGGAATCTTGATCGACCCATCGGACTGTTGAAAATTTTCGACAATCGCGATCCACGTGCGGCCCACCGCGAGCCCCGACCCGTTCAGCGTGTGCACGAAATCGCTTTTCCCGCCGCCTTTTGGCTTGAACCGAATCCCCGACCGCCGCGCCTGAAACGCCTCGGTATTCGAGCAGGACGAAATCTCCATAAACTCGCCCGAAGAAGGCAGCCACACCTCAATGTCGTACGTCTTCGCCGACGCGAATCCCATGTCCGCCGTGCACAACTGCACCACGCGATGGTGCAGCCCCAGCTTTTCCAGCAGTTTTTCCGCATTCCGCACCAGCGATTCCAGCTCGTCGTAACTTTTTTCCGGGTGCGTGAATTTGAACATCTCCACTTTTTGAAACTGGTGCTGCCGCTTGATCCCCCGCGTGTCTTTCCCCGCCGCGCCTGCCTCGGACCGGAAACACGCCGTCCACGCACACACCTTGATCGGCAGCTGGTCCGCATCGATCGTTTCGTCGCGGTAAAGATTCGTCAGCTCCACTTCGGAGGTCGGCGTCAGCCACAGGTCGGTATTCTCCAGGTGAAACATGTCCGCCGCGAATTTCGGCAATTGGCCCACGCCCGTTAGCGCGGCCGTATTCACAATGAACGGCGGCAAAATCTCGGTGTAGCCGTGCTCGCGCGTGTGCATGTCGAGGAAAAAGCTCGCGAGAGCGCGCTCGAGCCGAGCTCCCAGTCCTCTGTAGACCGCAAATCGCGCGCCCGCAATTTTCACCGCCGACTCGAAATCCAGAATCCCCGCGCCCTCGCCCACTTCCCAGTGCGGCTTCGGAGCGAAATCGAATTTCGGAGGTGCGCCCCAGCGCCGCATCTCCACGTTGTCTGCCGAGCTTTTGCCCACCGGCACGCTCGCATGCGGAATATTCGGAATCGTCAGCATGAACTGGCGTAGTTGCTCGTCAAGCTGCGTGATTCGCTCGTCGTTGCGCTTAATCTCTTCCGAGACGTCCTTCATCCGCGCCAGAATCGCCTCAAGCTCGGCATTGGGCGCCTGTCCTGGTTTTGTAGGGGCGCTGCTTACCTGTCCTGAGCTAGGCCGAAGGGCTGCGCCCTCCGCAGCGCCGGCCCCTCGCCGGCTCTTTGGCTCCTGATTTTCTGTAGCGCCGTCCTGAGCGGAGTCGAAGGGCCGGCTCTTTTGCTCTTGTTTTTCGGACTTCTTCAGCCTCGCGATCTCTTCGCTGGCCTTATTCCGTTCAGCCTTCATCAACTCCGTGGCGTGGATGATTTTGCGCCGCTCCGCATCGATCGTCTGAAACGGAGACAAATCGAACGTGATCGCGCGATCGCGCACCATCTTCTCGATTGCGTCCATGTGCTCGCGCACGTATCCGAGGTCTAACATAAGCGAACAAGAATAACGGAATTCACCGCCGCGACGCGAGCGCGAATCCCGCGCCCACGCGGATGTGGCAACTGCGCTAAAGCTTGGTAAAGCGGTAAGTTCCCTTAACGTGGGTATGGAAGAAATTGCCCTTCGAATCCGCTGCGAGCAGCTCGCTGTAAACGGCTTCCGGAACCTCGAAATAGCGGTAGCGGTCGCCGTCGCTGAATTCCAATTCGAGCGTTGAGGAATCGGAGTCGTATGCGACGCCTCTCAGTGTCGACGACTCCACCCGAACCCACCTCATCGCCTTTCGCCTCTGGCTACCTTGGATGATTCTGCGGCGATCTGAGTCGTTGCCCGGCTGGTTCTGGAAGGTTTCAAGCGATGTTGTCATCCCGGACCGAGCGATCTTTGCGAGTGTGAGGGATCTGCTTTTGGGTCATTAAGAACTTGCATGGATCAATCTTTCCACACCAACCATTCTTTACACCAACGACTCCCTTACACCATCCCGCCGAATCTGCTAGCGTCGAATCAGCATGAAAATTGGAAAAGTACAATTCTGGCGCGAAGGAAACGCAGCCGCCGGGCTGAGGCCGCAATCTGTCTCGGCTCCCGCTTTGCCAGCTCAATTTTCGCAAAAAGTCGCCGATTTCTAATCCTCACTCCGGTGATTAGAAATGGCGTAACTCTATGAAAACAATCGCCGGTGCCACGTTCTAATCGACACGGACCTGGCGCAAGATAAGGAGTCATTTTTGGGTAACGAATGTCATATGTTCGCGTCAAAATATCAGGCGATTTGCCCTTGTTCGCCGTGCTGCGGCTTCATAACCATCTCCTCTGAGGGAAATTGATGACCACGAAAATCCGGCTGCGTTTCGTCACGCTGTTCGCTTTGTCAATGCTGCTTCCGCTTTTCACCCCGGCTCAAGTCTCTCTGCCCAAGACGCCCATACGCAACGTCACCGACGATTACTTCGGCACGAAAGTCGTCGACCCGTATCGCTGGCTCGAAAACACGTCGGATCCCGAAGTGGTCAGCTGGATGAAGCAACAGAACGATTACACGCGCGCCATGCTCGCGAAAATTCCCGGCCGCGATGCGCTGCTCGAACGCATCAACGCGCTCGATAACGCCGGTCCGTCGGTCAGCAGCCTGCAAGTTTGGGGAGGCCACTACTTCTATCTGAAGGCGGAGCCCGGCTCCGATAATCGCAAACTCTACGTGCGCGATCGCCTTTCATCGCCCGAACGCCTGCTTGTCGATCCCGAAACGCTCACCACAGCCGACGGCAAACATTTCTCGATCGACTATTTCGCGCCATCGCTCGACGGCAAATATGTGGTTTACGGAATTTCGCGCGGCGGTTCCGAGAACAGCGAAATTCATGTCGTCGAAACCGCCAGCGGCAAAATTCTGCCGGACGCAATCGATCGCGCCCAGTTCGGCCAGCCCTCGTGGATGCCCGACGACTCGTTTTTCTACGACCGGTTGCCGAAACTTCCGCCGGACGCGCCCGCGACCGCTGCTTACCAGAAGCTTCGCGAATATCACCACGTTCTGGGCTCCGATCCAGATGAGGATCCGGTCATTTTCGGCTACGACGTGAATCCCAACGTGAAAGTATCCGAGGACGATTTCGGCTTCATCGGCTATTCGCCCGCCGCGCCCGGTTATTTGGTAGGCACCGTCGTGCACGGCGTCGAGCGCGAACTCGACATTTACGTGACTCCATTTACGGCGTCGCCTGACCCCCGCACCGAATGGAAGAAAGTCGTCGACGACAAAGATGACGTTATCAACATGGACGTTCACGGCGACCAGCTCTATCTGCTCTCGCACAAGGACGCGTCGCGATTCAAAATCCTGAGCGTCAACATGGGCAATCCCGGTTTGGCCTCAGCCAAGGTAGTGGTCCCCGCGAGCGAAGTGGTGATCGTCGGCCTCGCCGCGGCGAAAGACGGCCTCTACGTGCAGGATCTCGATGGAGGCATCGGCCGCATTCGCAAACTTTCCTACGACAAAGGCACGCTGCAATCCGTGAAGCTGCCGTTCGACGGCGCGGTGCAAACTCTGGTGGTCAACCCTACGGAAAATGGCGCGTGGTTCGAGCTGACTTCGTGGACGAAGTCGCCGCTCTGGTATGCTCTCGACACAAAAACCGGGAAACTGACGGACACGGGCCTCGTGCCGCCGTCGCCCGTGGATTATTCGCAGGTCGTGTCCGAAGAAGTGAAAGCGCCAAGCACAGACGGCGCGATGGTGCCGCTCTCGATCATCCACAAAAAAGGAATCGCGATGGACGGTTCGCATCCCACATGGCTTGAGGGATACGGAGCCTACGGCATCACTCTCGATCCCACGTTTCGTCCCACTCTGCTGGCATTTTTCGAAAAAGGCGGAATCTTTGCCGTGGCGCACGTGCGCGGCGGCGGCGAGTATGGCGAGGACTGGCATCGCGACGGCGAAAAACTCACCAAGCAGCACACGATTGACGACATGCTCGCCGGCGCGCAGTACCTGATCAGCCACAAATACACCTCGCCCGCACATCTCGCAGGCGAAGGCACCAGCGCGGGCGGAGTCACAATCGGCGGCGCGATCACGCAGCGTCCCGATTTATTCGGCGCCGCGCTGATTCGCGTGGGCGATTCGGATTCGCTGCGATCGGAATTGATGGCCAGCGGCCCGGCAAACATTCCGGAATTCGGAACGGTGAAAGATCCCGACGGCTTCAAGGGGCTTTACGCGATGGATGCGTACGTCCACGTAAAGCCCGGCGTGAAGTATCCAGCGGTGTTGCTAACGACCGGGGCAAACGATCCCCGCGTGGCCCCTTGGGAAGCGGCGAAGATGACGGCGCGTTTGCAAGCGGACTCTGCGAGCGGGAAACCCATTTTGTTGCGCGTCGATTACGACGCAGGCCACGGAATGGGTTCGACCAAATCGCAGCGGAATATCGAACTCGCCGACGAAATCGCGTTTCTCTTCTGGCAGCTCGGCGCGCCCGGCTACCAACCATAGCGAGTCATTTGATCTGAGACGGCGGGATCTGTTCGTTCGCGATTTTGCTTTCCATCTCGACGACGCGTCGGCGAAAGAATCGCCGCCCGACATCGTTCGTTGCCAGAGCCAACGCGCGCCGGCAAG
>JASHRM010000142.1 GCA_030037315.1 Candidatus Acidiferrales bacterium
GGGATGACAAATAGAGAACGATAGGAACGGGCGTGGACCAATTCAAAATCCAAGGCGGACGAAGACTCGAAGGCACGGTGCGAATCAGCGGCGCGAAAAACGCGGCGCTGCCGGCCATGGCGGCGTGCCTGCTGACGGCGGAAACGGTTCGCCTGCACAACATCCCGCACGTCCGCGACATCATCACGATGGCGAAACTGCTCGCTCACATGCGATGCAACGTGGGCAGTCCGGATATTCCCCCCAGCGAATTCACAATCCAGGCTCAGAATATTTCGCACATCGAAGCGCCGTACGAACTGGTGAAGACGATGCGCGCGTCGATTCTGACGCTGGGCCCTCTTGTAGCACGCTTCGGATATGCGCGCGTTTCCCTTCCCGGCGGATGCTCGATTGGCGCGCGGCCCGTGGATTTGCACATTCAGGCGCTCGAGAAATTGGGCGCGAAGATCGCCGTGGATCACGGGTACGTGGAAGCGCGCGCGGATCGCTTGCGTGGCACGACGATCCACTTTCCAAAAATAACGGTAACCGGCACGGAAAACATTCTGACCGCGGCGGTGCTCGCTGAAGGCGAAACGATTTTGGAGAATTGTGCCCTAGAGCCGGAAATTCCGGACCTTGCCGAGCTGCTCACAAAAATGGGGGCAAAGATCGAAGGCGCCGGCACGCCCATGATTCGCGTGCAGGGCGTTTCCGAACTGCACGGCACGACACACACGATTATTCCCGATCGAATCGAAGCCGGAACGTTTTTGGTCGCAGGTGCGATCACAGGTGGCGAATTGCTGTTGACGAGTTGCGAGCCGGGTCACTTGGGCGCGATTATCGAGAAGTTGCGTGAATGCGGCGTTTGGATCAAATGCGAGGGCAACGGCACGATTCGGGTGAAAGCCGTGAACAAGTTAGTTGCTGCGGACGTGGCGACGCTCGAGTATCCGGGCTTCGCGACAGATATGCAGGCGCAGTTCATGGCGCTGGCAACGCAAGCGCATGGCGTCTCGCACATTCGCGAAACGATTTTCGAAAACCGCTACTTGCACGCAAGCGAGATGATGCGCATGGGAGCGAACATCTCCATCGACGGGAATCTGGCGAGCGTGACGGGACCGACGCCGTTGAGCGGTGCGCCCGTTACAGCCTCGGATTTGCGGGCGAGCGCGGGATTGGTGCTAGCGGGCTTGGTTGCGAATAACACTACATGGATTGACCGCGTTTATCACATCGACCGCGGCTACGAGCAGATTGAGAACAAGCTGCGAGCCGTCGGCGCAAGTATCGAACGAGTCTCGCAGGCCTAGAATTCCATCCACACGACAATCCGACCTGAGGGCGATTCCCGCCACAGCGGATCAACACGCCAAGGGCCGGAGAATCCAGCCCTTGGAATGGTAATTGTGGCGGCGATTAGCCGGCGGCCTCCGTCTTTTGCTGCTTTTCGCGCTGATCGCGGAGAACCGCTTTGCGGCTCAGGCGAATTTTGTTGCCTTCGATCGCGAGCACTTTAACCAGGACCTGATCGCCTTCCTTCAACTCGTCGCGAACCGCGCGGATGCGCTGGTCGGCAATTTCGCTGATATGAAGCAGGCCATCCGTGCCCGGGAAAATCTCGACAAAGGCTCCGAAGTCCGCGATTCTCACGACCGTGCCGAGATAGGTTTTGCCGATTTCAGCTGTCGCGGTGACGTCGCGAATTTGCTTCAGTGCCTCTTCGGCAGCTTTTCCATTCCCGGCGAAGACGTGGACCTTGCCGTCGTCCATCACGTCGATTTTCACGCCCGTGGATTCCACGATAGAGCGGATCTTCTTGCCACCGGGTCCGATCAGGTCGCGGATTTTGTCCGTGGGAATCGTAAGGATGTGCAAATGCGGGGCGTAGGTTGAAATCTCGGAGCGGCCAGTGGAAATTGTCTTTTCCATGGTGTCGAGAATTTCAAGACGCGCCTTGCGTGCCTGCGCCAGGGCCTCGCGCATCATCGAAACGCTCACACCCGAAACCTTGATATCCATCTGAAGCGCGGTGATTCCCTTTCGCGTACCGGCAACTTTGAAGTCCATATCGCCGTAGTGATCTTCCGCACCGGCGATGTCTGTGAGGATGGCGTATTTGTCATCTTCGATGACAAGACCCATCGCAATGCCAGCGCACGGCGAACTGAGGGGCACGCCGGCATCCATTAGCGAAAGCGAACCGCCGCACACGCTGGCCATTGACGAGGAACCGTTGGACTCAAGGATGTCTGAAACGACGCGGATGGCATACGGAAAGTCCGCCTCGGCAGGAATAAGGTTTGCGAGAGCGCGTTCCGCCAGCGCACCATGGCCGACTTCGCGACGTCCCGTGCCACGCAGGAATTTCACTTCGCCAACGGAAAACGGCGGGAAATTGTAATGCAGCATGAACCGCTTGAACGTCTCCTCCTCGAAGAGCAGGTCCAGGCGCTGCTTATCTTCCTTGGTGCCGAGCGTGGTGGTGACGAGCGCTTGCGTTTCCCCGCGGGTAAATAACGCGGAACCGTGGGTACGTGGCAGTACGCCAACTTCGCAAGTGATCTGCCGAATCTGATCGAACGCGCGGCCATCAGGACGGCGGCGGCGAATCAGCATGTCGTCGCGAAAAATGCGCTCGCGAAGCCGCTCGAACGCGCGGTATGCCAGCTTGTGCTTTTCCTCCTCTTCTTCCGGTACCGCATCGAGAATTTCTTTCTTGACCCCGTCGACGAGTGCGTAGCTTTCAAGTTTCGGGTGCTTCTGCGTGTCGAGCGCGTCGCGCATGCGATCGGTGTATTTTGTCGCGATCTCTTTGTAGAGCGCCTCATCGAACGCGGGGGGAGTGACCGTCAACTTCTGCGAATTCACGCGGCTGCCAAGCTCGCGAATGGCCGCGACGAGCTTCTTGATTTCGTCGTGACCGAACTGCAGCGCATCGGCAACCGTATCTTCGGAAACTTCGATCGAGCCGGACTCGACCATTACGATCGCGTCGGCTGACCCTGCGATGATGATATTTAGGAGGCTCACCTTCTGCTCGGCCACGCCCGGATTCACGACGAGCTTGCCGTCGATCAATCCTACGCGCACGCAGGCGATCGGGTTATTAAAGGGAATCTTCGAAATGTAGAGCGCGGCAGAACACGCGGTGACGGCCACGACATCCGGATCGTTCTCGCCCTCGGCCGAGAGCACGGACGCGATCACTTGCGTTTCGGTTGCCCAGCCGTCAGGAAAAAGCGGCCGCAGAGGCCGGTCAATCAGCCGCGAAGTGAGAATTTCGCGCTCGGAGGGTCTGCCCTCGCGCTTGAAAAATCCGCCCGGAATTTTTCCTGCGGCGTAGGTGTACTCACGGTAATCCACAGTGAGCGGCAGGAAATCCTTCTCGGTCGCTTTGGAATCCATGCAGGCGGTTGCCAGCACCACCGAGTCTCCGTATCGCGCCACAATTGCGCCGTGCGCCTGGCGCGCCATCTTGCCCGTTTCGAGCGTGAGTTTCCGGCCACCTAGATCCAAACTAACTTGTTCAAACATCCATTCCATCCTTGTCCCATTGTTCGGGAACGATTATCAGATTGAGAGAATCTTCTCTCGAAAATTTGTCGATGAAGTAAGAGCGAAAAACAGCGGGAGCGGGAGTTAGCGGGCAAAAGGCCTCGCGCAAATGCAGGGCGTTCCACACGGCAAAAGACAATGCAGTTTCATGCAGTGGGAAAAAGTGTGGCCAGGACGGCCACTCGAGGAATCCGCGCTACTTGCGCAAGCTAAGTCGTGCCACAATCTCGCGATACCGATCCGGGTCGCGGCGATTCAGATAATCCAGCAGCCGACGGCGCTTGTTGACCATCATGATCAACCCGCGGCGTGAAGCGTGATCTTTTGCGTGGGACTGGAGGTGGGTTGTGAGGTAGTTGATTCGTTCACTTAGCAACGCAATCTGTACTTCTGGGGAGCCGGTGTCTTTCGTGTGAACTCTAAACTGCTCGATAACACCGACTTTGGTTGCCATCAACTCATCCTCCCCCTCTGAAACGACGTACCCCTGCTCTATTCTCTTGTTTTCTTCGACTTCCAAATGCTAGCACACACATTCTGGCACAAGCCACAAGATTTTTTCGCGGCGGCGGGACACTCTTCCTGTGCTGGCCAGCACTGTGATGGAACATGCTGTACGGCAAACTCTGAACCTGGCGCGTCGAAAATATATACTGAAATGAATGCGCCACGCAAAAGTGAGATCGGCCAACCCCTTGACATGCAATTTGAATGAATCGCGGAAGTCTTTCGGCGCGCGAACCGCCTTCGCAGGCCTCGCAGTCGTGGTGTTGCTGCATTTTGCGCTTACGCTGAGAACGCATGCTGCGTCCGACCAGCAAAAATCAGCGGCAGCGAAAACGTATCCGCAGGAGATCAGCCGCGTGACCTTTGCGTTGGCTGGAGACGTGATCCCTCATCAAGCTGTTGTGGAATCGGCGGAAGCGGCGCAGAGCGAGATTGCCAAAAGCGGTGCTGCTCCAAGCGATCACGCAGGCTGGGACGCGCTATTCGTCAATGTTGCCGATATTTTTCGTGGAGTGGATTACGGATTCGTGAATCTCGAAACGCCCGTTGCGCCGCAGCATTCGATTGGCTCAAAACCGTTTCAGTTCGACGCGCCACTGGCCCTGTTGGAGGCATTGAAGGCGAGCGGCGTCAAGATCGTTTCGTTCGCGAATAATCACGTAATGGATCAGAATTGGGCGGGCTTCGATGAAACGCTCGATCATTTGCGTGAACAGGGTTTGCTTTTTGTCGGTTCGGGAGCAAACGCCACGGATGCGTGGAAACCGCTCATCCTTGAAAAAAATGGCATCAGGATCGGATGGATCGGGATGACGCGCTGGCTCAATGGGCGCCGGAATCCTGACAAAGATTCCGATCCACACGTGGCTTTCTTCCCCTATTCCGGCGAATCAGGCGGCGCGCCCGGAATGGACGAGGCGGGAGTTCTGGATACGATTCGCGCTGCGCGGGCGCAGTGCGACCTGCTGCTCGTCTCGATTCATTGGGGAATCGAGTATTCCCCTGCTCCGCGCCCGGAAGACGTCGAAATAGCGCACAAGATGCTGGAGGCCGGCGCCGCAGCAGTGATTGGCCATCATCCGCACGTGCTGCAGCCGATTGAGACTTACGTGACGCAGGACAATCGCAAAGCCGTGATATTTTTTTCGCTGGGAAATTTTCTTTCGAATCAGTCTGCAACATACGTGCAAGGCTTGATGCCCGATAAAACCGGGGAGCCACGCGATGAGATGATCGTGAAATTCTCGGTGGTCAAACGCGATTACGGCCCTGCGGGAATTCACGTGGAATTATCCGACGTGGGAATCATCCCGGTGTGGGAAGAAAATAATCGGCTGGCTGTTCAGAAAGGCGAGGCGAAGGCGCCGTTCATTCATCCGGTACTGATCGACCGCGAAATTCCGAAACTTCAAGCGCAAATTCAGCAATTCGACCAACTGGGTCCGCAACTATCAGACGATCAGAAGCAGGAATTCATGCAGGAGACCACGGAACTCGGCGTGCTGAAACATCAGCGAGAAATGATTCTTAGCCGGACGGGCGACGATTACGTGATCCCTCCGCCGCAAGCGATGCCTGCTTCAGCTCCTACTTCGCAGCCTTAACCAAAGATAGGAATTCGTCGCGAGTCTGCTTATTTTCGCGAAATACGCCGAGCATAGCGCTCGTAACCGCGGCAGAGTGCTGCTTTTCGACCCCGCGCATCACCATGCAAAGATGCCGCGCTTCGATGATCACGCCGACGCCTTGAGGACTCAGCTTATCCGAAATGGTCTGGGCGATTTGGCTGGTGAGCCGCTCCTGAATCTGCAAACGGCGCGCGTACATGTTCACAAGGCGCGCGATTTTGCTGAGGCCGACAACTTTCTTATTCGGGATGTAAGCAACGTGGCATTTCCCGAAAAACGGAAGCAGATGGTGCTCGCAAAGGCTGTAGACCTCGATGTCTTTCACCACGACCATCTCGTCGTAGCAAACGCTGAACATCGCTCCATTCAGAAGCTTTTCGGGATCCTGCCGATAGCCGCTGGTCAGATAGCGGAGAGCCTTTTCGAAACGCTCCGGAGTGCGGCGCAGTCCCTCGCGCGAAGGATCCTCGCCGAGTTGCGCGATCATTTGGCGGATCAAATCGGAGATCGGGCCGGGACCCGAAGAACTGGAAATCGAAATTTCGCTGGCCGCTTCGATTATAGGCTCAGAGATTATGTTCTTGGTTTTCATCGCGTTTCTCCGTTGTCTCACCCTTCGTCGGAATATTCGAAGCTGTTATTGCTTGTCTCCTCGATACGGACCTTCTCGATCTTCGCGCTCGGGAACGGCCGCAGGCGGCGATAGATTTCGCGGCAGACATTCTCGGTCGTCGGAATCGTCGATTCAAATTCACGAACGTCTTCATTCAAATACTTGTAATCGAAAGCCTCGAGCACGTTCTGCTCGACAAACGGATCGAGTTCACCGAGATTGGCGATCATTCCCGTCTCCGGGTTCACCGGCCCGGTGACCGTGACTTGCAAAGTATAGTTGTGGCCGTGGCCATACGGATTCGCACATTTGCCGTACAAGCGCAAATTTTCAGCCTGGTCCAATTGCGGATTATGAAGGCGGTGCGATGCCGCGAAGCGATAGCGGCGGGTTAGCGAAACGTGGAGCGGCTGGCTCACACCCGCTCTCCAGCACGACGGCCATTTGTTTCCGCCGTGCAGTCCACAAATAGATCGGGTGATTCGTAAAGCCGCACACGATCAAGCTTGCCTTTTGTGATTTTGGATTCGAGCAGACGCCAAATTACGGCCGCGATATTTTCGCACGTGGGAATCTGGCCGGCGAGCTCCGGGACCTCGTAATTCAGGTGCCGGTGATCCATGCGTTCTGCCACTTCACGGTTGAGAATGCCTTTCAACTCTTTCAGGTCGAGGAGCATGCCAGTAGCGGGATCGGGTTCGCCCGCCACTGTCACTTCGAGAACGTAGTTGTGGCCGTGACCGTGGGGATTATTGCATTTGCCAAAGACGCGGCGGTTCTCTTCCGCCGAGAAATTGGGGTTGTGGTAGAAATGCGCGGCTGCGAATTCGATTTTGCGCGTGATCCGAATCATCGGGTGCTCGCCGGATACTCTCTTCCCTTCCAAACGACATGGCCGCGTGCCGTTTTCCACCAGGAGGCCATGAGCGCCGCGCTATAGAGCAGGACCCCGGGTACATAGTATTGGACGTAGGAAACGGGATAGAGATTCCGGTGAAGCTCAATGGCGTACTGCAATTCCCGCTCGATGATCGCCGCCAGAGCGAAAAGCGGCACCCACCACAAAGAGACATGGAATCTTGCCAGGCTCAGCCAGAGCAAGCCGAACACAATTGCCTCAAGCCAGGGAACGATCTCGAGGAACTCCAGCAACAGATCGCTCGGATTTCCCCCGACGAGCGGATACAGGTTTTTCGTCCAGCCCTGCCACATTGCTGGCAACGAGCGATACATCCTTGTGCGAACGATTCCGAGCGGCGACGTGAAGTAGATCTTGTGTCCCGATCGCTTGATTTTGCGCGCGAGCGCCAAATCTTCCAGAATTTCGCTCGAGACGGATGCGTGCCCTCCGAATTCCTCGTAGGCTGCTCGCAGGACCAGGACAAACTGGCCGTTCGCTGCTGCGTCTGGGCGCTGGGGATCGTTGATCCGAGCATACGAGTAATGGCGAGATAGCCGCCAGTACACAAACGGAATGAG